>JBAVGI010000605.1:0-28709 GCA_049684755.1 Candidatus Sulfotelmatobacter sp.
ACACAGCTCATAAAAGAGGATAGGTAGCTCACGATCACGCTTGCCAAATACACAACACAGAAGACCAGGGTGCCAAACAGAACAAGGCGGAGATCCCGTTTTGGGAGAGCAACGTCGATCAACCACCTTACGACAAGGGGATCGAGGAGAGAAAGTCCACTGCCTAGAACCATGAAGACGAGATTTACGGCAAGGAGCGACAGCACAGGGCGCGCCTGTCGGGTAAGCCAGTTCAGTTCAGAAGACATAGATTTCCCTTCGCTCGCCATGCTGACTACCTAGCGCAACTCGGAAGAAACTGAACAACTATTTTTTCACTGCCGCAATTTCGACACCGCGGTCGACGTACATGCCTCTGTTCCGACGCCTTAACGTGCCCGTAACCTATTGCATTTCAGCGGGTAAGGAGGAGCGGTCCTTCGTATCTAGTTGTAGAAGTGACGCGACCCGCCACGCTGCGGCCGTCGCCGCCGTGCACGAATTCCTGCACGCATTCGAGAACCTGTCCAACCAGTACGCGCCAGTCTGAACGGCGGGAACCAATCTCTCAAGTCTTAAGGCTTGATGCTTGGCGAAACGAATCTCAATCGGCCCAAGAACTTAGAGTTGCTGATCGATGCGTCTTGTTCGTTGATCCGCCGAGTTCGCCACTAGATCCGCCTGCATGAATTCCTGCAGCAAAAATGTTTCTTTGCGGACGCCTAGGTGAAGAGGCATATTTTCCCGATGCGCGGCCTGGGCAACATCAAGAGTCCACCAAGGGGAGCTCTAGAGGAGCCGATCATGACTACCGAAGACATCGTGATTGCACCGAGCGTCCGGGAGACCGCTTCCGAGGACGGAGCCGTACTGTTGGATATTGAGCAGGGGATCTGCTTCAGTCTCAATCCCGTCGGATTGAAGATTTGGGAGCTCTTGAAAACGCATCATTCCGTTGATGAGATCGCGGACGATTTGGTTCAGGATTTTGCGGTTCCCCGATCCCAGCTTCTTTCCGATGTGGTTGAATTTCTTCAATCGCTCGAAGCGAAGCGCTTGATTCGTCGGCCCGGGCAAACGGTGGCTCCGCGATCGTGGCTTGCCAGACTTTTCCCGCGGGCCAGACAACACGCGTAAACAATTAGAACATGCTTTGGTGGCCCCTTACGATGGTGTCCTTTCGATGATCAAAGGAGGCCACACGTGAATAATGCGACCAATAATAGTCGCGGCGCGCGGCATCTTGAAAATCATCACCGGCCGGCGGGACGTCGGATAAGGCACGATGAACAGGGTGTCACGTACGACGTTGCACCAGGAGCAACTATAGCCGTCTTCGTGCCATACAAAGTAGATCGGCCGTTCGTGAATAGTTTTCCAGTCACGCATCTCGACTGTGTTGTGCGATTTGTCAATCACAACCACGGAACCCCCTGGAACAAGATCGTCCATGGTGTCGTCATTCAACCCGATGATGCCCAGTCGAAACTGACCTGCATCCAAGCGCTGGCGCACAATTGCAGGCACTCCCAGTTCTTCTGCGCTCTCGGTCACTAGTCGCGTCTTATCGAAGCTGATCTTGCTCTGAAATGTGAGGGAAAACGGCCGCTCGGTGTCAGCGAAGGACCACTGTTTTGTGGTCTCGCCGGAGTGTGTCGAGCCCTTCGGCAGATCCTCGGAGTCTTCCAGACTCACGCCGAAAGCCTGCAAGATCGAGGGATAGGTTACCTTGTAGCATTTGCTAAGGCTCTGAGCCTCGAAAATGTCTGGCGCGGCCTTGTCATCTTCCATGTCGGCGAGTCGTCCGCGTCGAATCCGATAGCGCTCATCGTTGGCACCACGCGCGATCTCGCCGGTGAGGCGCTCGACCGCCATGCGCGTGAGGTGAAGTTCTTCCCGAAGTCCTCGAAGCCATTCCCCTGGGCTCGTCATGACTACTGCTCCGGCCGCAGAGCAGACTCGGTTCTGGACGTCTGCGCTTGCTAATCGATAAAACTGCATTCTTCGGAAAGTGTCGCAGAAGGCCCCCTCGGGATGCCGCTTGGCATCAGCCCATCTGTGCGTCCTATCAGATTATGTTGAACTCCACTACCAACTTGTTTGCGACGGCAATATCCGTTCGCGTACTTTACTCGTAACAACACGACATCTCGCAGAAAGTTGTTCTTTCAGTCCGGTTCTCCACTGTGAACAAAATGCGGCGAGGATACCTATGCAGGAATAACAATACCACTTGCGCCTGAGTATATAGGCACGACCGCTTACGTCAACAAGAATCTTGGTTTTGTTCGGAAAGCAGAACAACACAGCGGCACGAAGGTGCTGCACGATTTCGTGCAGACGATGCCCAGACTCAAGACGTCGCAGCGGCTCCCCAATCGCAGATCCGTGGCTGCTAACCGGCATTAAGCCCCACTGACTCTTCTTTCAACTTCTTTCCGCTCATCGCGTTCCGAACCCGCGCCACAAACCAGGAGCGTCGAACCGAGATCGCCTTGATCGGTGCGCAAGCTGCACGATTTCATGCATGAAAAAAAAGTTTTCACAACGGGCTGGCTGAGGATGTACGGTGCCCTCATCGCTTAACTCTACATCTGGGATCGATCCCAGGCTCCCAAACTGCCACCTCAGTCGACCAGCACGTTCTGGAAGGTAGCACATGCCTCCTGCAGTAGCCGCACCCCCGCCAACCCAGATGGAACCCGTTACAGAAACTCTGCATGGCGTGGAGGTCACGGATCCCTATCGCTGGCTGGAAGATCAGAACTCGCCGCGCACTCGGGCATGGATCGAGGAGCAGACGGCTTACACACGCGCATACTTCGATTCAATTCCGGGTCGAGAGCAAATTAGAGAACGGGTTAGAGAGCTCATGTCATTCAAGGAGGTTATCTCCGAACCTTGGAACATAGGCGACCGCTATTTTTTCCTCAAGCGTCGGGAAGACGCAGAGCAGCCAGTCATCGTGATGAGGGAGGGTCTCTTCGGAAACGAGACTACTCTTGTCGATCCCGCGTTACGCGGAACGAGCAGCTCGACTGCTGTTGCCATCGGTGCAATATCCCACAACGCTCGCTTTCTAGCCTATTCTGTGCGACACGGCGGAACGGATCACTCGGCTATAGAGATTCTTGATATCGAGCGGAATTCGGTGCTCCCCGATTGCCTGCTGGAGGGTTTCTGTTGGGGGCTTGCCTTCGCCACGGACAACTCTGGGTTCTACTACTCTTACCGTGCGCTCAATGCCCCCCGCCCAAACTATCGCGCAGTGCTCTGGCATCGATTCGGAACGGACCTAGCTGACGATCACGAGATTTTCTTTGCTGGCGAAGAGCCCAACTTGTTTCTCGGGATCCTTCACTCGCCGGATGCCAAGCTCTTGGCTTACTCGGTGTATTCCGCGGGGAAACATCCTCACACCTCCATTTACCTTCACTCTGGGGAGATCGGAGCGTTGCCTAGGCCCCTGCTCCGACATATCGAGGGTAGTTTTGTTCCCTTTTTCGTGGCCGGTCAACTCTTGGCATACACCGATTTTGCCGCACCAAACTTTCGTATCGTCCTAATTGATACGGAAAACCCAGATCCCACGCATTGGCGCGATGTCGTTCCCGAGTCCAGTCAGAGCATCCGGCAGGCCGCAGCAGCCGGAGACCATATCTTCGTGACACGGACGGAGTGTTTCTCAAGCCAGCTCGACGCGTTCGGCCTTGATGGGACACGGAGGGAAGGCATTCTCTTCCCGCAACACGGAAGCATTGACCTGGTGAACGCGACTGCCGCCACGGACCGACTGTTCTACAAGCTCACATCAATCTCCAAGCCCCCCGCTCTCTACTGCTACGATACACAAGCCCGAAATACAGTGACGGTGGACGAACCCAACGTCCAATTTGATCCTTCTGTGATCGTCGTGGAGGAAGTCACTTACACCTCGAAAGATGCAAGCAAAGTTCCTCTCCTTCTCGCTTCGCGCAAAGATCTCCTGCATTCCAGCCCTCTGCCTACATTCCTGACCGGGTACGGTGGCTTCGGGAGTTGCGTAATACCCCGATTCACCGCCTTCGCCAGCTTTCTGATCGAGTGTGGATTTCTATTTGCTGTTCCGGCCCTGCGGGGTGGCTCGGAACTCGGCGAGCAATGGCATCTGGCGGGCAGACGAGAAAAGCGCCAGAATTCCTTTGACGACTTCATCGCCGCCGCGGAGTGGCTTATATCGGAAGGACGCGCTGCACCGGGCCATATTGCAATCGGTGGCGGCTCTAACGCTGGACTCCTTGTCGGCGCCGTGATCACACAGCGCCCCGATCTCTTCCGGGCTGCCATCTGCCTTGGACCGTTGCTCGACATGACCCGTTATCAACTGTTCGATTTTGCAGCTGGATGGGCGGATGAGTATGGATCTCCAGAGGACGAGTACGATTTCCACTGCCTGCTCTCCTACTCGCCCTACCATCGTGTCAAGGATGGGACCCCTTACCCTGCTGTGCTGCTTATTTCGGGTGATGCGGATACTCGCTGCAATCCCATGCATGCGCGCAAAATGGCCGCCCGGCTGCAGACGGCGAACACTTCCACTCATCCCATCCTGCTCGACTACAAGCCCGATTGGGGTCACACTCCGGTTCAGCCGCTTTCTAAGAAGATCGACGCACTGACTGACAGGCTCGTCTTCGTCTGCCACGAACTCGGCGTTCATCTCCAGAGAAGGAGTACTGCTTGATGCTGTTCTTCAGGGTTATATTCGCGCTGCTCACCTACGATGTTCTGAGCGCGGCCTGCCCCTTTGAGACCATTTATTCGATGGTAAGGGGCTGGAAGGTCGTCGATAGTCCTGCTCGTCTGGACGCTATCGACCGCGTCTGCAGCGCGGTGAACTGTGCCTGCGTTTGGTATCCGAAACGGGCACTTTGTCTGCAGCGCTCCTTCGTCACCACTTACCTGCTTCGAAAGCACGGAGTACGCGCACAGATGGTCCTTGGCGCCCAAAAACTTCCCTTCAAGGCTCATGCTTGGGTTGAAGTCGAAGGCCGGGCAATCAACGAAAGATCGAATGTCCAGGCGACATATGCAGTTTGGGATCGGTGTTAGCAGGGAGATCGAAATGAGTGTACAAGCAGGAATTTGGAACTTCGACGGAAGACCGGTAGATCGTAAGCTGCTCGCCGATTTCAGTGAGTCCATGAAGCAGCAAGGCCCGGACGGCGAATCGAGTCACGTGGACGGGTCGGTCGCGCTGCTCTATCGTCCCTTCCACACGACAGCTGAGTCACACCGCGAAAAACAGCCGTATTTTTCCCCAAGGGGTTTCATCCTTACCTGGGATGGTCGCATCGACAATCGCCTCGACCTTATCGCCGACCTCCGTTGCGATCTCGAAACCAATCCCACCGACATAGCCATCGTCGCCGCTGCCTTCGACCGTTGGGGGACTGACTGCTTCCGAAGCATCATCGGTGATTGGGCCGTGTCCATCTGGAAGCCGCGACAGCGCGAACTCACGTTTGCGATCGACTATATGGCGGTACGACATATCTTCTATTACCTTAAGCAAGGACAGGTCTGGTGGGCAACCGACCTCAGGCCGCTGGTGCTGCTTTCGTGCGAAAAGCTCCACATCGACGATGACTACATTGCCGGTTACTTCGCCCAGGAACCCGACGCGCATCTGACGCCGTATCGCGAAATTCGTCAGGCTCCCCCAGGGCAGTTCGTACGCATCCGTGACGGCAGGGCAGTTGTGGAACGCTACTGGCGATTCAATCCTAAGTCGCGCATCCGCTACAAGACCGACGCAGAATATGAAGAGCACTTCCGCCACGTCTTTCGTCAGTCCGTATGTCGCAGGCTGCGTTCTGACTTGCCAATTCTCGCCGAGTTGAGTGGCGGATTGGATTCCTCCTCGATTGTCTGCATGGCCGACGACATACTGGCGAAAGAAGGGGGGCAAACACCCCGCCTCGACACGCTCTCGTACTACGACAAGACCGAGCCAAGCGGAGACGACTGGATTTACTTTCAGAAAGTCGAAGAAAAGCGCGCGAGGGTCGGCATTCATATTGATGCCAGCAAATCAAGCTCTCCCGCGTCGCTTGAATGCTCCGATTTCCGCGCTCTGCCTGGGGCTCTGGGCGTAGGACAAGAACTGGGAAACGAACGCGCCAAGGTCCTACGTAGCGGCAGCTACCGAACGGCCCTCTCAGGCATAGGCGGCGATGAATTTCTGGGAGGGGTTCCGAATCCTTGTGCACATTTGGCCGATCTGATCGTGCAGTTCAAATTCATCAGCCTTGCTAAACAGCTCACAGCTTGGAGCCTGGTCAAACGGGCCCCTTGGATTCAGCTTCTGTTGCAGTCCGCTTTCGAAGCAGTACCCGCCGTTTTGGGCCAATACTTCGCTAAGCAGGCCAAAATCGAATCCTGGATCCAAAAAGACTTTGCTAAGCGCACCCGGCTCGCAATGAAACAGTTGGATGTCGACGAACACTTTGGTCTTTGGTTGCCAACGCGCCGGTCTTACATTGGAGGAGTTCAGCTGATGGCGAGAAAGTTGGCCAAGTTTACGCCTTCAATATCGGCCTATGAGGAGGCGCGATACCCTTATCTTGACCAAAATCTAATTGAATTCATCCTCTCCATACCAGCCAGTCAGCTACTGCGCCCTGGTGAAAGGCGCTCTTTGATGAGGCGATCTCTGACTGGCATTGTGCCTCAGGAAATTCTCTCCCGTCATACGAAACAAATCGGCGCGCGCGGGCCCGCGCTGGCGTTGGGGAAACATTGGGATGAGCTGCAAAATCTCTACAAGGTGCCTCTCAGTTCAAGCCTCGGATACGTTCATCGGATTCAACTTCTGAAAACCGCTTACGACGCACGTACGGGAAAGATCGTTCCCCTGGCGCGTTTGCTATGGACGATTTCGTTGGAATATTGGCTACGGGACCTGTTTGCACGCGGCTTGCTTGAAGTTCCGGCCCTCTGCTCTGCAGTCGTCCGGCAGCGGGAGCTGCCCGTGAGCGCGTAGCCAGAATCAGTAACGGCCTTCCTTCCGCCTGAAGATCGGGGACGGAATATTTGAACAAAGGAGAACCACAATGAACTACAGCAAACCTGAAGTAAACACTCTCGGTCAGGCCAAGAGCGTGATCGAGCAAAACAACACAATCAAAACACCTCACCAGGTTCTGGACGCTAATCCGAAGTCGACGGAGAAGGCCAGTGCCGCATACGACCTGGATGACTAACTAAAGGACGGGCGGCCAATTTTTGAGCTATTGGCGCCAAGACCTTCCCGGCCACCCAACGGCCGGGAAGGAATATATTACACCTCGGCACGCGGATCCAGCGAGCGACGACCGCCCGCAGATTTCGGGCACGACTGCATACTTCAGAAAAGGAGTCACGCCATGAACTACGCGAAACCGGAAGTGGTGGTACTCGGCACGGCAGTTCGCGTGATCGAGCAGATCCCCGTCCCTGAAGGGGCCTTACACGGTTATCGAGATAGTTTCCCCGAAGTATAGGGTCAATCCCGCGTACGACCTGGATGAGTAACCAAGGGGCCGGCACATCAACCTGCCTACGACGAATCGAGAGGGTGTGCTCGGGAGCAGAAATAGATCACTGCGTACTGACGCTTGCAGTCGCTGGACGGCTCAGGCCGCGCAGTTCGCGCCAGCGCTTGTATTGCTCAGCCTTTGCCGGATCGGGATTCTCCTCACCTTTGAGCCAAAAGCAGAACCAATCTACATCGCCTTGTTGGGAAACCATGCGCTCCCAAGGCTTCTCTAAAATGTGCACGCCGCCTGGAAGGTAGACCATCTCGACCGGCTTCCCCAGTCTATAAAGTCCCGAAAACCAATTCCACTCACCAAGTAAAGACCCTGGATTGAGTGCCTGTATCCGCACCGGGGCCTGGACTTGGTCCATGTGAAAAGCGGAGACTCGCTTCGTCCAGGAAGACATCGCATCGCCGAAAGGTTCACCACCGTTCAGAGCCTCGTCCCCCGCAGCCGCGTCAGGAGATCCATTTGAGAATGCGAAGTACTGAAAGTAATCAGCGTCCCACCCATCGGCAATGACCGCTGCTGCAATGCGGTACTTCGAAAACGCCAGCATGTGTTTCACGTAGTAACAGGTTCGGCTGAACCCGATAATTCCCACAAGCTTCCGGTCAATAAGGCCTCTGCCATCCAGGTAATCAATCGCACTCTCGTAGGCCGCCATGGCGCTTGGTGCCTCCTCAGGAGTGCCCGAAAGGTGCCAATTTGGTAGCTCATCCAACTGCAAAACGAAAAATCCTTTTCCCGCCAGTGGCTGGGCAGCAAACGCCGTCATAAAGACGCCATCCATCCAGAACTTATTAGAAATCCATCCGTGAGTTTGGATGACTAGCGGGTACTTTCGGCTCGCGATATAACCCACAGGCCAATAGAGGCCGCCTTTAATTTCGTCACCGCGAGAGGTCTTCCACGAAACTTCTTCCACGGTGGCGAGAGCGAAATCCCGGAATTGGGGATTTAGGTCCATGAGCAGCGATTTCTGGCCACCAGTGGGGGCGATCACGAAAAGTTTTGGTGGCGTATTCATGTTCTCCTCTAGAACAATGTCGGGTAACGAGGGCGTTCTTGCTTCCCCCAAGGTGCCCATCCGAGTCCATGTCTCGCCTTTTTTTCGAAAGTAGATCTTCGGCGTATTCTTTCCATTGAGACTGTCTGCTCTGCCGACATTACAGATCACTGCATTAACGTTTGGATCCCATCTAAGAAGCAGCAAGTCTTCGTCGCTGATGGTCAGAACCTCGCCGCTGGGAATCTTGTATTCCAGCAGGAATGTATGCGCCTTCCGCCGCTTTTGTTCTGTTGGACTATCAACGTTCAACGGCAGATAAGCATTTGAGATCACCGCTGACCTACTGTCTGGCGACCAAGCGATCTCCGATCCAAAAGACGAGATTGGCGCATCGACCAAGAGTGTGCTTGCACCAGTCCGCGTATCAACCAACTCGTACTGGTAGATGCCAGACGTTTGGGCTCCACGCTTCGCAGGGTGATGGATAATGGCTTGTAAGAATTGGTCCTCGTACTGGCCCCACGTCTGGGAAATATGGGAGGCCATGGTCTGAATCAGAAGGTGTGCGCCGTCTGGGGAAAGCGCCATCGTGCGCTCTTCGGAGGAGAGCAGTCGCCCTTCAAGTTTTATCTCAATTTCCTGCCTGTTTCCCCGTCGCTTTATGAATAAACTGTGTTCTCCGTCTTCACCTCCCCCGGAGCTTTCCCTAATGAGATCAGATAACCACTCGTGTGTGACGTTGAACCCATTTCTCGAAACGCCGTCATTCACGAGGCTCGAGACTTCATTTTCTGTGACATACACGATTTCGTCGCCGCTGGGCGTGGCAGCGAACGATGTCAGATTGGTAGCGTGATTCGTTAGCTTCGTGAGCCGCTTCGAACCGCATTGAACCGAGTACAGTTGGCTCGTTTCCCTGGGATGCTCTCCCAAGAATAGGAGAGTATTGTTGTCGTTCAGCCATACTACATTGTGAATTGCAGGCCGATTAGAAGACGAGGACATCGAGACCAGCGTGCGTGGTGTGGGCTGGTGAAACGCTCGCGCGGTTTCGAATAGAACTAAGGAATACTCGTTGGTATTATCCCGGAGATTTCCTCTTTTCAAAACTATGACAAACTGTTCGCCATTCGACGAGAATTTCGCGACAATTCCTTTCGCCGATCCACCTTCGGCATAGTATGGATCGCCAAAACGAGTCATTTGAATGGAGTCAGCTACACTAACAGCGCGCCTAATCCTTTGGGCCTCTGGCTCGGCTTGGCTCGTCGTTGCTGCACTAGCGAAACCTTCGGCCGCGCGTGCCACACAAAACGTTGAAAGACAGCACGCCACAAAGGCAGAGGCGGTGCGGATCACCAGATGCCTCCCCAGGCACCTTGGCTTTGTCGGTTGCTTGCAATTCATGCTGGTATATCCCTGCTTGCACCTCTGCTATCGGAAAATCGCTAGAAGAAAAGCTTCAGAGCCAACTGAATGGATCGAGGGCCTCCTACTTGGTAGAGTGGGGAAAGAGCGCCCGACCCAAGACTGCCTCCGGAGAGACTTTGGCCCAGCGTCTGTGCCGATACCCCGAACTGAGGATTTATGGAGGATGGCGATTGGAGGTCTCCAATGGGAGGCCCAAAGTTGGGATGGTTGAGGAGATTGAACATCTCGGCCCGGAATTGCAGTTTCACCGATTCCTGAATCGGGAAATCGCGATGAACAGCGAAATCCCACTGGATGAAGCCAAATCCTCGCAGTGCGTTCCGTGGCAGGTCACCTTGGCCGGCTGGAGCACATGGGTAATTGATTGACGGATCACACCCAGCCGGAAAAAGAGGAGGAGGGGTGAACGCACCAGCGTTGAACGCCTTCCCACCCGGATATTGCGGTCCGTACAAATAGAGAGTTTGGCCGGCAATGACGTCAGGTCTCGGGTTGGTCGCAAATCCCGTAGACAGTTCCCCGATGTAGGAGTAGTAAACGTCAACCGGAGGGGCGGATTGACCTTGCACCACATTCTCCGTGGACCAGCCCTGCAACAATGCATTCGCAAAGTTATTCCGTTTGGGGAATGGAACGTCATATGTTATCGCAGCCGAGAATGCGTTTCGCCGGTCGAAGTCGGAAGGGCCTCGGTTGACATTAGGGTTTAGTGCCGAAAGGTCATTGGACCCATTGCCAATCGAGCCCGCGGAGGCGGTGTCAATCGAGTGCGACCAAGTGTAAGACGCGAGTGCCTGTAGACCATGGGACAAACGCCTTTGGAACTGAAGCTGAAGCGCATTGTAATCAGAAGTCGCAGCGTTGGTTACGAGATCTGCGGCTGCAATACTCTGGTTCGGCGAACTGACGGATGCGGTTTGGAGGAGCCTCCTTCCTACACAACCGATGTACGATGCGGTCACGGTCTGTTGTTTGCCGAACGATTGCTCGAGGGCGACGTTCCATTGAAAAGTGCGCGGCGCCTTAAGATGCGGATCGAATGCGTAAAGGTATCCGGGATTGGTTGGGCTGGGCGGAACGATCGGCGGCGGCGCTGCGGCCGTTGGACTCAGGGGAAAGGCAGGTGGAAAAACGGCGCCGTACCCTCCAAAAGGATAGGCGGAATACGTAAGGACATTTCCAGCTTCTGAAGTTGCCAGATCATAGAAGACGCCAACCCCTCCTCTGAACACCGTCTGCCGATTCGGGTTCTGGGACACTTGATAGGCCAAACCAAGTCGCGGCGCGACATTGCCGTATGTTGTTTCATACGGCGGCGTGCCTGCTGGTGCCAGAGCAAGATTGGATAGATTGCCGAGATCAAAGCCTGTCACTGCATTAAAGGCGGGGCCGCTGATCGATGACGGTACGAAGTCAACATCCCACCTCGCTCCGTAGGTCAAGGTCAATCGTGAAGTCACGTGCCACATATCCTGGGCGAAGATGCCCAAGTTGCGAAACAGAAAGGTTGCAGAACGGCTGGAAAGGAGAGTGTTAAAGGCTGCGTTTCCTATTTCGGCGGACGGTACATCGTTGAAGTAGTTGGCTTGCGTATATTCCAGAGGATTAAATTGCGGGGATAGCCGTCGAAAATCAAAACCAAACTTCAGAGCGCGCGCGCCTTTTTGCAATGACATATTGTCAACGAGATTGATTTGTCTCTGCAGGTTGTGGGCATTTGCGCCGGCGAGGAGGCCAGGGTTGTTTCCGAGTGAAAAAATGGCGATGCTGAATTGCGCATTCTGGGTGTCAAACGAATTGGGAAATGGCAGGTCTGTGACAGGGATAGCTCCCGCAAAATTGTCGAGGTAGTTCAAACCGGAAGCATCAGTGCGGCTGTAGTTAAACCTAAACTCGTCCGCAGCCATCGGTGACAGCACCCAGGTGAAACCCGCCGTTCCAGTTTGGGTCCTGATCTTCTGCTGACTTATAGTACTCAACGCCGTAGAATTGCCACGCTCACTAACGGTTGACGGGGAATAGTTATAACGCCCGAAGAGACTGAGTTTGCCGCTGAGTTTGTGGTCAATTCGAAGGCTGTACGCGTCCAGCGTGGCAGGATTTGAAAAACTGCCGTTGTATTGGGCGACACCAGTCGCCGAGTCATCCGGCCCATTTGGTATTGGAAAGGCGTTTAAGAAAGGCTGAACTGCAGGCAAAGCATTTTGGCGCGAGGTTAGATCCGGAACGAAGGTTAGGAGGGTTTGCGGTAGCCTGAGTCGTAGCCCCTCGTAGGAAAAGAAAAAAAACGTCCGATCCTTCAAAACTGGGCCGCTAAAAGTGCCCCCGAAGTCGTTCTGGCGTTCCTCGGCTTTAGGCAGGGGAGGATTGTTTGTGTAGCCGTTAAACCAATTATTTGCGTCAAAGATATCATTGCGCAAGTAATCAAAGACGGTACCATGAAGTTGATTGGTTCCGGAACGTGTGACGATAGAAATCTGCCCGCCAGGAGTGCGACCAAATTCCGGCGCAAAGGTGGAGGTTTGAATACGAAATTCCTGAAGGGCATCAACAGAGACTAAACTGCTCGTCCCCCCGAGTACGCTACTTGAGCCGAGTGCACCTCCCAAGCCGTTTCCTGGGGTTGCGCCCGCGCTGATCCCGATGTTCGCACTCACACCGTCGACCATCCAGTAGTTTGAGCTCGCGCGCTGACCGTTGACGCTGAACTGGCCGGTATCGAGGCCATTGTTCGCGGTGAGGACCACTCCTGGCGTGAGTTCAATCAGAGTCTGAAAGCTTCTCCCGTTCATCGGCAGATTCTCGGCGAAATTCCGATCGATAACGGTGCTGACCGTTGCGGATTGGGTATCCACCAAAGGTGCTCCGCCCTCCACTGTTAGCGACTCAGAAACTGAGCCGACAGCTAGTTTGAAGTTCTGGTCGAGATGATCCTGGACGTTCACAGTCAGACCTGTGACATTGACTACTTTAAAGCCTGCGGCTGTGACTTCCATTCGGTAACGTCCTGGACGAACGCTCGGAAATGTATAGAGTCCAGAAGGGTTGGTACCCGTCACGGTCGTGGTATCACGGTCGATGTCAACCAGTTTTACCTTGGCACTCGTGACGCTCAGCCCGGATGGGTCCACGACCTGTCCGGAAATGGTCGCGGTTTCTAGTTGTGCGAAGGCAGAGTTCGCAGCGAGAGACACCAGTAGTAACAGAAAGCAGGATTTGCGCACCACCCCGGGGGAGAGACGGATCATCAGTTCGTATTCCTCTACATACGTATGCCGGGCAGCGGCGACTGGTTCCTCTATTCAAGGAACTTTTTGCCAGCGATGTTAGGCAGGGAGGAGAGATAGTGCGGTTGGCTGGCTAAAGGGAGTAACGCTGTTCACGGGTGGTTAGGCTTTTCGCCCAGGAAGGCAAACAATATTCTTCGCCCCCCAGGTTCCCGTATCGCCTTTCTTGAGGACTCGACGGTAACGAAGACGGAGTTGATCTGTGCCAAAACATGAGGATCGTCGAATGTGAGCACCCAGCGTCCGTCGCTGGCATCGTCATTGTGAAAAACTCCAAGGCTTTCGATCGGCTTCTCCGTGCCTAGGCGACCGCCCCAGACGTAGAACGAGACTTTTGCATCCACCTTACGTGGGTCACCAAGGTCGTACGCATAGAAGATCAGGGACTTGCCTTCCGTGTAGAAAATCCGTCCAAAGGCGCGCTGGCTCTTGCCATCCCCGTCCCTGTCGTGCACATCGATGATGTGGAGATTACGTGCTACCACAAGGTCTCGAACATCACTTCCTCTTGCTGTCAGCTCCTCTTGCTGCCGGAGTAAGTCAGCCTGCTCATCGACCTTTTTTCGAAGCTCTCGGAGTTCGGTCTCCTGCAGAGTCAATGCGACATCGCTCGTGCCTTTATCGGCGCGCGACTTTTCCAGTTCTGCCTGAAGCTGCGAGGTGCGGGTTTGCCATTCGGTTTTCTCAGAACGTAACCCGTCATTCTGCTGTTCAGCCTCGATAAGCCGGGAATTCAAGGAATCCTTGACTTTGCCCAAAGCCTCGAGCTCATCGCGCTGCGCCCTAATCGTAGAGGCCAGAGAACTCATTTCCTTTCGTGCCGCGGTCAGTTGCTGCTGCAATTCGGCATCCAGCACGCGAGAAGTTGGCGACGGGACTGCCGTGGGAGTCACGGAAGCTTGCTGGGCGGGCGGCCGCGCTTGATTCGCAAGAGAAGAGGAAGGATGAATCTTCCGGATTGTCAAAAGGCCCACGATCAGAACGACCGCCGCGATAGCGCCCATTGCCGCGACAAGGACAGTCCGATTCCGCTTCATCACCCTGGCGGCGGGTCCCCGGCTCATCTCTATTCCTTCGGACCGCGCCCGGGCAATGAATCTTTGCGTCATTCCTGACGGAATCTGGCACTGCGATCGTTTTGCGGCAAGCACTGAGAGTCCCTGAGCGCTGACCTCGGTAAAATCATCTGCCAGGCCGCGACAGCTAGAGCAGCTTTCGAGGTGAGCCTTAAGATCCGCCAGATCGGGCTGCGATGCCTGACCAGTGACGGCTAAGGCACACAGCTCTTCATAATGTTCGTGGCTGTTCAAGGAGCATCCCCTTAACGCTTGCCTTGCGCTCAGAAGCAGAGTTCGCGCTGGACTTGCAATTCTCCAGAACGGCATTCCGCAATTTCGAAAGCCCTCGATACAAGTTGTTCCGGACCGACGACGCAGAGTGGCCGGTCGCCTTTGCGACCTCTTCGGCCGTCAGACCCTCGAAGTAAGTGAGCTCAATCACCTTACGCTGATGAGGCTCAAGGAGGGCGAGTACCTGCTCCACCAAGCACGCGACCTCCTGCGGAGGCAAGCATACCAAATGTCCAGCTCCATAGAAGAGTTCAGCTGGCGTCAACTCGTCGAGTTCTTCGCGATTGTAGAAGTGGTTCGCCTGGAGATGCTCCCGGCGGTTGATGGTCCGGTGATACGCGTACTGAAGCAACCAGGTCTTAAAGCTTCCGCGAGCGGGATTAAATTGATTTACTGCTCGAAACACATCCAGAAAGACACGTTGAACCGTTTCCTCGGCTTCGCCATCATCGCGCAAAATAGCACGCGCTATTCGGAAGACGAGGGCACTGTGTCTTTCAAACAGAACGGCCAGGGCATCGTTGCAACCCCTGCGTAGAGCGTCCATGAGGTCGGTGTCATTGAAGGTCTGAAGTAGAGAGGGCGAACAAATTAGACTTGCCAGGTCGCGATCAAGTTCACCCATCGGCTCTCTCTCCTAAACCACGTTCTTACCGAGCAAAATTCGCCTGAGTGCATTGACTTCTCATGCAAGGGGTCTCCCCGGACCGGGCTCCGCCTGTTTGAGCAACCAAGTTGTGAAGCTGTCGCGGTCGGAATTGAACTCGTCCCTGGCTTGAAAAACACTTCCGAAGACCCGCCGGACAGTTGCCTCCGCCTCGCCATCAGTGCACGAGCTTCCCCGAGCTGTCTGGAAGACCAGAGCACGGTGCCTTTCGAAGAGGGTCGCCAAGGCATCGTTGCAACCGGAGCGCAACGCATCCATCAATTCTGCATCGGTGAGTGCTCGAAGCCGACAGGGGGAACAAACCATGGCTGCCAGTTCGTCATTCGTTAGAGACATCACCTCACCTCACCGCACGCACCGACGATGACGAAGCCTTGGACAGCTTGAGGCTGACCAAGGGCAAGTCGCCCGTCGTAATTCTTTTCGGGTGAGCTTTGGGGGAAGCTCGCCAACAGCAGACAGCAACCTGGATGACCGAACCCGATCTTCCGAGACGGTACGTCCAAGCGACTAATTACTGCTAACGACTTACAGAACTGATCCGTGGCAAACAGACGCTGAACCTGGTTTTGTTCCGAAAACCGAACACGAGCTGCAACAATCCGGCACCATTGCGTTTTGCCTCGGCAAACTGTTTCGAAGAACTCTACGGCTGGTAACCTCAAGGAAAATGAGGCCGAAATTGTCCCAACTTTACCCGCGGCGGTTCTTCGGAAGCAAGACAATAATTCTTTCGCGAACGATAAGAACAATTTGCTTCGGAGCTTGAGTTGTCGAGGTAAACTAGATGGTTTTGGCCAGTGGCGCTTCTTGTACCAGAACGGCGCAGATCCCTTTCTCATATCAACCCCAGCATCAAAATTCATTTGCTACGGCTTCGAGTCACCGTCAGACTCGAACCAAAGTCCGCGACCCATAAATAGAGGCGATAACCGAGCCCACTACCTGCTATCACTCACTTTGAATCCAGAACTCCACATTTTCATCACCCGTAATCTCATTCGGTGGTGCTGAATACACGTCTAAGCCAGACTCGCTCCGGGAGCGAGTTCCTAAGTGCCGAGTCTGCGAGAACAATTTGGCCAGAGGATCAAGGCGATTCGTCTAGGCAAGGATATGAGCCAGGAGCAATTTGCCGAATTGCTCGACATTTCTGTTGATTTCCTAAGCTTAATTGAGCGCGGAATCAACGCTCCGTCATTCGAAAATCTCGAGGTTTTCTCCACCCAACTTGGCATCCCGGTCTCCGAATTGTTTATGTTTGGCAGCTGATCAGTTCCACGGGGCCGAATCGCACGCGCAGTCTCATAACCCAGCAGGATAGAGCTCAATTTCGGCTCAAAAATCAACCCGTAATCCCATTCGGTGGTACTCGTAACGAGATTACGCCAGACTTGCGGCTGGTGCAAGTCGAAATTGAACACGCTTCGTGAACTATTTGGCCAGCGACTTCGGCAAATCCGAGACCAATCGGACGAGACCCAAGAAAAATTCGCCGAAATGATCGGAATGTCAGTCGATTTCTTGAGCCTTATCGAGCGGGGGAGAAACTCTCCTTCGTTCAAGAAGCTCGAGCGGATGGCAAAGGGTCTAGACCAGCCTGTGGCGTTTCTCTTCAATTTTGAATCTCTTCCCGCCTCAGCGAAGAAGGAACGTGCGAAATCGCGAGCTAGGAAGCGAGGTTGATCACCGGGAAATAGCCACACTGCCAAAAGGCAAATTCACGGCTTGAGCAAGTGCTCAGCGAATGACCGATGGATTTCGGCAAACTGTGCAGAAAGAGTGGGGACTTCGTGAAGCGGCACCTGGTGCCGCTTCAGGAATTTACGCAACGCTCGCTGGGTCAGGCGTTTCCACTGGTTCCCGTCTACGAGTTGCGAGCACGTCCTGCAGGAAGCCCACGACCCTGTTGGCGCTGACGCGAAGACTGGCCGCCCGCAGCATTCGAAGTTGCTGCATTTGTAGACTTTGAAAATCGAGCGGGAGCAACAGAAATCGCAACACTCTCCCCCCAGCGGGACGGCCTGAAAAACGACGGACATCTACTGCGCACCTGACGGGGCTTCCCGCCTCCAACGGCAAGATCGGGTTGGCGTGGCCCCTAGGGGAGGCTGTGCTCGGTGTGGCTCTTGATTCCACTACCAAATACCCCCTCGCGAGCACAGCCTCAGATCAAGAATTCCACTTTGAACACCGTACCGGAGTAGCGGTACCGAGGAAAAACACTGTACCGCAGAATCGGTACGATGGCAAGGCCGACGGTCCCCTCGCTGCAGATCAGATTCGGTCAGAGAATCAGGCGTCTGCGGGAGTCCCGCGGTTGGAGTTTCACATACCTCGCCATCCACAGCGGCGTTGCAAAGAGCACGCTTTTAGAACTCGAAAAGGGCCGTACCGAACCGCGGCTGAACACGATTGCCGCCCTGGCCGGTTCCTTCGACAAGTCCATTTCAGAATTGTTCAAGGGCCTTTAAGATTCGGGCCGTGGCTCGCGCCATTCGGCTCGCATTTGTCCGAGCTCCGGGCTCCTTCGGTCTATCATCTCTTGGCAGAACCGCTTAGGAAGGCTTCTACACAGCGAGCGGCTTCGTGAAGGTCGCGCTCCGACACGATGTTGTACCGATCGAATATCGAGCGGGTTTTGTGACCGGAGATCGCCATTGCCACTCTTTCCGGAACCCCTGCCCGCACCATATTCCTTACGGCCGTACGTCGAAGATCGTGGAATAGTCTTTCACTTGCACCTGCGCGCTTGCAGGCGGATTTCCAGGCAACATAAAAGGTGCGAATCCGCTTTCCGTTTCTCGTGAACACACTTTCGCCATCCGGCGAACTGAGATCGCGAATGGCTTTTAGCGCTTTCAAGGCTCCAATCAGTTCGCGAGCGAGTGGGATCGTGCGGGGTTGGTCATTCTTGGTCGTTCCTGGATCGAGATTCACTGTTCGGCCTTTCAGGTCGACCTGACGCCACCTGAGATTGAGAATCTCTCCCATTCGCGCCCCGGTGTAGTAACCGAACGTGAGCACTGGCTTAAGGTATTCAGGTAGCTCACGGCGAAGCGCCAGAAACTCCCTATGCTCGAAGAAACCCTTTCGCACGTTGCTCTCCTTGAGCATCGGAATATAAGGCACGCGGATGACCTTGGGCGGTGTAGTTGCGGCTGCAAGGTTGAACATGCGTTTGAGGGCTGCCAGCTCGCGGTTAATGCTTGCGTTACTAGCTCCTTCGGCCTGTCTCCGTGCCGTGTAGGACCGCACTTGTTCCGTTGTGATTTCGGGAACGCGCAGGCCAGCGAAGAATGACTTGAGGTGTTGTTCTGTTCGACGTTTTGCCCACACAAAGGACTTTCTGTTGTTTGCTTGATATTCGTTTAGAAAGTCGTCCGCGATTTCCTCGAAACGGACTCTCTCCGGTGCCGGCCCTGAGAGATTGAATGGTCTAGTGTCCGCCTCTCGTTTCCGAAGTAGCGCCTTGGCATCACGTAGCTTTCTGGACTTACTCGTCTCTCGGAAGGATTTCCCATTTCGGTAGTACTTGATCCACCATACGCGGCCTCTTCTATAAAGGCTTCCCATGGACCTCCTCTGCTAAAAAGCGTTAACCGGGTTAAGTCGGCAAGACGGGATCGGCCAACCTGTTAGCGAGTTGCGGATGTACGCGTTCTTACGAGCGACCCCACGGCATCGGCAGAAACTGTGTTCGCGGTAGAGCCAGACGAGAGAATTCCTTGAAGGTCAAGGCTGGGTGCAAAGTTCATGAATCAGTTGCATGTTGCCGGATATACAATTGATGGCTTGTTCCTTGCGGGCAGACTATGTTTGATGCCATGGCGCAGAGCACTTTGCGGATCGGCCTCTTCCGGTTCACGATTGCGCCGCTGCAGACGCTCGTAGTCCCCGCCATCAATAAAGGCAACATGCTCCGAGGTGGGTTCGGGCATGCCTTCCGTCGGATCTGCTGTGTCCCCCAATGCAAGGACCCTGGGATCTGTCCGCTGGCGGGATCATGTCCATATAAGGCGGTCTTTGAACCCTCTCCGCCGCCTGGTGCCGAATCCCTTTCCAAGAACCAAGACATCCCGCGACCCTTTGTATTTCGAGCTCCGCACACGCGGCAGACACGGTTTGAGCAGGGCCAGGCATTCGAGTTTGGCCTTGTGTTGATCGGGCGGGCACTTGATTTCCTTCCTTATTTCGTCTTGTCATTTCGGGAGCTTGCAACGGAAGGCTTGGGCTTGAATCGGGCCAGGTGCAGCCTAGAGCGAGTTGAACAGATCACGTCGATTCCGGGCGGAGGTCTTCAGGATTGTCAGACTGGGGTTATTTACGCGGCGGAAGATCAGCTTTTTCGAGCGACCGAAAGCCGGACTGCAGGCGAGTGGGTCAGAATCTGCCTTCAGAATAATGCCGCCGGAGAGGACGATGGTGCCCAAAGGCTCAGAATCCGATTTCTCACTCCTACTCTCCTGCGCGCAGACGGGGAGGTCATCCGTCGCCCCGAGTTCCACCACATCTTCAAACGCCTGCGCGACCGCGTGAACGCGCTGAACACGTTCTTTGGCGATAGCCCGCTGCAGGTGGATTTTCTAGGACTCGGCAAACGCGCCGAGAATGTGCGCACCGCCACTTGTGATGTCAGCTGGACCGAACGCTTTCGCACGTCATCCAGGACGCGGCAACGCCATGAGCTCTCGGGTTTTATCGGTCAGGCAGTTTACGAGGGCGAACTCGACGAGTTTCTGCCCTGGCTGGCCCTCGGAGAACTCTTGCATGTCGGCAAGCATGCAGCATGGGGGAATGGCTGGGTTGAGGTTAAGCGTTGACTCAAATGAATAGACCGGAGCTGACAAGTTTTCAGTCAAAGGTTCAGGACCTCCTGAAACATGGCAAGAGTGTGCTTCTAGTCGCACCGACGGGCCTGGGCAAGACATTGGCCGTTACTGCCGACATTCAAGATAAGTTCACAAAAACAATCTATGCCGTGCCGTTAAGAGCACTCGGTGTGGGAATACGTGATGCAATTTCTGAATTAAGGCGTGACGGCAAACCAATTGAGCCAAAGATCCACCATGGAGATACTCAAGAGAGCCTACTTTTCAGCGAAGAAATAGTCGTGACCACCTACGATCAAGTGGTCTGTGGAGTACCGGGGCTGCCTCTCAGTCTCCCGCTCAAAGCCGGACATGCCGTCGCCGGCGCACTACTGATGTCCAGGCTCATTCTCGACGAGGTACACCTTGCTTGGGGAATTTCCTCGCAAGCGCTTTCAATTCTTCTCGCGATCATCGATTTCAGACGCAAATTAGGCTTGCAGACCGTAGTGCAGACGGCAACCCTGCCAGGTGAGATTGCCAGGCTAGCTTCGAAGGAAATGGACCTGGAACTAATCATTGTGGGTGAGGCCGATTGCAAAACGGACGAGGGCTTGGCGCTCCGGGAGAAGAACAGGAAGGTGTCGGTATTCGCTCTTCCGCTGGGAACCAAGAGAAAAGGTGAAGGCAAGACGCTGGATCATGCATCTCTGGATGAAAAACTTGCAGATACGTCGCGCAAGCGAATCTATTTTGCTAATACAGTTGGTCGGCTGCAAGAAACTTACGACCGCCTTGTTGCAGGCGGGGTTCCTCGTGGGGCGATAACGGTGCTCCACAATCGCATGCCAGGCTCCTGGCGACAGGAAGCAGAGAAACAGGCAATGGATCGGTTTGGTAAATGCAGCCCAGAAGGTAAATGGTTGCTCTTAACGAACCAGGTTTCGGAAGCGGGTTTGGATATATCTGCCTCTTTGGTGATCTCTGACCCTGCGCCGGTGGACACTCTTGTGCAGCGCGCGGGGCGATGCGCTCGCTGGTTTCGGAAAGGGCACGTTCAAGGAGAATTCTTCGTAATAAAAGTTCCGACTAGCTATATGAAGGACTGGGCGAGCCCATATCGCGAAAAGTACGTCGCAGCGTCTGTGAAGACTATTCCGGACAAGCCGCAACTCACCTGGGACGTCGAGAAGGATTGGATCAACAATGCTTGGGGACTCGAACTCGATGCGAAGAACAAGATGCCAAACAATGCTCGCGAAAAGCAAAAGGAACAGATCGAACGTGCATTAGCGCAGACCGCATTCGCACTAAACCTTTTCGATCGTTCGGCTCAGGAACGTAAACCCGGTGAAATCGCTAGAGAGTTTCGCGAAATTCTCTCAGTCGAGATTGCAGTGGAAGATAGTAGCTCAACTCGCGACCTTCAGAATTTAGTTGACTCGCGCCAGTATCCGGAAACCTCGTCCGTCAGTGCAGGCCAGGCGTGGCAGTTTGTTCGTAATTCCAAGAGCAATGCTCGGGCGATACGTTACGAGGAAGGCGCACTGCGCGTCACGAAAGCAGACTATGTTCGGCCAGGAGATGTGATCGTGGTCTCCTCCGAGGTGGCAGTGCTGCATCGAGACAAGGGCCTGTGCCTGGAGAAATTGGACGGTGAGGGCATTGTCAGACAGAGCGACTGGAAACCCAATGAGGCAACCGATAGATCGCTGTCACGTGAAGGTGGTCGACCACAAACTTTGCTCAACCACACCCTAGAAGTCATGAAAGGAACCTATGAAAGATTGATGTCCTCAGGCGCCTATCGGGATACGCTTGTCAGGATTGTAAAGTCCCTCGAGCCGCAAAACGACGAGAGCGCCTTGGCCAATACAATTGCCCAGATCGCTACAGTGTCAGCAGGCTTTCACGACCTCGGAAAGGCGGATCAGAAATGGCAAGCCAAGGCTCGGGAGATTGATCCCCAATGTCACGATGGACTCGTCGGGCGCACCGCCAATACAAGAGCACGTATCGGAATTCCCCACACACCCCCGGGATTCGCGGCAACGGTGAAAGCATGCGAAATACTCATGGGATATCTAGATTCGGCGGAGCACCTCATTCGTTCCATCGCCTTGGCAGCGGCGCGCCACCATTCCAGTTTGACCAATCCCGCTCTGGTCGAATACACGTTTGAACCTGACGCGAAAGCGCAGGAATTCGTGGAGCAAATACTCAAGGAAGTTGGCGCTGCCGAGGAAGTCAGGAATCGGGCTCACGAAATTCTAGATGCTGCCCAAAAAAGGCCTGCCCGGGAGATGGTTCCTCTTGCGTTACCAAACGACGATCTCTTTCCGATATACGCTCTGGTGGGTCGTGCCATTCTGATGGCCGACAGAACAAGTGCAGCGGGCCAAGAGTTGGAACAATGGAGCTAATTAGTGATCGACTTTAAGTGGTCTGATGCCGCCAAGATTCTGGAAAAGTTTGGCGGTACGCCAGTCAGTCTGAAAGTCTCCAAGACGGGACTGCCGTTTTTTGATGTGCTGCGACTATACGGTGCGATCGACCTTTATATCGGTTTGCGAGAGGACGTAAAAATCGTCGATCAAGGAACACGGTGGTTTGTGGAGTCGAAAAGGAGGGCAGAAAGATTGAAGGGCCGGGATGTAATTGCCTTCAGGCAAGTCCGTGACAAATTAAAACCCAAGCCAGCTCGCAAGATTACAGAAAAGGACTATTGCGAAGCCCTCTATGCCTCCATTTGCTCGGGCCAGTATCTCTCGGCGGCTCAAGACTCTCTTCACGAGGCCAATGGACCTTTTTCAGGGTTGGATTCGTCGATTCAATCTGGTATCAGGGGCGTTGCAGCAAAGTCATACGATACATTGCAGTCGGGGCAGTCCTCCGCGAAGGAGTGTATTGCCCGCGTCCGGCTATCCCAAGGTTTACTAGCATTCGCCGGGAAGAAACGGACTGAATCTGTTGGAGATATTTTCTTTCTACCCGTTTTTGAAGGGCAGATCGATTTCGCGAAGGTCGTCACGCCATTGCGAGCGTGGCTTCGTTCGCCAAATACTGTATGTGCACAGGCCCTGGTGGCCCTTGCCCTGAAGACTTCGTTATTCGCCGAAGGCTACCAAGACCGACTTACAGCTGTTGTCTATAACAAGCGAGTGAGACAGGGAGAGTTCGCGTACTCCGGAATTGTATCTATCGACTCGACAGCCATCGGCAGAATCCAATCGCCCCGGTTGGCCGCGCACGCGTATTTGGTCTTTCAAGCGTTGGTACGTAATGCCTGGAGCAGCGACCGTGCAGACTTCGTTCCCCATGCTCTTGCAATGGCGTATTGGCTCATACAACCGCTCCCGAAGCATCTCTCAGGATTGATAACTTCCCAGGAGGTTCTACACCGAGAAGGTCGAGCCCAGATGTTCACTGAACCAGAACACGTTAAGGAGGTTTTCACAATGAGCTGCGCAGATTGGCAGGGCGACTATGTTAGCGTCCAAAGGTTTGCGAAGGCCGTCGCCTCGGGTATTTACTTCGCGCGAGTGGCAAACGAGAAGACTTTCAAGGACCGAGGAAAGGCTTGGTACAACGAAGTTACGATGCTCCGCTCGGCTCCGTCAGAAAAGGAATTTATTCAACGGGCCATGATCCTAATCGAACAAGGTCACCGCGAGCACTCTCAGGTTGGTACGGTCCACAGAGAGGAAGCATTTGACCCGAGGGCCCTTTGTGAAAGCATCGGCTCGGACCGCAAAAGATTCGAGGCATTCCGGGACCTGTTCAGGATGTACCTAGTACAGGAAAGCACACACCAGCAACGTCAACACAATGGAGCGCCTGAGGCTGTCGCGATCTCATCGTCAGTTGCTGATTTGGAACCGGAGGAGGACAGACAATGAAGCTTTGGAGCATCTCTTTTGCCTACCGGTTGGGACTCGGGTTTCACGCACTCAACAACGAGGGTGCCGAGGGCAGTAATTTGATGCAGCCCCGTCGCATTGATGTTGGCAAGGAAACCTACGACGGAATCAGTGGCGAGATCATTCGTCACCATATTCTCGAAAACTTCGTGAATGTTTGCAGGGCGCGCAATATCCCATGTTTCCCTTTGAGCGAAGCGCTACATCCCGATCGCGGCCCCTTAGGTATTCGTCAAGCCGCAAAGCGATCCGGAGTTAACGTGCTCAGCAAGAGGAATCCTGAGGCACTTTATCCAGCTGTACGAGCGGCGATTTCCTCATGCGCGGTCTTGGATGTTGGGGGATTTCTGGCCCCCTTCGCTGAGAGACCGGAAGCAGGCGCCGACGGAGCGGAGCAAGCTGTTGTTGCGCCTGAAAACGCAATTGCTGAAAGCTTGGCGGATATCGGCCGCAGGAACGATGGCGGGGCACCCTATACAGTTAAGAGAGATTCGGTTTTCGATGTGGCGTGGCTAATAAGCGAGCGACCGCAAGACACTGCGATCACTCAGCATGCGGCCTATAGGCCAAGCGGTGCGCAAAGTCTCTTCAGTCAGACGATGCGTTCGAACGTTTATGGCGGAGTAATTCGGGCCGACCTGCACCGCATCGGAACAGACGATTACTGGTATTTGCAACAGGATAGCGGTAGTAAGGATTCGGTAAGCAGACTTGCGGTGCAAATTCCAGAGCAACAGAAGAGGCAAAAGGCCCTCATCGAGGCGATTGTCAATTTCATTGCATCGCCGACTGGGGCGAAGGTGGCTGGATGGGCCCCTCATGTCTTTCTGACGGAGGGTTGTGTTCTTCTGACTTCGAGTCGGACCGCGCCCTTTTCATCACCCATAAAAGTTGACTTGAACGATTTGGAAGCGCCCGTGAAGGCCGATCCAGACTACGCCAAGGTTATGGCAAGTCTCCATGATGGAAACGATACATCGGCCTGGCGTTTTGATAATGTAAAGTCACTACTCGATGCGTTGCCAAGCATCGCGAATAAGCTCGATGGTGATAAGAATGGTCAAAACAAAAGCCAAGCAAATTGACGAGTCACCCATAGCGTTCACGAGCGCAACCGGCAACGAAAGGAAGCCGTCGTTGGTTTGGCTGAAAGCTGCCTATCAATTCCACAGCTTTGCCTATAGGGACCCCCGGTCTGCGTTCTCTTCGGCAATGGGACTCCCCGTCGTCTCACCCACTACGGTGCTTCTTGGAGTTGCCTCTACTCTTTTCTGCTTGGATAAAGCAAATGAGGCGATCGGGTTTCTGAATGCCATTCATCAATGCCGAGTCGTGGTAGATCCCCCTAAAGGCGTAGTCTTCTTCCGAGCTTTTCATCAGTTACGACGTTATGAAACCGATAAGTATGGTCCTAATCCCAGAATGGGGATGACTGATATCAATCAAGGTACTCGGGAATACGGGCTTGTAGACGGCAAGCTTACTCTCTATGTTGGTGTTCCAGAGGAGCACGTTGAGCGAGTAAAGCTTGCTCTGATTAACCGTGATCATATCGGTACCCATGACTCGCTGTGCTCGCTTGCGGGTGAAGTCGAGACCTGCGAAGAGCCGGTGGAGGTGGTGTATTTGCCGCCCGAAACTTGGCAAAAAAAGCTTCCGAATGGCTCTGGTTTCACTGTTGTCACGCTGTCTCGGTTCAGACGAGATCATGAGGTTCGACCAACAGTCGGAAAGCATTGGTGGATGGCTGGAGGCGAAGATACAGAACTCGTCCCTTACCTTATCAAAGGAAGGTTTAGAGGTACCACTCGTGGAAAGATATACGTAAAGAGCTAAAAGGGGATTTGTTATGCCTGCAGCAACCAATCCAATTGTTGGGGAGGAACAGCGCAACGAAAGAGGCGCCCAGTACAACCTCCTCACTGGTGAACTGGAGCTATTACGCACGAAGGGAGAGATTCCCGAATCCGGATGGCTGTTCGATCCAGATTTTGGCCTAGTGCTGCCCGAAGAAGTCGCAGGACAGCAGGTAATAGTCGATGAGGGACTCACACTCGCTTTCCCGGTCAGCTACCGGCCGACTCACAAGCCTCCCGTCAGATCGGATGGGACGAGCGTTGGAGCATTTGAACATCGCGCCACCTCGAATGGCGATCGCCAACTCTACGTGGCGCAGGCTGAAGATGCCGCACAGCTGATTGTCTCAGGATTTGGAACCTATCTCGGTAAGAAGAGCGAGCGACTGCAAGTCAAACTTGGCGGCAAAGCCCTGTATGAATTCCCGTTTTTCCGTATCAGCGAAGTGATCGTTTCCTCTCGCGGAGTCTCGTTATCCTCAGATCTGCTCAAAGAGTTTTGCGAGCGTGGCATCCGGCTGACTTTCGTTGAGCCTTCCGGCCGCCCCTATGCCATGCTCTCTTCTCCAGTGCTGACCGCGACTGTTGAGTCGCGCCGCGAGCAGCTGATGGCCTATAACGACGAGCGCGGGCTGGAATTCGCTCGCCTGATTGTCAGGGGCAAGATCCGCAACCAGAGGCATTTGCTTCTGTACTTTGGAAAATACCTCAAACAATCAGATTTTGACCGATTCGCGGCAGTTTCAGCCATCGCTCTCAAGCTTCGCGGGCTTGAGGTGCAGGTCAGACGCATCATAGGTAGTTCAGTGCAGCAGCGGCGTGCGGAACTGATGGGGCTTGAGGGAGTGGCTGGACGGATGTACTGGGAGGGTGTGAAGACGGTCATCGAGAGCAAAGCGGAGTTCGCGGGGCGCGTACATCAAGGTGCCTCTGATGCTTTCAATGCCCTGCTGAATTACGGGTATGGCATCCTGTACGCACAAGTCTGGGGAGCAGTAATCAATGCCGGCCTGGAGCCGTTCGCCGGCTATCTGCACGTTGACCGTCCAGGCAAGCCTTCACTGGTGCTTGATTTGGTCGAGGAATTTCGGCAGCCCGTCGTTGATCGAACGATTATCGCTTTCACTAATCTTGGACAGCAAGTCGTCATGAGCGACGGCATGCTCGATGAATCTACCCGAAGGGCAATCGGGCAGAAGGTTTTGGAGAGATTGTCCACTCGGGAATTGTTCCGAGGTCAGCAATATCAGATTCGTTCGATCATCCAGATGCAGGCACGCTCCTTGGTCAGTTTCCTTCGTGGAAAGAGCGCGTACCGGCCATTCAGTTTTCGCTGGTAAAAGAATCGCTCGGAGGGTGTGTGCCGGAACTAATCACATTGGTCATTTACGACGTTGAGGATGATTGGGCGCGAACCCGTGTAGCGGACGCCTGCAAGGATTTTGGGCTCCAGAGAATTCAATACAGCTGCTTCCGGGGAAAGCTTTCGCAAAACAAACGCGAAGAGCTCTACGAAAGAATGCGCCGAGTCCAGCGGGATTGGGAGATTCGTTGGCGCAAGGATTTTCCCGAGTCACGGATTCAGCGCGAGGACTCCCCTGATTTCCCGGACAGCGAGCCTTCTGGACGCTGGAGTCCGGCCTTCAAAATCGTCATCCAGCCCTTGTGCGAAAAAGACGTGGGTTCTGCAACTTACGCTTATCTATTCATTGACGTGCTCAAGGATGATGAACGAATTAAACAAGCGAAACAAAAAGAAGCTCAGCCGTCGGATAGCGGAGAACGCGAAAGAGAAAACGAGGCCGACAGCAGCCCACAACCGGACGCTACATGATCATGATTGACGTTGAACAATTATCGGCTACGCCGAACGTGATTCCGCTTAGGGTGAACGATCTGAAACAGTTCGAGTACTGTCCGCGCATTGTCTTCTACAACACGGTGATGCCGGTTGAGCGAAAGACGACCGTGAAGATGGAGCGCGGCAAGGAAGATGAATTTAGATTAGACGCTCTCGAAAAGCGCCGGAGTCTAAAGCGATATGAACTCGGCTCCGGCGAGCGGCGCTTCCACGTCTGGCTCGAGGCTCCCGAACTTGGACTTACTGGGAAACTCGACCTATTGATTGTCAGCCCTAAAGGTTACTTTCCGGTTGATTTCAAATATACTCGCGGTCGTCCACATCGCAATCACATCATCCAACTTGCCGGCTATGGATTGTTGGTTGAATCGGCGTTTCGCACTCGAGTTGAGGCCGCTTTTGTTTATTTGTCGCCTGTCCAGCAAGTCGTGTCGGTTGCTCTTACCGAGCAACTCAGAAAACAAACTTTGGATCGCCTGGGAGAAATCCGTGCGATGATTGGGGACGGGATCTTGCCCCCTCCAACCCCGGTCAGGAATCGCTGTGAGGACTGCGAATTCCGTAACTACTGCGGAGATATTTTTTAATGCTCGGCTCTAACGCACATTCGATCAGTGTTTTCGCAAACCTGCCGGGTTTTTCTGCAAATAAAGCCGTTGCGAAAAATCTGATAGAATACTGCCTGCAAGTTGTTGAAATGGCAAGGGATAAAAAGCGGTTGAAGAGTCTTCCCCGATGAAGAGGGGACTGAAAGTGCGGAGCTTCGAACGCATCAGCGCGAAATGCCCAATCGTTGAAGAGTCTTCCCCGATGAAGAGGGGACTGAAAGATCATTACAGAAGTTAGAGCTGCTTTTGCTGAGCTTTCGTTGAAGAGTCTTCCCCGATGAAGAGGGGACTGAAAGCCTTCCTGATCTCCTCCAATAACAACCTTTTCTTTAGTTGAAGAGTCTTCCCCGATGAAGAGGGGACTGAAAG
>JBAVGI010000606.1:0-2288 GCA_049684755.1 Candidatus Sulfotelmatobacter sp.
CGCTGAATTACCTTACGACGGAGCTGAACGGCTTTCTGCGGCCGGAAGTCTTTCAGGACAAGCTCTTCGACGACCCATATCCCGGTGGCGACGACGGTACCCTCGTCGCCACGCGGGGCGAGAACGAGTCTGGCAAGCCTTTCACCTATCGCGACTCCTTCCTCCAGCTCTTTCCGGACGGCTGCCATGTCAAGTGGGTCGGTAAGACCTACTCGGAAAGCTGGAACGAATGTCCCGACGACGCTATCGACGTAGCGTTTCCGATTGAGCGCGATGGCATGACCGGCGGGGCTCTGATGGAGTCAGACAAGGTGATCCAGGATGCGTTCAACGACTACATGAACGCGAAGCGGGAGAATTACGAGACGGGCTGGAGCGTCACCTACTTCCGGGGTTCAGATGAGGATTATCAGGCGATCTCGAATCAGCGCAGCCGGCCGAACGACTACGTTCTGCTGAAGGAAGGCCCTCCGGATCAGGAAATCGCCAAGTCGGTCATTCATCGCGAGGACCCAGCACAGCCTCCGGCGGGATTCGATGAAGCAATCGCGGAACTCAACACGATGTCTCACGACCTCACCGGAGCGCTTCCAGCACTGCAGGGAGACTCCAAGGCGAGCCAGACTGCTTCCGGGCAGGCAATGGACCGCTCTCAGGCTATGGGGCAGCTGGGGCCGGCATGGGGCTCGATGCAGATCATGTTCTCGGGCATCGCGGAGAAAGCGGCGCGGCTGGCGTCAAAGAATCCCGACCATGGAACGGAAATCGCCGTCGTGGGGTCGGATGGGTCCAAGGTTACCGTCAAGCTGGAGCGGCTAAAGAAGGGCAATTTCCACGCCCACGTTTCGGATTCCAGCTTCCCGGAGACGACGGCGGCGAAGCGCTCGAACCTTGCTGACCTGGTGAAGATGGCGGCGCAATCTCCGGTGGGACAGGCGATTTTCGAGTCGCCGGATAACTGGGAAGAGTTTATCGAGCTGAACGGGAACCCGGACCTGGTGTTGATCCCGGCGATAGCGTACAAGAAGCAGACGCGCGAGCTGGAGGAGTTGCTGCAGTCGGCACCGATCATTCCCACGCCTGAAGATATCGCCGCGGCCGCGGCTGCCCATGCGAAACAGCAGATCGAAGCCGAGCAGCAGGCGGCGATGCAAGGGCTTCCCGCTCCCGTCCCGACCCCGTTTCAGCCTCCTCAGCCTCAGCCGTCGCTGATGCCCGAGGCGGACGATTATCATCAGTGGGAGTCGGCAAAGTGCCAGGAATATCTATCGAGCGAGGATTGCTGGCTGCGGATGAACGTGGCGCCGACGAGCGGAACGACCTCAGGAGGCCCTGACGCCAACGCCGCCGCGCAGCAAGAAGCTCTTAAAAAAGCTGCACTCGGCATTCAGAACGTGCGGCTGCACAAAGCGGTACATGATCAGTTCCTCGCCCAGCAGGCGATGCAGAAAGCGCAGATGGCGCAGGTGATGAAGCCACCCAGCGAATCGATCAACTTCAAGGACGAAAGTCCAGCCGACAAGGCCCAGATGAACGCGCAGGCGGGCATCAAGGAAGCAGCGCCCGAAGCGCAGGGTTCGGTACAGAAGAACGCGGCAAGCCCTGGCGCGCGGGGCACGGCGACAGTTTAGAAGGAGTTAAGCGATGGCAGATGAATTGGACCTGAGCGGAACTGAGACGGAACTCGACCTCGGCGAGACGACCGAAGCCGAAGTCGAAGCGGAAGGCGTCGATACTGAGACGACCGAAGCTTCCGAGACGACAGAAACCACACAGCGCTCGACCGGAGACGACTGGAAAACGCTCAAAGAAGTGTTGAAGGATCAGCCCGACCTGCACAAGCGGGTCAAGGCGGCGCTGCACACAGCGGCGAACCTCGAAAAGCGCTTCCCGGATGGCATCGCGGCAGTAGAAAACCGCCTGAAGCTGCTCTCGCAACTGGACGACAATCCCGACGACCCTGAATACGTGGCCGGCTCGACGCCGATTGAGGACGTGATCTCGAACACGATTGCCGAGAGGGGCTTCTGGCGTGACTTTGACAACGCTGTAGGAGCTGGGGACCCCAAAGTAATCGACCTCATGGCGGAGCGCAGCCCGGAATCCTTCCAAAAGCTGATTCCTCAGGCCATGGACCGCTTCTCGGAGATGAATCCTGACGGATATTCGGCCTACGTGTGCCGCGCCGTGGCTCCGTTTCTCGAATCGCAGCAAATCCCCCTGCACCTGGCTCTTCTGGCGCGGGTTTTGCCGGAAAAGTCGGACGACCCGGGCCTTCAGACGGTGAT
>JBAVGI010000607.1:0-1571 GCA_049684755.1 Candidatus Sulfotelmatobacter sp.
GGTCAGTTAGCACCGCGGAGGGCGCGTCGGAATCGTTCAGGCTGCTGCCGGCCACGCGGCTCATTGCATCGAGAATCGGATTATCGATTTTGTCGGCGTAAACCATCACGGCCAAGTCTGAGGAATCGGTCTGGCGCTCGTAGCCGATCTCCTGATGCAGGCCGCGATCCAGAAGCAGCCTGCCATTGCGCACTGCAGCCGCGGGCAGCCACGTTGCGGCATCGGCCTGGTCGTTCGAATTCGGATTCGCGACCATGGTGGCCAGGCGGTATTCAATCGTGCTGGGGCCGTCGTGCCATTGCAACGAGGCATAGGGTAGCGCGGCGCTTACGTTTGCCGGCCGGTCGCCCGTCATGCGGCCCATCACTTCGGTAGATCCGGCTTCCAGCTCGAATTCATCGCCCAGGTGCATGTTCTCCGATGTATTGATCGCCGCCTCATCCATGCCGTGGTCGCCGCCGTCGTACTCATCGGGATGGACGGCGATGGCCGCAACCGATTGAACCGATCCGGCAAAACCAAGATCCTGGCGGAAGCCCAGCATCGATTCCATATTTGCATCGGTGCCGGGAGTGAAATCGACACGCGCCAGCAACTCACTGCTGTTGTCAGGCGTCATTTCCACGGTGTTTGAGAAGCGCTCGCCGCTCTCGCCGAAGGTTCCAGCCTGGCCGGTGGCCATCAGCCGCGCCTTCAGCTTAGGCGCATTCCCTTGGCCGTCTGAAACCACAACCAGCGGCCCATCCTCAAGCCAGCGCAGCAGTGGGCGATTGGCAGCCGACTTCAACGTCCATGCCCAGTCGTCAACCGGCGAGCGACCGCTCCGTGGCTTGGCAGGCAGCCATTGCATCACTTCATAAAGCGTGTTTAGCGTGAGATTCACGACGGTAGCTTTGCGAATGCGGATGTTTTCGCGGAGAGAGGGAAGGAAATACGCGCCCATCGCCTTCAGCGAATAGCTGCCGGGTACGACAGATGCAATCAGAAACTGGCCCTTGTTGTTGGTGTAGACGCTGGCCACTACACCCAGGTCGGTGCTGAGCAACTGGACCTCGGCGCCCATCTGCGGAACCCCGGCCGAGTCGCGCACAGTTCCCGACACTGCCACTGTGGCCGCTCCGCAAAGCGGAGCAGTCCCCAACACAATGAGCACGGCGAAACCGGCGAGATGGGCAGTTCGCATCATGTACAGATCTGTGATCCGCCGCGTCCCTGGCAGGATTCTTTGAATGTTTCAGGCTTGCGCAGGCGCCGGATCTTCAAGTCCGGCTGCCCTTCCTCACGCACTGTGACTTCTATTCGACGACAAAAGGTGCCGATTGTGCAATCACTTGTTTTGAAATCGCGTCATTTACTTTCACCGTCACCTTGTACTTGCCCGGCGCCAAGCCAGCCAGCGGCAGCGACTTTTCAACCGTCAGTTGATCGCTGTGCGCCCCTAAATCCTTTGATTCGAGATCTTTCGTCAAAATCACGTCGCCGGTAGCTGCGTCGCTGATCTCGTACGTAACCGTCGCCGAGTTGCTCTTGGTGCTGTCGTCGATTCCCAAGTTGTAAACCTGCATCCAGAA
>JBAVGI010000608.1:0-27175 GCA_049684755.1 Candidatus Sulfotelmatobacter sp.
TTTCGCACCGGCCAGCAACAATCCTGTGGGCCGACAGAATTCTGGTCGTAGACGAGGGGGCGATCGTCGATTCCGGGAAGCATGACGCGCTGATCCTCAGGTGTGAGGCGTACCGGAGAATATGGCAGTCTCAAGACAGGGTGCCGCCATTAACGGATGAGCCCGCTGAGTGCACCGACAGTGCGCGAATAGACGCTCAAATCCCAGCATCATAGGATGCCTTGAGGACAGATATGAATCTTTTCAATCCGACTGACAATAATCTAGCTGGGTGGCATAATTAGTGCCCGTATTGCGTAACTGAGGTGAGGCAGGAAGGCTGAGCGTAATCCTTGCCGCATGCGTGATGTCCGTTCCAAATGGAGTTAAGCAATTCAATCTCAAATAGCAGAGACCGACCATGACAGTCGACCACTATCCGCGCACCCATCGACTGGAACCTGACCCGATGCCTGCGGTCCGAAAGGTTTGTCGCAGCGTTCTGAACACAAGCAGTTTCAGATTCGTCGCTGCCAACGCCGCCGCCGATGTCGTCAGTTCGTTCGGAGCGCAACAACAACGCCTCGCCCGTCTATCGCTGCAAGTCACTAGTTCCGTGCTTGTTCGACAGCTGCGGCCACCATGCCGATTACTTTGGCAGCTTTTCACGCTCTCTTCGATCATTCATGTCCCAGCTGAAGAATGTGTCGGTATTGGGAGTTTGCGCAGCCGGGCGCGTTGCGCTTGGAGTCCTTCGAGGGCTAAGTATTGGGATTCCTCAACAGGTCCAGGTCTTCGTTTCAGCGCAAATTCTAACGAGAGTGGGAAATCTACTGATCGATGAGGATCACCGCGAAAAGTCAATCTGTAACAATGTGAGAGATGAACTTCTTGCTCCTAACGCTCTTGAACCGACCGCGAATGGAGAGTGCCGCCTCAGTGCCGTGACGGTCGATATTCTGCGCGCGCTCACCATATCTTTGCCGAACGACCTAGCCCGCCTGATCTTCTTGGCGACACTGCGCGACAACAACTCCGGTCATCACTACCATCCCGAAGTGGCTCAAAGGTTCTCGGCGGAGATTTTCTTCATGAAGGTTGGTGTCGCGGTAGCAATCCTAGAGGCGAGGCTTCCTGGCAGAGTTCAGTAATCGGAGCAGAAGTCGTGTCTGAACAAGGGACCACCGCAGCAAAGCTGTGCCGGTCCCTCAATACGTTGCGAGATTCGAACGTAATTGGGGATGTCGCGGTATTGGTTTGCTGTGGGGCATCGAGTTCGTCGCTGAAAAGTCCAGCAAGCTCCCTTTCGCTCCGGAATTGAAGTTTGCGGAACGGGTGGCTCAGGCAGCGGCCAAACGTGGGGTCCTGGTTTACCCAGTCCAGGGCTGCGTAGACGGACTTTCTGGAGATCATCTGCTAATCGCGCCGGCGGCGATCACTACGGAGGAACAAATCTTGTGGGCGGTGCAGCAGTTGCGAGCGGCGGTCGAGGAAACCGCTGCTCACAACTGACACTTCTCGAGCACGAGATTCCTGAAAGGCCACTCGATATCCCGAAGGTTCCAGCACCGGTACAGAGTATTAACCACCATCACTTTGCCAATCGATTGTACTTTTTCAGGACGTCTCGTAACTGATCGTGTGGCAAGGCAACCACGGTGTGGCCATCTATTCCTGTCATCGTCTTCGCGGCAATCATCGCGTTCACTACAGCTTCCTCTGTCGCCTGCACAGTGGCCAGAAAAAGAGGATTAATTTGGTCATTGGGAAGCATGGCCAATTGGCGGATACCCTTGAATGCAGATGCTCCAGGATTGGCTGTGGAGAAGGCAATAAAGATGTCTCCCGACCCATTGCCGGAATAGCTGCCATCCCGCGCCACACCCAGTGACACACGCTTGGCTAGGCGCTTGAGTTGTGTCGGAATCAGTGGAGCATCCGTCGCCACGACAACAATGATCGACCCCACATCGTCATCCCAAACTGTTTTACCGGGAATCTCGCGACCGACGGGTGCGCCTGCAATCCGTAGTTGATCGCGCTGTCCGTAGTTGCATTGAACCAAAACGCCAACTGTATATCCGCCGTACTTGGCATCGAGGACGCGGGAAGAACTGCCGATCCCGCCTTTAAATTCGTTGCAGATCATGCCGGTGCCGCCGCCTACGTTTCCCTCCTCCACGGCACCTCCATGAGCCGTATCGAGAGCATGGAATACATCTTCTGGCTTGACGTGGAATCCATTGACGTCATTCAAGTAGCCGTCCCAGGTTTCAGCTACCACGGGCAAAGACCACGAATAACCGTCCTCACTTGGAGGCCCGTGTTTTACTCGCCAGGCAATAACAGCATCGCGGACCACGCCTACGCTATGGGTGTTCGTGATCATTACGGGGCCTTCTAAAAACCCCGACTCTTCAACCCACGTGGTACCCGTCATCTCACCATTGCCGTTTTCGGTAAACCATCCTGCAAAGACTGGGTCAGTTGAATCCTTACCGCGAGGGAATACCGCAGTCACGCCAGTGCGAATTGGACCTACTCCCACTTTCAGTGCTCCGTCCCCAGATATGAGGGTCGTGTGCCCCACCTCCACGGCTCTAATGTCCGTGATTGCATTCAGCGGTCCGGTCGTGCCGTCAAATGGAATTCCTAAGTCGCGGGCACGAGCGTTATTCTGAGCGTGCATCATTCCCATCGCGCAGAAGAATACGGGGATGACAATGTTGAGGGTGTGCCTGAGAATTCTCAAGTGCCGGAAAACTTCACGCATTTCGGTCACAATATCTCCTCTTCAAATCAATCCTAAACTGCTTAATCGTTTTGTAATCGAGCTCTCAACAACCGTAGAAGTCTCGAAACCGGCCCAACACGCGATCGTTGGCGAACTGTGTGAATAACGTACTCAAGACCGACGCCGTTATCGAACCGTCATTTGCGTGGGGGGCGCAAGCATTAGCCCAATAATTGACTAAGGGTTTGTGAGTGTTCACGCAGGATTGGCAGGAGTCCTCCCTTCATCTCAGCAATCGAAACTCGGGCGGCATGAACACCGATGTTCATTCCCGCCACCATGCGCCCCTTACGGTCCTTGACGGGTACTGCAATCGAGCGATGGCCAAGCTCCAGTTCCTCATTGTTAAGAGCGAAACCTTCGATCCTGACTCGATTGATGACATTGCCCAACACTGCCTTGTCAACAATTGTCTTGGACGTAATCCGTCTTAGCTCGGCTCTTTTAAAATACGCGGACAATTCTTGCTCTGACAAACCGGAGAGAAGAACACGGCCCATTGAAGTGCAATAAGCTGGAAAGCGACTCCCCACCGAGAGTCCAATCGACATGACCCGCTTCGCCGTGGCACGAGCAACATAGACAACCTGATCGCCTTCGAGCACGCCGACCGAGCTCGATTCGTGTACAAGCTCGATCACATGCTCCAAAATCGGCTGTGCCAGGGTTGCAAGCGAGCTCGACGATAAATATGAAAACCCCAGCCTCATCACGCGCGATTTGAGCCGGTAAACTCGTCCATCGGACTCCGCATACCCGAGCAGCTCCAGCGTCATCAAGATGCGCCGCACTGCGGCTCGCGATAGCCCAGTTCGCCGGGAAATCTCCGCAGAGGAAACCCCGCCAGTGTGGCCCTCGAAGACCTCGATGGCGGTTAAGCCCCGCGCCAACGATAAGAGAAAGTTAGGATTGCCTTGAAAGCGCGCAAAATCCCCCCCCTCTAGATCAGACTGAAGTATTCGTGCGCTTCGATCAGTCAACGTCCTTGATTTTGCAATCATTCCGCTAATCCGAATTGACCGGAGGCAGCTTCTCTACCCCAAGGCGGTTCCGACCCATATCGCCTGGGTTCGCCTCCTGATCCCTGGAAGTTCGGCGGAACAAGATTTCCTAAACTCATTTCCATTCCGCACGAAGCTGTTAGTCCCATTCGCGCATGCTTGGTGACCCTGATCCCACCGGTACAGAAACCAATTTACAGGAAGACCGGCAGCATGCTTGACAAGTAAGGCAGTTTCAACTTAATTTTGTCGTCGCACATCTTTGCGATTATCGCACGGGGGAATATGGCGAATGTGCAGAAATTCATCCTTCTCGCAGCAACCATGATGCTGCTGCTCTCGGCGCAGAGCCGCGGGCAAACTGCCACGAGTTCCCTGCGTGGAACTGTTTCCGATTCGCAGCATGCGATCGTCGTGGGAGCTGGTGTGACTCTGTCTAACCCGAGCACGGGCTTTTCGCGGTCCATGAAGACAGACAATTACGGTGTTTACCAGTTCTTGCAGATCCCGCCAGGTACCTATACCCTCACCGTCAGCCAAGCTGGGTTTGCCACCATCAAACATGACGGCCTGCAACTGCTCGTAAACGTTCCAGCCACCTCTGATGTCACCTTGCCAGTTAAGGGGGAGACGGCAGTTATAGAGGTAACCGGCAACACGGTGCAGGTGAATAGTGAGGACGCTTCGCTTGGCAATGCCTTTGGTGCTTCCCAGATCGCATCGTTACCATTCGAAGGACGGGACCCAACACAAATTTTGAGTCTGCAGCCAGGTGTAACATTCGTTGGAACGAATGTCGACCAGAATCAGGACAGCCGCGGCGGAGCTGTGAACGGAGCGCGCAGTGACCAGACCAATATCACACTCGACGGCATCGATGACAACGATCAGGTCAAAGGCTATGCCTTCCAGGGTGCGCTGCGCTCGACCTTGGATTCTTTGCAGGAATTCCGCGTGACCACCAGTAATGCGAATGCCAGTGAGGGGCGGTCGTCAGGAGCTCAAGTAGATCTGATCACCAAGGGCGGGACTAATAATTTTCATGGCTCAGTTTACGAATATAACCGAACCAACGTCGGAGAAGCCAATGACTGGTTCAACAAGCAAGCTCAATTGCAATCGGGGCTGCCCAATGTGCCCGGTCAGCTGATTCGCAATACTTTCGGAGCGACTGTAGGCGGTCCGATACACAAGGACCGGATGTTCTTTTTCCTCGCATACGAGGGTCAGCGGACAAGAGAAAATACGCAAACGACGCGGGTTGTGCCCAGCCTGAATCTCAGGCAAGGAATCATGAGTTACGACTGCACAGGGGATCCTGCGTGCCCCGCAAGTGGCGTTGAAACATTGACCGCCCAGAACTTGGCTCAAATGGACCCCAACTGCACAGGTAATGGAACCTGTCCTCTGGGGAACGGTGCCGATCCGGCCATAATGACGCTTTTTCAACAGTATCCTTCTCCAAATACTACAGATGTTGGAGACGGTTTGAATTTTCAGGGCTATACGTTTCCCGCTTCCACCCCGGGCGCGCTCAATACGTATATCGCGAAATTCGATTTCAACATCACGCAGAATCATCACGTATTCGTACGCGGTGGAATGGTCGGTGACAATACCGGCGCCGGACCTCAGTTTCCTGGCCAGCCTCAGAGTCTGGTGGCACTCAACAACAGCAAAGGTGTGATTGCCTCTTATACGGCGACCTTTCGTCCCACCCTTATCAACAATTTGCGCTACGGTTTTATTCGGCAGGGAGTCGACAGTATCGGACAAGTAACCCAGCCGTATGTCGATTTCGGCAATGGGCCTGATCCTCTTTCCGCGCAGACCTACAGCACGCGAAGCAACGTGCCGGTACACAATCTGATTGACGACCTCACGTGGGTGAAGGGTAAACACACTTTGCAGTTTGGCGGAAACTTACGGATCATCACCAATAACCGCACCTCAAACAATAACTCCTATCCGTATGCCAGGATTTACGATCTTTGGATCGCTCCATTCGGTCGAATTGCCGGCTCTGGGTTGAGTCTGGATCCAGGTGCTTTCGGCTTTCCGGCCGTCAACCCCAACTTCCAAACCGGTTACGATTATCCCGTGATGGCATTGACCGGATTGCTCGATTCGTCCTACTCAAACTACAACATAACCAAGCAAGGGACAGCGCAGCCCGTAGGGACGCCTGCTGTTCGCCACTTTCTGGCGCATGAATTTGAAACCTATGTGCAAGACTCCTGGCGCGCTACCCCACAGCTAACGCTTACGTATGGGGTACGCTATACGCTGCTGCAACCGCCGTATGAAACTAATGGTACTCAAGTTGCGCCCAGTATCAGTCTAGATAATTTTTTCAATCAGCGTGCTGCTGCGATGATGGCTGGTCAGACCTACAATCCATTAGTGCAGTTCGACCTCTCAGGGCAGGCTAACAATCGGCCGCCTTATTGGAATTGGGATTACGGCAATGTAGCGCCAAGATTCGCATTTGCCTGGTCGCCGAAGGCCGATAGTGGGTTCCTGCAGCGAATACTCGGAGGCCCCGGGAAGAGTTCTATCCGCGGCGGTTATGGAATTTATTATGACCACTTCGGCGAAGGGGTCGTCGACAGCTTCGACCAGCAGGGTTCATTTGGCCTGACCACTTCCCTCCAGAACCCAGTCGGCCAGTACAGCGTGGACACCTCACCTCGATTCACCAGTCTTTACAGCATCCCGCCGCAATTGATTCAGCCAGCCCCGGCGGGAGGATTTCCTCAAACGCCGGCCGTGGGCCTTCCCAACGGTGCCACAATTTACTGGGGGCTGGACGACAAGATGAAAACACCGTACTCACATGTGTTTGATTTTACGATAAGTCGCGAGCTTCCTAAGAGCTTTGTATTTGAAATAGCGTATACCGGCCGATTAGGCCGCCGCCTCCTGCAGGAGGAAGATCTGGCCATGCCTTTGGATATCCGCGACCCTAAATCAGGCATGGACTATTTCAAGGCGGCAACTCTTTTGACCAAAGCGGGTGAACAGAGCGTTCCAGTCCAGAATATAGCTCCGATACCTTTTTGGGAGAACGTGTTCTCCGGTGCCGCAGGCACTCCGCTGGACGCGGCGGATGAAGTGGGTGGGACGTGCGCTCCCGGAGTTTCCACTTTCTCCGGATCTCCCACAGCGACGCAGGCAATGTACGCCCTTTACTCCTGCTTCCTGCACAACGAGACCGCCGCTCTGATTAATGCCGACGTACCGGGAGAAGCCGCTCAAACGTTCACCAGTGCTACTCCCGGCCCCGGGGGGTGCTTTCCCTCCTGCGCAACCCTCGGTGGAAAAGCCACACCCTACGCATTTTTCAACCCGCAATTTACGTCGCTCTATGCCTGGCGAAACAGCGGTAGCAGTTCGTATAACGGCTTGCAGTTGATGCTACGACATGGAATGACGCACGGATTGCAGTGGGACTTCAACTATACGTTTTCGAAGTCTCTGGACGTAGGGTCAAACGCGGAGCGCATTAACCAGTTCAATGCCTTTTATCAGGCAGATCAGATCATTAACTCTTGGTCGCCGAACCAACTCCGGGCGGTATCCGATTTCGATACTACTCACCAGTTCAACACAAACTGGGTGTATGAACTTCCGATTGGATCGGGGCATCGCTTTGCAGGTACTTCGAATCGTTTGGTGAATGCGTTCGTAGGAGGATGGCAGTTCTCCGGGCTGGCGCGCTGGACGAGCGGCTTCCCAACCACGATCGAGACTTTCACTTCGTTCCCGACTAACTGGGAACTGCCGTCCGCCGCGATTCTGGATGGTCCCAAGCCGAAAACGGGAGTCTTCTTTGACTCGAATGGCAACCCGAGATTGTTTCAAAATCCAGCCGCGGCTCAAGGCGCATTTCGCTACTCTTATCCCGGCGAGTCGGGGCAGCGCAACGAGTTACGTGGGCCCGGATACTTCGGAATCGACAGTGCTCTGAGTAAGTCCTGGAAGGTTGCCGAGTCGCAGAGTCTGAAGTTCACTTGGGACGTGTACAACGTGACCAACTCGGTTCGTTTTGATGTAGCGCCGCTGCCGCATACCACCGGCCAATTGGATCAGCCGGCATCGAGCTTTGGATTGTATAGCAGCACTTTGACCAAACCCAGAGTCATGGAATTCGCGCTGCGTTACAGCTTCTAGCAGGTTCGTAAAGTCTTTTGCGTGAGGAGAAACCGCAAGCTCGTGTGAACCCAGTTGGATGGGATAAGCGCTCGGACTGCGTACTCAGTCAATATGGTCGTGGACATGATGAAATTTGTATCGCAATGGCTCAAATGGTTGTTGAGCAACTTTGGCCCTATGCGACCGCGCAACGGAAAGACGTGTCTGAAGATGTGTGGTTTTGGAGCGTGCGGTCTCGTGCTTGTTGCGCTTGTCTCATTGCGAGTCGCACGGGCAGTGGTTTCGAGCCAAGCGCAGTCACCTGTTGCCGATACCATATTCTTCGGTGAGTTCGTTACGCTGGATCGGTCGCATCCAAAGGCCGAGGCGATGGCGGTGTTTGCCGGTCGAATCATTGCGATTGGCTCCCGCTCCGAGGTGGAAGCACTCGCGACAAAGAACACGCGCAAAATTAGGATCAACGGCGTCGCGCTGCCAGGCTTTGCCGATGCCCACGTGCATGTGGCGGGCGTCGGTGAGCAGCTTGAGAGGATGGATCTCCGGGGTCTGACTAAGGCCGAGATCCTAGCTAAGGTTGCGGAAGCGGCCCGCTCGTCTCGCAGCGGCTCGTGGATAACTGGCGGCGGCTGGGACGAGGGATTCTGGCACCCGTCAGTATTTCCCACCGCGAGTGAACTCGACGCAGTGACTGGCGATCACCCGGTTGCCCTCAGTCGCATCGACGGGCATTCCACTTGGGTAAACTCGAAAGTACTGGTTCTCGCGAAGATTTCACGCGACACGCCTGATCCTGACGGCGGACTGATTCGGCGGAATGCCGCACACGAGCCAACGGGCATGCTGATTGACAATGCGCAGGAGTTGATTCGCTCTGTCATACCGAAGGCCACACAGGCCGACCAAGAGCATCGCATCCGCATTGCTCTTCAGCAGTTCTCTCGATGGGGATTAACTAGTGTCCACGACGCCGGGGTCGGCCTTGAGACTATTTCCATCTACAAGGATCTGCTTGAGCGGGGAGAACTTCCCGTCAGGATCTACGCGATGGCCAGTGGCGAGGCCGCAATGACGCACTACCTCGCGAACGGACCGGAATTGGACCTCGGCAATGGGATGCTAGCAGTTCGGAGCTTCAAGCTTTTTCTCGACGGTGCGCTCGGATCGCGGGGAGCGGAAATGACGGATGCGTACACGGACGCGCCCCAAGAGCATGGCCTGGAATTGATGAAAGACGCGGATCTCGAACGAGTTGTTCGGGCGGCGCGCCAAAAGGGATTTCAGGTCAACACGCATGCGATCGGGGACCGCGCTGTTCGGCGTGCCCTTGATGCCTTCGAGGAAGGCGGTGTGACTCCGAATGAGCGTTTCCGTATAGAGCACGCTTCCATCGTCACGAATGATGACTTACCTCGATTTGTTCATATGGGCGTGATTGCCTCGATTCAGCCGGTGTTTGTCGGTGAGTACAGCCGGTGGGCCGAAGATCGCGTTGGGCCGTCACGCGTGCATTGGGTACTTCGTACGCGCGATTTCCTCAATGCGGGCGTTGCCCTCGCAGCGGGGTCGGATTACCCGGCTTCCGATTCGGGCGCGCCCATCGCCACCCTGCATTGTCTGGTCACACGTCAAAGTGCCGCTGGGAAACCGGACGATGGCTGGTACAGCGATCAGCGTGTAGATGTTGACCAAGCACTTCGCATGATGACTGCAGGTCCGGCGTTCTCGGCTTTTCAGGAAAAGGATCTCGGAACTCTGAGTGTCGGCCGTTATGCTGATTTCACTGTCCTATCTGCCAGTCCGTATCAGGTGCCGAGCAATGAGCTGAGGACACTCACCATTCGCATGACCGTGGTGGCAGGACGTGTGACTTTCGACGCAGGCGACAACTAAGCAACGGCTCGCCGCCACTTTGACCAAACCCAGAGTCATGGAGTTTGCACTGCGCTACGGCTTCTAACCCAATGCCCATGAAAAATAAGACTGCTTCTTTCGCCCTGCAGCTTTTTGCCTGCGCACTCCTTGCGCTTGACCTCGGCCATGCACAATCGAAGCCTGCGGCAGACCTGATCATCACCAACGCGAAGGTTTGGACGGTTGACAAGTCTTTGCCGCTTGCGCAAGCAGTCGCGGTCCTTGGGGATCGCATTGTCGCGGTCGGTTCGAATGCTGATGTCAACGCGTGGCACGGCGCCAACACCAAGCTGATCGATGCTGGAGGAAAGCTGTTGATCCCCGGCTTCAATGACGCGCACGTGCACTTCGTTTCCGGAGGACAACAACTCGACAACATCCAACTTAACGATGCCACGAGTCCCGAGGAGTTTGCCCGCCGCATCGCCGAGCGTGCCAAGATCACTCCCAAGGGCGAGTGGATTATCGGTGGCAATTGGGATGAAACCAAGTGGAACCCGCCCAACATGCCTACGAAGGAAATGATCGATGCCGTCACGCCCGATACGCCTGTGTTCGTCAGCCGCTACGACGGCCACATGGGCCTCGCCAATTCTATGGCTCTACGGCTCGCGGGAATCACAGCTACGACTGCCGATCCACCGGGCGGCACTGTTGTCCGCGACGCACAGGGCAATCCCACAGGTGCTCTGAAAGATGCCGCCACAGACTACATCGACAAAGTCGTCCCGCCGCTGACCCATGACCAGCGGATGAAGGTGGTCAAGCGTGCCCTCGCGCACGCTGCCTCGCTTGGGGTTACCAGTGTTCAGCACATGGTCGCCAGCTACGAAGATATCGCAGTGTATTCCGAACTTTTGCGGCGCGGCGAATTGACCACCCGCATCTACGCAGCTCCGCTCATCACTTATGTCGACGACCAGGCAAAGCTCGGCATCGGCCACGCTTTCGGCGGCCCATATTTGCGCGTCGGTGCCCTGAAGGCATTTGCCGACGGTTCTCTCGGCTCCGGCACAGCCTATTTCTACGAGCCATTCTTGAATCAGGGAAACAATCGGGGCCTGCTCTCCGACGAGATGCATCCCATCTCGCTCATGCGCGATCGCATGATGAAAGCCGACGCAGCCGGATTGCAGATCTGCACGCACGCCATCGGTGACGAAGGCATATCGACCATTCTTGACTTGTATGCCGATGTGATCAAGGCCCACGGCCACACCGATCGCCGTTTTCGCATCGAGCACGCCCAGCACATGGCGGCCAAGGATTTCGACCGCTTCGCCCAGTTGCACGTGATCGCGTCGGTTCAGCCCTACCACGCGATCGACGACGGCCGTTTTGCGGAGACCCATATCGGACATGACCGCGCCAGCCGCACCTACGCCTTCCGCACATTCCTGGATCATGGTGTTCGCCTGGCCTTTGGCACAGATTGGGAGGTAGCGCCGCTGAACCCGTTGCTCGGCGTCTATGCCGCCGTCACTCGGGCAACTCTGGATGGGAAGAATCCCAACGGCTGGTTCCCGGAGCAGAAGCTCACCGTTGCTGAAGCCATCGAAGCTTACACAATGGGCTCGGCATACGCTGAATTTCAAGAAGAAGAGAAGGGGTCGATCACTCCCGGCAAGCTGGCTGACATGGTGCTCCTCAGTGATGACGTCTTCTCCATTGAGCCTGAAAAGATCCGCGATGTGAAAGCATTGAAAACGCTCGTTGGTGGAAAGCTCGTGTGGGATGCCAGCACGGGGAACGGTGTGCTCCATTAATGACAGAAGTACAGATTTGTTCCAAGAAACAAGAAAGGGGCGATCGCGCATGACATGTATTCGCGTCGTGCTCCTTGGTCCCGAGTATTGTGGTTCTCGAAAATGTCATCGGAGGCGAGTAGCCTAAGAATCAGCAACATCCAGATCGAAGTTCAGTGGTGGCGAACTTAGGAAGACAAGTGCATGTAACATTGTTACATGGGCGTTGGAGGAACCTTTGAAAGCCAGACAGAGTTTTCGGGGGGCAGCGGCGGAGGCTTTGATCGAGTTCGTAAAAGATAGCTTTGCGGGAGAGACCCCGCCCGTTCGGTTCGTCGCGCATGACCCCGTGGACCTTGGTAGCGATGACGACAGCTTCGCGGCGGATGTTCGCTTTCAAGAATCGCCCAAGCACCTCTTCGCTGGCCCCGCCTGAATAAACATTAGCCGTGTCAAAGAAGTTGATCCCGAGATCAATCGCCTGACGAAAGAAGGGTTCGCTCTCTTCTTCGTTCAGAGCCCACGCGTGGCTGCCAGGTTAGCTTTACCGGTAGCAGGTAGCAGGCGCTCCATAGCTCATGCAGCCGAGACAGAGACGAGAGACTTTAAGTCCGGTCTTACCGAGATTGACGTGGTCCACTACTTCTCCTGAGAAGCTACTGGTTTCTCAGGCCATGCTGGCCGTTGGAAATGTGTGCTTCCTCTCAATAAGAGCATACTGCACTAAAACGATTCAACATATGCCAGATCTCCGTCGCACGCTGTATCGTCGCGGTCGCGAAGAAACTGGGCGTGCATCGGCGAATGGTGCGACAGGCCCTGGCTAGTTCGATTCCGCCGGAGCGCAAACTGGCGGCGCGAAACAAGCCGAGGCTGGGTCCGGTGATGGAGTTCATCGACGAGATTCTGCGCGAGGATCAGACAGCGCCGCGTAAACAGCGGCACACCGCGCATCGCATCTGGCAGCGGATCCGGCAAGAGCGCACTGAGGCGGTGGCGGAAGCGACGGTGCGCCGTTTCGTGCGGGAGCGCAAGCAAGAGTTCGGACTCAGCTTGCGAGAGACGTTTGTGCCGCAGGTCTACGACTGGGCCGGCGAGGCGCAGGTGGATTGGTACGAAGCCATGGCCGACTTCGCGGGCGAACGATTGCGGGTTTACATTTTTGCGATGCGCTCAATGGCGAGTGGCGGAGCGTTTCACGTGGCCTACTATCACGCCACGCAACAGGCCTTTCTGGAAGCGCACGAGATGGCGTTCAGCTATTTCGGCGGCGTGTTCAAGTTATTGCGCTACGACAACCTGAAGAGTGCGGTGAAGAAGATTCTGCGTGGGCATCAGCGGGAAGAGACAGAACGCTTGATCGCGTTCCGTTCGCACTGGGGCTTTCAGACGGAGTTCTGCAATCCGGCGCGAGGCAACGAGAAGGGCGGAGTAGAGGGCGAGGTAGGTTACTTCCGCCGGAACCATCTAGTGCCGATTCCGCAGGCCAAGAACCTGCAGGAGCTGAATGAACAGTTACGAAGTTATTGTCAGCAAGACGAACAGCGGCGGATCGCAGGCAAGCCGATGTTGGTGGGCAAGGCGATGCGGATCGAACGCGAGCATCTGCTGCCGATGGCGGCGGAAGGATTCGAACTGGCGGAGACCAGTTTCCCGACGGTGGATGGTAAGGGCTGCGTGAAGGTGCGCACGAACTTCTACTCGACGCCATTGCGGCCGGGGACGCACCCGCAAGCGAAACTGTTGCCGGCGTATGTCGAGATCTGGCAGGACGGGAGTGCGTGGCGCGGCACGAGCGCAGTTTCGGACGCTATGAGCAGGTGCTCGATCTGGAGCACAGATGCAAGAATACGCGACAAGAACTCAGGCGGGTCTACCCAGGTTAGCGAAGGAGTACAGACCGGCATTAATTGACTTAGCGGCTATGCCGATAAGGGTTGAGCAATGGTTGGTGGAAGGAAGAATCAAATACCGTGTTGTTGGCGTCGTGTGGGGTGGTTCTCGTCCCGTAAACACTTTGGAGATACGTTTTGGTATCGCTGACAATTCTACTACTGTGGGCGATTTTCAGCAGACTACTGGTGATTCTTGGAGTTTCTGGACATACGAATGGATCCCAAAAATGACAGGGACTTATACGATCTATCTCAGAGTAAGAAACGCTTCCGTTCCAACCGCGCGTTTGGACTCGGGCCGCTATCTCCGTTCCGTCGAGATAACGCAAATCTGAGCATGGTAGTCAGTGTGTAAGTGCATTGGCGGACCGCGATTTCTGACACAGAAAACACAGCTCATGCCGCGATCCGGTAGCCCTAGATGAATACGGTCATCGCCAGCCGAAACGCAGGAATCGACTACCTAAGAGTAAGCGTCCGGAGTAGACCGTGTTGACAACGGGTTGGGGTCGATCTAAGTGTCCACGAAGGAAATTATGTGGACACTTACAATGAAGAGTTCAGGAATGGCTCGACGGGGGATTGATTTCGTCGGTATAGATATCTTCGGTAAGCGCTTTGTCGATGGCTTGATCGAGACGAGTGAGCAACTGGGCCAAGGTTTCGCCTCGGCGGCGGACCAGCATGGCCAGGCAATTATGTCCGTCGGTGGCGGTGGCGACACAACCGACCGGGCGGAGTACGCCGACGGTGATTTCGCCATCGCTGATTAAGTGCGCGATGTTGGGCAAGGACAGGGGAACGACAGTGGAGTTCTTCGCGACGACCTTCTGGCTTACGCTGCGGGCTCGATTACGGGCGGCAGGTTTGCGGCAACTTTCCAAGGCAGTAACTCCTCGATGCGAGTGATGGGGTGATCGGCGATGCGCGACAGCACCTCGCGCAGATAGGCTTCCGGATCCAAGCCGTTGAGTTTCGCCGAACCAATCAAGCTGTAGATGGAGGCAGCACGCTCGCCACCTGTGTCGGAACCGGCGAACAAGTTCTTCCGGCCCAGCGCGACCACGCGCAGCGCCCGTTCGGCGGCGTTGTTGTCGATTTCCAAGCGGCCGTCATCGCAGTAACGGGTCAACGCCGGCCACAGTCCGAGCGCATAGCGGATGGCCGCCGTCTCCGACTTGCGGGACAGTTTGGTCAGCGAGACTTCGAACCAGTCGCGTAAGGACTGAAGCCAAGGCCGCGACCGTAACATGCGAACCTGTTGCCGCTCGTCTGGTGGCCGACCGCGGATCTCTTTCTCAATGGCATACAGGGCTGCGATTCGTTCCAGAGCCTCACGGGCAATCGGCGATGCGTGTGCTTCCTGCAAGTCGTAGAACTTGCGCCGGACGTGAGCCCAACAGGCGACTTCCTGGATGCGGCCATCCTCTTTATAGAGCTGATTGAATCCGGCATAGGCATCGACCTGCAGCGCGCCCCGAAACGTGCGCAGATGTCGCTCGGGATGTTCGCCCTTGCGATCGGGCGAGTAGGCGAACCATACCGCCGGCGCTGCCATGCTGCCCGCCGGACGATCGTCGCGAACATACGTCCACAAGCGCCCGGTCTTCGTCCTGCCGTTTCCTGGCGCCAGCACCGGCACGGGAGTGTCATCGGCATGTACTTTGCCCGCCGCCATTACATATCGGCGCAGCGTTTCCACCAGCGGGTCGAGTAACTCACTCGTTCCACCCACCCAGTCCGCCAGCGTCGAGCGCTCCAACTCGACGCCATATCGCGCGTAAATCTCCGACTGGCGATACAACGGCAAGTGATCCGCATACTTCGAGACCAGCACATAGGCCAACAGTCCAGGCCCGGCTACACCGCGTTCGATGGGCCGCGTCGGAGCCGTCGCTTGCACGATGTGGTCACACTTCGTGCAGCTCAACTTCGGCCGCACATGGCGAACCACGAAGAAGCTCGCGGGTACATACTCCAGCATCTCGCTGACGTCTTCGCCCAGCTTACTCAATGCACCGCCGCAATCCGGGCACGCCGATTCCGTCGGTTCGTGCCTTTGCGTCTGACGCGGCAGATGATCGGGTAACGGCCGACGGGCCGGTTTTACAGGAGTACTAATAAGGAGAGGTAATGCCGGGGGCGCAGACTGACTCTCCGCCAGGCCTGCGCTTTCCACCGGTTTCGCTTGCAGATCTTCCAGCCGCAGTTCCACTTGCTCGATCTGCCGCGCCAGCTTCTCCGACTTCCGTCCAAACTGCATCCGCTGCAGCTTGCCGATCAGCAGCTTCAGATGCTCGATCTCGCTTTCGTGCCACAGCAGTTGCTCATGTTGCGCCCACACCAAGGCTTTCAACGCTTCCGCCGGAAGAAGATTCAGATCCGGAAGCATCGTGGTTGCCATGCGCGGAGTATCGCATGAATCTTCGCGCCACGATCTTCTCCGCACAGAAAAAGTTGTGCAAAAGAACCTCGCACGTTACACTTCCAGTTGCGGATCCCACGTCCGCTCCGGCCGCCGCCAGTCAATGCCTTCCAGCAGCATCGATAACTGTGCTCGCGTTAACGAGACGCTTCCGCTCGCCGCCTGCGGCCACACGAACCGTCCCCGCTCCAAGAGCTTGGCGAACAAACGCAACCCGTCCCCGTCATACCACAAAACTTTAATCAGATCGCCCCGCCGTCCGCGAAACACGAACACCTGACCCGAGAACGGACTCTGCTCCAACTTCGTTTGTACGAGCGCGCTCAGCCCGGTGCAACCGCTCCGCAGATCGGTCACGCCCGCTGCGATCCAAACTCGCGTGTTCGTTGGCGGCCCGATCATCCCGCAGGCACTCCAACAACACCCGCAACAAAACCGGATCGGCACTGCCCGCGATGTGCACTCGCGCGTGGCGAAGTTCGATATGAATCGTGCCCGCCGAGAAAGTCGAGCAGGAGCCCTCACTCCTGGCTGGCGTTGCCGGGCGACGGCGAACTCTCGTTGACGTAAACCGGCAAGAGCTTGACCGCTCCACTGCCTCCCAATCGCCCCGCCAGATATAGCTTGCGCCAGCCAAAAACCTGATTGGCGTTGACCCCATGCGCTCGCGCCATTCTCGCCACCGACGCACCTTCCACCAACGTCTCTTCGACGATTCGACGCTTCTCGTCCACGCTTCGCTGCTGCCGCTTGGCGGTCCACGTCTGGCTCACCCTCGATGCGATCTCTCCCCCTGCTGCCCTGGAAGTGTCCATCTCCGCTCCAAGTGGACACTTTCCAATCGTGTCCACCAAGCCAGAGTGTCCTCTCTTCACACCCCTGTCCAGACGGTCTCCGCCGGACGTACATGGACGCCCCCGTTTTGCCAAGTCGTCAATCAGTAATGAGGAAAGGTGAGATTGCTGCCGTACATTCGGCCTTTGGATGCAGCTTTTGGCTGCTGGCCCTGATGGAATGCGCTTGCTTGGCTCCTCGATCGCTTACACGCACTTGAAGTGCCGCGACCGACTAGGGTTTTGCCAACCACGGTCTGAACCTGTTTCGCCATCACGTCATGATTGCCTGAGCAACTCGTTGGATTAGATTTTGAGTTAGTGGTCTCCTTTTCTCGAATGGCTCTAATTTCGCTGGTCGTTCTCGCCGCCGTCGTCGAGGCGGTGACTTTTCCACGGCCGTTTCTCGGGATATCGAGTTCAGGCCGCGACTGCGTAGCCAGCCTGGTAGCTCCGATCATGCGCCAACAACGCCCAGATCACCCGCGCATTCTTGTTGGCGAGAGCGACCGCGGCGACATTCTTGTTTCTCCGCGACACCAGCCCTTGCAGCCATGACCGTTGCTGGGTCAGAGATTCCTCTACGGGAGATGTTTTTCTGCGCTCGGCCGCCGCAATCACGGATCGACCACCGTGAATCAGCAGTGTGCGCAGATAGCGATCCCCGCGTTTACTGATCCCGAGTAACGTCGTCTTGCCGCCACTGGAGTGTTGCCGCGGCACCAGTCCCAGCCAGGCCGCAAACTGTCGGCCATTGGAAAAGTTCCGCGCATCACCCACCGATGCCACCATCGCTGTGGCCGTGATCGCGCCGATCCCGGGCATCGCAGCCAACTTCTGGCTGGCTTCGTTCCCACCATGCCATTGCTGCATCTGCTCCTCCATCTCCTCCACCAGTCGGGTTAATGTTTTTAAATGCTCGCCCAGTTGCCGCAGCAGTTGCCGAAACAGTCCGGGTAGCGCGTTGTCCGCATCTTCTAAAATCTCCGGCAGACATTGGCCGATGTGCCGAATCCCCTGCGGAATCACGACGCCGTACTCCGCCAGTAATCCCCGTATCTGATTCGCCTGTGCGGTGCGCTGTCGCACGAAACCCTGTCGCGCCCGGTGCAGTGACAGTACGGCTTGGTGTTCCTCGGTCTTGACGGGTACAAACCGCATATTCGGTCGTCGTACGGCTTCACAGATGGCTTCCGCATCGGCCGCATCATTCTTGTTCGTCTTGACATAGGGCTTCACAAACTGCGGAGCCATCAGCTTCACGGTGTAGCCCAGCTTGATCAACCGTCTTGCCCAGTCATGGGCGCTACCGCATGCCTCCATCCCAACCAAACACGGAGTCCGTTGGGCAAAGAAATTCATGACCTGATTACGCCGTAACTGTTTCCGCAATACCACCTTGCCCTGCTCATCCATCCCGTGGACCTGGAGTACGTTCTTTGCCAGATCAACGCCGATCGTATTAACCTTCATCTTGGACGCTCCTTCAGTCGTAGTGGTTTGTATTGCACTTTCCACTCTGGCACACTCGATGCCGTTTCGATCGGGGGCGTCCATTCCATTGCTTACGAAGAATCCAACAAGACGGTTCGGGAGATTGAGGCGATGACTGATGCACTGGCGCAAACATTTATATCGTGGCGTATTGAAGACTGCGACCCTGAGCAAGACGGGATTGAGACGATGACTTATGTCACAGGACGAGCGGGTGAACCGACAATCGACCGCAAGGGTGGGTTGGATCCTGTGAGCGCTTGGCACCTGCATTGGGCAGTCTCAGGTTGTGGGGACCGAACCGGCTCCATAGAGAGGCTGATCGGTCCGTCACCACGCTCCTCCTGCCGGAGGAGTACGGATTCCTTTTATGGATCGGATCATTAGCAGGTGGGGAACCAGGAAAGCCTCCTGCGGATGAGAAGAAGGAAAATGCTGAACCTCGGTTTCCCAGGCGGAGTCTTCTGCGCGACCCGTTGGATTCGATTTGATCTCAGTTGCGCCCCAATTGAGAGGCCTTAGCGTGTTCGCGAGTCGCATCTTGGGTACGGCCCAAACGTTCGTACACCTGTGCTAAAACGGTATGTAGTCCTCCAAACTCGGGCAAACGGCCGGAAGCGATCTCAAGATGGATTGCGGAGCTCTTGAAATCACCTATTTTGAAAAGACTGACTCCCATAAAATAGTGGGCCCAGGCAGAATCCGGCTGCAGTTCGATTGCCCTGTGCAAGTGCTCGATGGCCTCGGAATATTGCCGCTGTTGGGCCAAGGCCATGCCCAGACCGTATTGGGCCAAATAAGTGTTCGTTTGTCCGGCGAGCACCTCCCGAAATGTAGGTATCGCTTTCTCCGGCTTTCCTTCATCCAGGACGAGCATGGCATTGAGGGTCCGATTAGCAATCGCGATGGCGTTCTTCGGGTCCGTTCCTGCAACCGGGGCATCCACGCCCACGGTTGTCGTCTGAAGGCCGATATATCCCAGCGAAGCGAGTTTCTGTATCTCGCTCGAAGTGAGTCCGGTTTCCACAGGCTTCCCAGCTTCATTTCCGACGTGGTTGTCAAAAGCTTTCAATTGGGCGGCCATGGTCTGAAGTATCGCCGGTGAACTCAAAGCGAGGTTACGACTTGCCTTCGGATCGGCAGAAAGATCATACAGTTCGGGCTGGGGAGCCCGCACGTACAGGTATTTTCCCGCACGCCACGATTCCAACACACTCCATCCAAAAGCTTGTTGCGGAAAATCGCTGCGAGCGTAGGCGGGTTGGTCGACTTCGGCACTTGTCCTCGCAATGCGCAGCAGGGAGTGACCTTGCATTTGCGAGGGAATCGGAATGCGCGCTGTCTCCAGCACAGTCGGAGCAATATCGAGCAGGCTAACTCGGCCCTTGACTCGTTTTCCTGCCATGGTGTTCTGCGGCAACTTCACTAGCAGCGGTACATGGACGGTCTCGTCATAAAGGAAAATGCCGTGCGTATCTTCGCCGTGTGCGCCGAGACTCTCTCCATAATCCGCCGCTACTATGATCATGGAGCCGGTATCGAGATGCTGTCTGTGCAAGGTGCTCACAAGCTTGCCCAATGCCATGTCGATGGCAGATATGGCGCTCTCGTAAGAACTGCCAGAAGACCCGTGAGATTCGCAAAGGTGTACCCACAGGAAGAAGGGTTGCTGCGCATTTGGGTCCAACCACTTGGTCGCTCGCGCGACTACCTGGTCTGGATGGCATTCGGTGGACTGGTGAAAGTCATCATTTCGCCTAGATTGCTGGAAGCCAGCATCATAAACATCAAAGCCGCGATCGAAGCCGGGAGCGAAACCGTTTCGCGGATCCAGCAGGTTGGAACCGACGAAGGCGGCCGTGCGGTAGCCGCGAGCGTGAATCAAGTCCGGAAGATACGGAAGGCCAGTCGCAAGGGAAGCGCCGAGTTCGCTGGCGTGATGAGTCTGAGGGTATGCGCCTGAGAGGATGGTAGCGTGCGAAACCACTGTGAGCGGAGCCTGCGAATACGCGCGTTCGAAGACGATGCTCAGCTTGGCTAATCCGTCAAGATGAGGCGTCAATCCACGATGGGCGCCAAGAAAACCCATCCGGTCAGCTCGTGCGGAACCAAGCGTGACCAGAACGATGTTTGGCTCGCTCGACGCCGAGGAACGCCCGGAGAGAAAAGCTGGTATCAAAATAGCAAGCAAAAACAAAGAGAAGTCGCGCCGCAACATAGCAATGAGTCTAATGCCGGATGGGGTTGCCGGGAAAGTACGTGCTGCAGGAGAATTCTTGGACAGTGCCCTGCTAAATGACATAAATGGCAGACATAAATGGCTTGCTTGACATGATCAGGCGCGAAAGCCAGAATCATTGTTTGTGTGTCGATGCCAATTAACAATGGCCAAGGAGTGAGGCTCTGAAAAAGGTTGTCTGGGTGTTTTCCGGATTGCTGCTGCTCTTCGCCGCTGCCCTGTTGCCTTCGTGCAGGCGTGCAGGCAGCGATTGGCATGGAAAGCAGAAGCTGATCATCCTCGGCATAGACGGAATGGACCCTCAACTCCTGAAGCAATTGATGCACGAAGGGAAGATGCCCAATTTTTCCAGACTTGCTTCGCAGGGATCGTTTCGCCTGCTCACTACCAGCATTCCACCGCAAAGCCCTGTAGCGTGGTCCAACTTGATCACCGGGATGAACGCGGGAGGTCACGGCATCTTTGATTTCATCCATCGTGACCCGAAGACCCTGGAACCGTACTTCTCGGCATCGAGGGTCGAGGGGCCCAAGCACGGAATTCATCTGGGTAACTGGATCATTCCCTTGGGCGGTGGCAGCGCGGAGCAACTGCGAAAGGGGAAGGCGTTCTGGGAGATTCTCGATCAACACGGAGTGCCCAATAGCGTCTTTCGAATTCCGGCGAATTTCCCACCCGTTCCAGCCAACGGACAAACGCTTTCTGGCATGGGAACTCCCGACCTGCGCGGCACTTATGGCACGTTTTCTTTCTATACGGATGATCCGGCAGCCGAGACGGGCGCCGTCGAGGGGGGACAAATAATTCCGGTTCAGGTCCGGAATTCGCAGGTCAAGGCCAACTTGATCGGTCCGGACAACACGTTCCGAAAAGGCTCCCCTCCCTCCACCGAGCCGTTTTCAGTAGCGATCGATCCATTGGAGTCAGTTGCCAAAATCGCGGTCCAGGGCCGGGAATTCGTGTTGCGCGAGGGCGAGTGGAGCGATTGGATACGGGTCGAGTTCCAGTTGCTTCCCTTCTTCGGCAACGTCAAAGGCATGTGCCGCTTCTATCTAAAGCAGACACATCCGCGGTTTCAGCTCTATGTTTCCCCCATCAATATTGACCCGGCGGATCCCGCGCTCCCCATCTCAACTCCATCCAGCTATTCCCGCATGCTTTCTGAAGAAGCAGGCGGGTTCTACACGCAGGGAATCGCGGAGGACACCAAAGCGCTTTCCGTCGGTGTGCTGGATGACAACGAATATCTCGAACAGGCGCGAACCGTTCTGGCAGAACACCGGCGCATTTTTGATACCGAGTTCGCGAAATTCCGACGGGGGGTCTTTTTCTTCTACTTCTCCAGCATCGACCTCAATTCCCACATGTTCTGGCGGCTGATGGATCGGAAGCATCCGGAATACGACGCCGCGCTTGCCGCCCAGAACGGCTCAGCGATAGCAGAGTTCTATCAGCAAATTGACCAGGTGCTCGGGGAAGTGTTGCCCAAGTTGGATGACCACACGACTTTGTTGGTTCTCTCCGACCACGGGTTTGCTCCCTATTACCGTTCTTTCAACTTGAATACATGGCTGCTAAATAACGGCTATATCAAGTTGAAGAACGATACGAATCCAGATTCGAGCGGGCCCTGGGCTAACGTGGATTGGAGTCAGACACGCGCGTATGGGCTCGGTTTGAACGGCCTTTACGTCAACATGCGCGGCCGCGAGCGCGATGGAATCGTTCCGCCGGGAGCCGCCACCAACGCGTTAGTTAAGGAACTCAAGGAGAAACTGCTGAGCGTCAAGGACCTTCAGTCGGGTCTTCCCGTGATCACACGTGTAGATGTAGCGAGTGAAGTTTACCAGGGGCCCTACTCGCACTCGGGTCCTGATCTTTTAGTTGGCTACAACCGGGGATATCGGGCGGGTTGGAAGACGATTCTCGGGGCTTTCACGTCGGAGGTCCTCGAAGACAACATGAACCCTTGGAGCGGTGACCACTGCATGGATTACACACTGGTCCCAGGCGTGCTGCTCAGCAACCACGAAATTAAGGTCGAGACGCCGGCTTTGACCGACATCGCTCCGACTATTCTTGCGGAGTTTGGAATCGCCAAGTCAAAGGATATGATAGGGCAATCTGTTTTCCAGTCCAATCGCGCTGCCTACTAGCTAGGGCTTGCGATGACAGGACCCTGGGAGGTAATGGATGTTTGGTTCCTACAAAGTGAAGATTGAGGGTGATTTGCTTGACAAAGTGAAGCAGTGCGCGGACACCGGCGGCTATGGGTCCGTGGACGAGTTCGTGGCTCATGTGCTCGAGAAGGAAATCAAGAAAGTACTTCCTCCCGATGAAACGGGTTCCAGGTGCAAAGAACTCGTGAAAAAGCGGCTGCAGGGGCTTGGCTACATCGAGTAGTTCAGGGTGCATCATTCCCATCAACCGGCGATGTTTTCACTTGTCCCTACTTACGCGTTCTTCACGGCTATACCACGTTTCTTTCGAGATAGTATCCCGATTGCGCTTGTCATAGTGGTTTCTGCCATCATCGGGCTACTGATGGTTGTAGTATTTCGCTACACCTCTGACCAGAAAGCGATCCGCACCGTGAAGGACCAACTCAAGGCGCACCTGTTGGCCGTCCGTTTATTTCAGGATCAACTCCCGGTCGTACTGAGCTCGTACGAACACATCCTGAGTTGTACGGGCCAATATCTAAAATTGGCGTTCAAACCGTTGGTGTACGTTATTCTCCCTCTGATTCTTCTGATTGTGCAATTGGACCGGTATCTGGGTTTTGTCCCACTAAAAACAGGGCAGGCATTCCTGCTTGAGGTGCACACTACAAACCCCGACTCTCTCAATGAGATATCGTTGCAGTTGCCGCCGGAGTTGAAAACTACGACACCGGCTGTGCATGTGCCGACGAACAACGAGGTCGTGTGGCGAGTTATGGCCGAGAAAGATGGAAATTACGACGTTAACATTGCCGTTGCTGGTCAAGTATTTTCGAAACAGGCAGTGGTCTCATCTGGTGTGGCGCGCGTCTCTCCGGTTCGGCTCCGCGGACGATTCTGGGAACGGATGTTTGTTTCTAGCGAACCGGTATTGCCGGATAACAGTCCCATCCAGTCCATTGAAGTGAGTTATCCTGCACGCAGCATCCATTTCGCCTGGTTGGATTGGAACTGGATTTGGTTGTTCTTCGTTCTATCGTTGGCAGCAGGCTTTTTCTTCAAGAGCGTTCTGAGGATTGAAATATGAAACGCCGCGAGCCAAGTTTCGCAATGAGGCGCAGGTGCAATCTGCTTCCCACACTCCTCGTCATTTTCGGCCTGGTGTTACTGTTTCCGGTGCGCAGTGAGGCGTATGCGGGTCCGGGCGCGGGCTTCGCCGTCCTTTCTTCCTTCTGGACACTCTTAGTCGCTTTCTTGTATTCAGCCTATGCGTTCTTCACGTGGCCATTCCGGCACTTGTTTCGCTGGTTGCGCCAACGCAAGGCCTACGGGAAGGCACAGATCAAGCGCGCGGTAATACTCGGTTTCGACGGCATGGACCCAGACTTGGCGGATCGATTCATGCGGGAAGGACGGCTGCCCAATCTAGCGCGACTGCGCGATCAGGGGACATTCCGAAAACTACGGACCACGTATCCAGCCATTTCTCCGGTGGCGTGGTCTACCTTCATGACTGGGGTCAATCCCGGCAAACATAATATCTATGATTTTCTGGCGCGGGATCTTCGCAACTATCTACCACTTCTTTCCTCTGCCGAAATCCGCGCACCCAAGCGCAGTCTGACAATCGGCAAATACACTGTGCCGCTCGACAAGCCTCAGATCAAGGGTATGCGCCGCGGTACACCATTCTGGCACTGGCTGGGGAAGGCGGGGATCTTCTGCTCGGTGATCCGTGTACCGGTAACTTTTCCGCCAGAGAAATTTCCTGGCGTGCTGCTTTCTGGCATGTGCGTCCCTGACTTGAAAGGAAGCCAGGGAACATTTTGCCTCTGTACGACTCGAAGCAATAACGACAGGTTTCGCGAGGGTGGAGTCCGTATTCCAATGGAGCGCCGGGGCCCCGTGTGCTGCTCCTACATCCCTGGCCCGGAGGATCCGTTAAGAGCCGGTTCGGGCAACGAGTTGCGCGTGAAGTTTGAGATACGACCGGATATCTCCAGGAACCAGGCACGCATCACCGTGGACTCAGAGGGTTTCACGCTGAAAGTTGGGGAGTACTCTCAATGGATTCCAGTAAAATTCAAGGCCCACTTGGGATTTAGCGCCCGCGGAATCTGCCGGTTCTACCTCAAAGAGGTTTCGCCCCAAGTGGAAGTTTACGTCACGCCCGTGAATATTGATCCGGGCAGGCCGGATCTGCCCATCTCGTACCCGGTAACCTACTCCATCTATCTGGCCAAACTTTTTGGCCCGTACGCCACCCTGGGGCTTGCCGAAGATACCTGGGCTCTCAACGAAGAAGTCCTCGACGATCAGGCATTCCTCGCTCAGTGTTACGCAAATCACGAAGATCGTGAGCGTATGCTTTTCGATGCGCTGGAGAAAACTCAGCAGGGCCTCTGCGTCTGCGTTTTTGATACGACCGACCGGGTACAGCACATGTTCTGGCGATATTTGGAAGAAGATCATCCTGCTGCTCGTGATGTGCCTCGCGATCAGCGACCCCAGATTATTCAGGAACTGTATCGCCGTATGGATGACCTAATCGGACACGTCATGAAGAAAATTGATGATGACACTCTGTTACTGGTCGTCTCCGATCATGGGTTCAAGTCGTTCGCTCGCTGCCTCAATCTGAATGCGTGGCTGCATCAGAACGGATATCTCGCGCTGAAGGTTGGGAAAAGCGACAGCGGCGACTGGTTCGAAGACGTGGACTGGTCCCGCACGCGCGCCTATACCATGGGGTTGAATGGTCTCTACCTGAACCTCGCGGGACGCGAGCGGGAAGGCATCGTTCAACCGGGCGCGGAAGCAGAGGCTTTAAAGGAAGGGCTGCGCAGCCAGCTCAATGGGCTGGTTGATCCTGCCTCTGGACGCGTCGGCATCACCGGTGTCTTTGATTCTGACACGATCTACGCTGGTCCTTATGTTGACAACGCGCCCGATCTCATTATCGGATATGGTGACGGGTTCCGTGCTTCCTGGGATTCGGTCATGGGCAAGGTCACAGCCCGGATTTTCGAGGACAATCTGAAAGCTTGGAGTGGCGACCATTGTATTGATCCGCGGCTTGTTCCCGGAGTGCTCTTCTCCAACCGAAAGATCGCAGAAGAAAAGCCCGCGCTTGTGGATGTCGCCCCGACCATCCTGAAGGTCTTCGGCCTCGGCCTGCCCGCTCACCTCGATGGCAAGCCTTGGATGGTGGCAACGGAGACTACACTGTAGGTTTTGCTTAACCGCAAGGAGCGATGTCGCTGCTGGAACTCGATCGCTGGGAAAAGGTATTACTCAAACTGTGATCACTATTGTCTCGGGTCTGCCCCGCTCCGGTACATCACTGATGATGCAGATGCTGGCTGCCGGTGGCATGACATTGCTCACGGATTTCGAACGCAAGCCAGACGCGGACAACCCACGGGGCTATTGTGAGTGGGAACCGGCGAAGCTCTTACCCAAACAACCGGATCGCATTGACAAAGCTGACGGTAAGGCGGTGAAGATAATCTCACAGCTTCTCTTGTCTCTACCCGAAGGCCGCGACTATAAAGTCATTTTCATGGAACGGCCGCTTTGGGAAGTGCTTGCCTCCCAGGATGAGATGCTCCGGCGCCGCGGGAAGTCCGATTCCGTGGACCGCGACTTAATGACCACGGCGTTCGAAGAACATTTGGAAGAAGTCAACACCTGGCTTAAGAAGAGAGTGGATATCTCGGTTCGCCGCCTAGTATACGCACGCGTCATAAGCGATCCCCGTGGCAGTTCACGAGCCATAAAAGACTTCTTGTCGCTTGACTTGAATGTGGAGGCCATGGTGCAACAAGTGGATCTTTCGCTGTATCGCAACCGACACGCTTGAAAACATTTGGATTGACGGTTCCGCCTCCAGCCGATTGAATGATTGAATCAGGGTGGAAACTTTTTGTTCTCCTGCCTAAGGCCTGCGATTCCACCTTGGACTTAAAATGTTTTTACGTTCGGCCTGCCCATGACGTCCCGCTCAATGGAACTTCGCGGTGCTTTTATTCATTAAGCACAGGAATATTGGTACTACAAGGCGTCGAACGTGCCCGATATGCTAGACTGCTGCGCGATGAAGGCAGTTTGGATTGCGATTCTCTGGTGTTTGACTCTTGGCACAACCACCGCCATCGGGGTCGCGCAGAGCGGTCCACCGTTTCCAGATGTTTTTCTGGTAACGATTGACACTCTTCGTGCGGACCACCTGCATTGCTACGGCTCTAATAGAGTACAAACACCGACTCTGGACAACTTGTCCGAAGAAGGCATTCGTTTCAGCCAAGCGTTTACGCCTAGCCCCATAACGAACACTTCACACGCCACAATTCTTACGGGTCTGCTGCCGAGCTTCCACGGAGTCACTGATTTTGGCGTACCGCTAGCGACAACTCTCCCTACAGCGGCTGTATTGCTCAAAGGAAGGGGATATCGTACGGCTGCTTTTATTGGTAGCGTGATACTCGACAGCAGATCCCTCGCACCAGGATTCGATCGTGGATTCGATTTCTACGACAACTT
>JBAVGI010000609.1:0-1532 GCA_049684755.1 Candidatus Sulfotelmatobacter sp.
ATAATCTCGTTCATGCTATCCCCCTGTTTAAGAGCCATCCTCAATTACCTCATGCCCTCCAATAATCGCGTTTCTTTGAATCTTTGAAGTCGATGCAACTTGAATAATCTCTCGATAACGATCTTCAGTAATTTTGTGGATTACCCGTCTGCAAGCACATTCCAGAAGGCATGTTCCATCAGGGAAAGCGTCTGTCACTTTTTGGATGCCGTGCTCGACACAGTAAAGTTTTGTGCCAGCATGAAGTAGGGAACCTCGCCCCCATTTCTCCATTTGTCGAACGGAGTTCACCGCCATGTTTGGATTAATCGGAGGAGGACTTCCTGTTCCGCTGTGGATATCCTCGATTGCCAAACTATGATGGGAGGAATATCTATCATCGCTTTTATTCAGCCGTCGTGTGCCGATTGTGACTCTGCTCATACTCGCCCCCTAGGCTAGTGCTTTTGCCCGTTTTGTCGCCCACGCACGCAATGCAATCGCAGTAAGTGATTCAGACTTATTTCTATTTTGCTGACGACCTGTTGCCCAGCGAGTGTTTGACGGGGTGTAGTTGCCGTTCGGGTTGGGATATCTATCAAGCGTCCTCCCCTTGGGGCGCTTACCGAGATCGTTTAAGAAATTTGAGAATCCGTTCTTGCCCGACCATCGTTTGCAAACCGTAATGCCCTTCGCGCCATAGTCTTTGCGCCGGGGGTCGCTGCACCGCATATGCATACTTCGCCAAGAAATCCACGTTGGACTGTTGTGCCTTATTCCGTTCTTAACGAGGCAGTGTCCGTGCTTGCGGTGGGCGTGGCCCAATGCGCTCGCACGCTTGGCTGCGAGAGGGCATTGTGGACTACAGCATCGATGCTTGCCTTTGCTTCGGTTGTGGTGACTACCGCCCTGAAGTTTGTTCGTACTTAGAAAGACGACGTTTCCACATCGGCATTTGACTTTCCAAATTCGTGCGAAGCCATCTGCTCTCGGCTCAATTCCTGCGAATCTCAAAACTCGAAGATTCCCATACCTATTTCCTACCAGCGACGGATAAGGTCGCAGCGAATCTCGGGTAAAGCGCCCGAATCTATCCCTTGCCATTTCTCCTCCATGTTTGCGTTTCAGAAAGGTACGGGCACCGATTCCGTTTGAGTGATCTATGCCCGTCTTATGCGAATTGCTCCGCACGTCTTCACGTTGAACGCCTTCGATGAGGCTGCGTGAAACTTTAGATGTCTGAAGCCGCCGTGAAATCGACCCTGAGGTAGAAACACGTCGACTCCCTCTGTTTGCACGGGTTACCGATATCGGGCTCGCGCCTTAGTCTCTCCGTGCACGCATTATCGGATCGACGCCACTGCACGGGGCTCCCCGATAAATTCAATGTCAATTTTAGATGTAAAACTCAGGCTTACTCGCTCAGGAGCGAACTAAGTGACGGTGTAGGTGGGCTCTGGCGGTTGCTATACAGGCGAATTAAATCCGCCCAGTGTTCACGAGTGAATTCGAGCCCTCGATTATCCGCCTGACGTTGGATATCGGCTTCGGCT
>JBAVGI010000610.1:0-35628 GCA_049684755.1 Candidatus Sulfotelmatobacter sp.
AAACGCCGCTGCCGCGCATCTACAACCTCTCCGGCCGCCCGGCTTTAGCGGCCGTTACTTAAACGTTAAGGGGGTGACAGAGTCTCGTTGCAGTTAATGCGACATTTTCTCGTTGCAACAACACGAGGCTACGACGGGCAACAAGGTTCAACTTATCCGAAGAAAACCGTAGAACCAGCGAAATAAATTGGTAGGCGCGATCACTCATCCGTAACAGGCATCTCATATGGCGCTCGATCCCATTCGATGAATTGCAGGAGAGTCAGAATAGATATGACGCGCCACGTTCAACTCGTCGTCTGCCTAGCCGTCATGCTGTGCACGGAAGCGGCATTCAGCCAAGCGTTCCCCGCCGAAGTCACGAGCGGCAGTGAAGCCGCGGTGAGCAAGGCTCCTGTCGCTTACGTGTATGTCTCCAGCAACATTTTCGCGAGCAATCCTGAAATCTACGCATATGGTGCAGCTTCGAATGGGAAGTTGACGGCTGTGGCAGGATCGCCGTTCCCTGCGGCGATTGCCTATGGGGGGTCTCTGGCGGTAAACGCAAAATATCTTTTTGCCACGAACGGAGTCGATATCTCCTCATTCGCGATTGCGTCCAACGGCGCTCTTCACCGCGTTGCCTCGAGCGATGCGCAGGGGTTTAATCAATCCGATTGCGGTGGGCCGGTATCTTTATTTCTCGATCGAAGCGGCGCCACTTTGTACGACCAAGATATTTATAGCGACTGCGCTAATAATGCTTACCAGTTTTTCGGCATCGGTGCTTCTACAGGCGATCTCAGTTACCGGGGCACAACTGCGCGTATGACCCCGGAGTTCATGGTGCCGTTGAGCTTCGTGGGAAGCAACAAGTATGCATACGGTGCGAGTTGTTATCACTGGAACCAGGTGATCTTCGGATTCGCACGCACCAGCGATGGCGCGCTCTCTTCGTTAGCTATCGACCCGGCAATGCCTGAGGCACAGAATGGAAACTTTTATTGTCCTTACTTATCGGCTAGTGATTCGGCCGATCACGTGGTGGTTCCGGTGCAGCCGATGAGCAATGCTTCGTTCGAACCATCCGGCGTTTACCAGCTTGCCGTCTATACGGCAGACAGCTCCGGAAACCTGACTACGAGCAGCACTTATTCGAACATGCCGAAGGTTTCGGTGGCGAGTGTCACGAGTATTTCGATGTCACCGTCCGGGGAGCTCCTGGCGGTGGGCGGAACAGCGGGCGTGCAGGTGTTCCATTTCAACGGCGCGAATCCGGTAACGCGTTTCACCGGACTCCTCAATAGTATGGAGGTGGATCAGGTCGCCTGGGACAATGACAACCATCTCTATGCCATCAGCCAGTCGGGTGGAAAATTGTTCGTTTTTACGATTACTCCGACAAGCCACAGTCCGGTTGCAGGATCGCCGTACATCGTCACGAAGCCGCAGAACATAAGCGTTCTGACTAAATAGAAGGCTCGACAAGCACACGGCAGGGCGCGGGATGGCCGGCAGGATGCCGCCGCTACAAAGGCGTTACTCGCGATAGGCTTCTTTAATGTGTGCGCGAGCTTTTTCCGCAGGAGGGGTGCTGGCGTTCTCGGCGAGCACGATTTGATATTTTTTCATGGCCAAATCGCGCTGCTGGAGCTGGTCGTACATTTCGCCGGCGGCGAGGTTGGCCTTCTGCAGGGTTTCGGGATCGGGAGCGGCGACTTCGCCCACGAGTTCGTAGGCAGCAGCGGCTCCGCGATAATCTTTTTGGCTGCGAAGTAACTCGCCGAGGGCCCAGGCGGAGATCTCGTAGTGCAGAGCGCCATACTTCCCTTCCCGTCCGTTTTGCCAGACTTTGCGATATGCGGCGGCAGCCTCCTGAACGTGATCGCCAGAGCGCAGCAGGTTGGCCTCTTCCAGTGGAAACAGATAGTTTCCGGGATAGCGAGCGGAGAGATCGTGCATGAGGCTGCGAGATTCGTCGTAGCGGTGTTCGCGGCGCAGGAATAAGGCGAGAACGACCTTCGCGTCCACGCTGTTTTCGCCGCCGCTGTTGGCGACTTCGTGCAGGTATTGCAGACCTTTTTCCTTGGTTCCGCTTAAGCCCACCATCGCCACGGCCACCTTCACGCTCCAGGGCAGGCTTCCCATTACGTAGTTGTGCGCGCCCGCGACCAGTTTTGCGTCCACGTAATTGGGATTCAATTCAAGAACGCGTTCGTGATCGCGGCGTGCGCCCACGGCATTGCGCAGCGCGGAAAACCAGGCCCGTTCGACTAACGCCGTGTAGAGCGAGAACTGCGCCCGGGTAACGCCGCGGGCGTAGAGCGCATCTACGTTATTTGGATTGTCCTTGAGTTGCTGCTCTTCCAGGGTCTCGGCGCGGTCAACCAGTTGCTTGATCTGTTCCTTCACCTTGGGGTCAGCCGAGCGATGCGCCTGGCCTATAAAGCTGTCAGTGGCGTACTCGCCCGTGTTCATGGCACCCATGCGGTAGAGTTCGCGCATCAGGGTCGTGGCCAGAAGATGGTTGACGGCAGAGGGTTCGTTAGGATGACGGTCCAGAACCTTCTCGAACTCCTCGATCGAGCGGTCGTAATCCATGTTGTAAAAGTGATCGAAGGCGGCCTCGACCAGCGGATCGTGAGCCGAGGAAAAAGTTGAAGGCGAAGTGATTGGGCGGGTTTGCGCGCCAGCGGTTTCCAGCAGGAGGCAAAGGCCGGCGGTGCACAACAGCCTGGCACTCAAGAAATGAACTCTCGCAAATGTCCGATGCAACTGCATCCCCGCTGGTCTGGCCTTGCCTTGTAGTGTAACCGAACTTGAAGGGTGTTGAGGGAGGGAGTGGAACCGAGTTTTTTGGGCGAAGCGCAGGGAGAACCACCCATGTTATGGGGAAGACACAGGGAATTGGGTTAGCGTTTAAGGGAACCTCCTATAATTTGCCGAGATCAAGTCTGTATGAATGGATGACGGCGGTAACCGGGGCATCTTTACGCGAATTTGCGAGTAATAATTGCGCGAAAATCGGGGCATCGCGCAGCTAAGAATTTGCAAGTAACTGACTTAGAAACATTTTGGTCGCTCGGGTTTTTGGCTGTTGGTTTGCCTTACGAAGATAAAGTCCTAAAGAGTTTTCCTAGTTATGGCTGAAGTAGTTCACGATGCGCAGCAAGAATTTTGGAGGCCACCGTCGGTACTCGAGGGGGCGGCCGAAACAAAACTTCCGTTATTGTCTTCCCAGGATTTGGCAGAGACCTGTCCGGGTTGCGGCAGTGAGTTCATGATTGGAGCGCGGTTTTGCCACACCTGTGGACTGAGCCGGCCCGTACTCTCAAAACCCGTACTCTCCAAAGTAGACACGACCATCGAGACGGCGGTAGCGGACATTTCTGGCGTATGGGCCAGGAGCATGGCGACGGCCGTAGCCGTAACCGGATCGGTGGCTGAGGCGTGGCGGCAGATTGAGTTTCCTGGCTGGCTTTATTACTTGCATTTTCATGAGATCAAGCGTCGCGTGGGTCTGCCGACGGCGGCGCTGGTCGCTTTCATGATCGGCCTGGGATGTGTGGCGGGAGCGCTTGGGGTGAGCTTCTTCTATCACGCATCGAATCTGGCCGAGTTTCAGGCGATCCAGATGTGGCGTATTGAATGGCTGCTGGCCGCTACCGCTTCGTTTGTAGCTGGAATTCTGCTGAAAAAACCTTCGAACGACGATTAATTCTCTTCAACAGGGATCTCTTTACCTATCTCGTGGGCCAATGGTTCAGCTCAAACTGTCCGGCTCAGACGATTAGGCTTCGTTTCCCGAGCCTGCCGCGCGACGCTGCTGGTGCATGCGATAGAGATGGTGGACCGGGCCTGTTCCTCGACCCAGGGGATGACCGGCTACGATCGCCGCAGTGACGTAGGTCTTGGAAAGAAGAGCAGCCTCGGGTAGTCCGCGATCGAGCGCGAGGTGACACGCCATGGCGGTCGAGAAGGCGCATCCTGTGCCGTGGGTTGAGTTTGAGCGCTGCCGTTCTGCCTTGAACACTTCCTGCTCGATTCCTCGTTTGCTGGTAAAACTCAAAAGATCGATGGCTTTGTCCAAGTGGCCGCCGGTGATGACCAAGGCGCGCGATCCCATTTCATGGAGTTTGTTTGCCGCGGAGCGCATCTGGTCGAGATCGGTAACTTTTAGTCCGGTGAGGAGAGCAGCTTCGTCGACGTTAGGAGTGAGCACATCGACCAGCGGAATGAGTTTTTCGACCAGTAACTTGATGCCAGAAGCGTCGAGCAAGTCGGCTCCGGAAGAGGATTTGACGATTGGGTCCAGGACTACGTTAGGAAGCTTCGAAAGCCCAGCTTTGCTGGCGCTCTGGCCCAGGAAATCGGCGACCACGCGGACGACTTTGCCGTTACCAAGCATTCCAATGTGGACGGCCGCGATGGGCATGTCGGCAGTCAATTCCTGGAGGGTTTCCGTTATCAGAGAGGGATCGACGGCCTCGACCCGGCGGACGCCTGCGGTCGACTGGACGGTAACGGCAGTAATGCAGGCGACCCCATAGCATCCATGGGCAGCGATGGTCTTAATGTCGGCAGTAACGCCGGCTCCCGAGGAGGGGTCAAAACCGGCTATGGTGAGAACTACCGGTGGTCTTTCAGGCATGGTCGAGGAGCCTTGGAATTGAGACGCGCTTGGAGCAACGCCGAACAGAGTGTCTCACGACTTGGGCCAAAGGCATCGAAACTTGTCTGAAATCGCGGGTTCGATCAAAAAAAATCATCGGGCCGGACGGCAACCTTCCGGCTAAGGGACTGGCGCTAAACAGGTTACACATATATCGCCTGTAAGTAACTGATTTCAGTGGAGATGAAAATACTTCTTTGCCTGCGGCTTATCACGTAGTTACCATATAGTAAACACATAAGCCTATTGTTTTGATGTACATCGTGTACTTATATCATGATTAACAACAAGTTACGTAAGATATCGATTACTACCAGGTCACTATAGACCACGTACTTTCGGATTGACAAGGTGCCAGTAGACCCATACGATTTACAGATCGTTAACGAAAGAGCCTAGCTAGGACGACTTTTAGAGATGCGAGGAGAACTGAATGCGAAGACGTATAGCTCATGGACTGATGATCGGCTTGCTGGTCGTCGGGCTGGGAGCAGCTCAGGGACCGAACAACTCGGAGGCCAGTTCAGCTCCAAGTAGATCCGCCCAAATCAAGCCCGGAATCCAAAAACAGGCAGGCAAAACCAAGCCTTTCCAAGTTGGCACCGCTTCCTGGTATGGCGAGTATTTCGACGGGAAACCGACCGCCAGCGGCGAAGACTATGACATGTATGACATGACCGCAGCCCACCCGACGCTTCCCCTGGGAAGCTATGTGCGGGTGACGAACCTGCGTAACGGACGAGCAGTGGTAGTAAAAGTAAACGATCGCGGACCGATCGTAGAAGGCCGTATCATCGACCTATCCTACGGCGCGGCGCAAGCTCTGCAATTCCAGCAGCGTGGCTTGCAGCGGGTCCGGCTCGACATAATCAAGGCTGGTACATCTCATCACCGGCCGGTATATCAAACTATAGCCGCCAATCATCCTATGGCGGAATTTCACTAGACGACTTACACTGCTAGGGATGCAGACGACTCTGCCCCATCTCATCCCTGGCAGCAGCGATCAGGAAAAGACGGCTCCCCACGCTTCTGATTCGCTGGATTCAGATTCTCTGGTTGCCGATTCTCCAAGAGTTGTCGAATCTCTGAAGAACGATCCGCGACAGTACGATCCGCGACGGAAGTTGATCGTGGCGCTCGATGTCGCTACGGCAGCAGCCGCGCGTGAGATCGTGGCGGCCATTGGGGATTCGGCATTTACCTACAAAGTCGGGATGCAGCTCTATACCGCCGAAGGTCCGCAGCTGGTGCGGGATTTGGTGCGGTCGGGAAGACGAGTGTTTCTCGACCTCAAGTACCATGACATTCCGAACACCGTGGCGGCGGCGGTTCACGAAGCTGCACAGCTTGGTGTGAGCATGTTAACGGTGCATGCTTCGGGCAGCGCTAAGATGCTGCGTGCGGCCGTGGACGCTGCCCGCGCCGTTAATCCCGATCTGGTGGTCCTAGCCGTGACAGTGCTCACCAGCATGGACGCTGACGATCTGGAAGAGATAGGCATTCCAAGCACAGTGCAGACCGAAGTGCTGCGACTGGCATCTCTAGCGCTAAAGATTGGGTGCCAAGGGATTGTCACCTCGGCGCGCGAAGCTCCCCAATTGCGCGCGGAACTTGGAAGGGACTTCGCCATCGTCACTCCGGGCGTGCGCCCCGCTGGCGCGGGCCATGGAGATCAGGTGCGCGTCGTCACCCCGGCCGAAGCGATTGCCGCGGGAGCAAGTCACATCGTCGTGGGACGACCGATTACCGAGGCGGCCGATCCGGCGGCTGCGGCAAGAGCGATTCTGAGTCAGATCGCCTAAACTCCAGTTAGCATCGATTACAACCGAGGTAAGAACCATGGCTCACGATAGGGTGGACGTTTGCTTGCCTGAGAAGCCACAGAATTGCACGAACACCGCGACCTCTAAAACGGCGCCAGTTTCGCCGGGGACTGATTGGTTTGGCTCGATGAGAGGCTCTATGGAGATTTTAGGAGACATCGTTTCTCCAGCGAACGATGAAGATGAGTGGGAGGCGTTGCGCGACTGATCTGCTCGGCGCTAGCCTATCCCGCGCAAAAGCGCGACTTAAGGCTGTGAACTCCGGGCCAGAGGTTCCTTAGCCAAGCTGTTCCGAAATTCTTCGGCTGATCCATTCAGCAAATTCCGCAGCACTGCGACTTCCGCGGCAATTCCGGTGTGCAGCGCTGGATCCACATCAGGCGTGAAGAGTGGAGAATGATTGGAAGGTAACGTGGTCCCATCAGCTTTGGCCTGCGCAAACTTTTTGGGATCAGCTCCGCCCAGGCTGAAGTAGAAGCCCGGAATTCCCTGCTCGACAAAAAACGAAAAATCCTCTGACGGCGTGATCGGCGGCTCGATCAAGACATTGTCTTTGCCCAGCGCCGACTGGAGGACCAGATTCAGCCGCTGCGCCAGCGCGGGATCGTTATATACCAGGTCAGTCCCCTCAATGTGCTCAACCAACGGCGGACGCGGAGCATTCCCCGCTTCGGCCTCGGCCTTGGTGATCCGCGCAATCGCCGCCAGCACTTGCTTGCGCACTTCCGGGTTGTTGGTGCGCACGGTCAAACCCAACTCAGCCTCGTCCGGGATGATGTTGTTCTTCGTGCCGGCGTGAATGTAACCAACCGTGACCACCGCCATTTCTCCTGGCTTCACTTCCCGTGAAGTAATGGTTTGCAGAGCAAGAATGGTTCGGGCAGCGATGACGATGGGATCGATAGCCGTTTGCGGCGCTGATCCGTGGCCGCCTTTGCCATAGATTGTGATGCGGAGCGAATCCGCATTGGTGTTGTAGACTCCGGGCGTAATTCCTACCATGCCTGCGGGAAGCGTGTTTCCAACATGCAAAGCCACAGCGACATCAGGCCGCGGAAAGCGCGTGAATAATCCGTCGGCGAGCATCGCTTTGGCGCCGCCGATCGTCTCCTCAGCGGGCTGGCCGATCAGCATTAGAGTTCCGTGCCAGGTGTCTTTGCTGCGCTCCATGATCTCGGCTGTGCCCAGGATCGAAGCCATGTGCAGATCGTGCCCGCACGCATGCATCACAGGAACATCGTGGCCTGCGTCATCTTTGGCGTGGACCTTGCTTGCGTAAGAGAGCCCAGTCTTCTCCTCGACAGGCAAGGCATCGAGTTCGGTGCGCAGCATGACGGTCGGCCCCGGGCCGTTCTTCAAGACGGCGACAATGCCCGTACCACCAACGTGCTCGGTCACGTCATAACCCAAGCTTCGCAATCGCGCCGCCAACTTCGCGGCGGTTTGGATTTCGTGCGATGAGAGTTCAGGGTTCTGATGCAAATCGAGATACAGAGCGTGCGCGTCGGGATAGACGCTCTCGATCTCTTTCGAGGCAGGAGCCTGAGCAAACGCCGGAACAACCAGAGACACAAGCAGAAAAAAGTTTGCCAGTTTCATCGTGCACGGATCATAACTGGTGCGATTACACGCTGCAAATAATTTTGCCCGCAGTGGCCTTGTGAACACAGTTCCGAAAACGGTAGTGTCGAAGTTGATTACTTCGATTCACACTTTTGCACCGCGCGAGCGGGTGTACAATCGTCGTAGAAAGCACTGGTTTGCGTCCTTCGTTTGCAAGCTCGAGGTGCTAATGAACGTTCATATCAGTTACCGGCTTCACAAAACTCCCGCCGTAGAAAAAGACATCCAACATCAAATCGAAAAACTGCGAAAACGGCTGCAAGTTTTCCGTCCGGAACTCGTTCACCTGAAGGGCATGGTGGAAGAGGCTTCCGCCCGTGAGGGTACCAGCGTTTCGCTGAATCTGCGTCTGCCTTCAGGGCAGATGGCGGCGCAAACTACGGCCACAACCCCGGCCGCCGCGGTAAAGACTGCTTTCGAAGATCTGCTGCAACAGGTGAACAAGCACAAAGAATTATTGCGCTCCACGCATAAGTGGACGCGCCGGCAGAATGACGACTTCCGCCGACAAAATATTGGCGTACCGTTTGAGAACACGCTGGCCGTAGTATTTCCAGCAACGGTCTCGGCCGACGACGTCCGATCCTACGTCAACGTGAATCTTTCGCGCCTGGAGCGTTTTGTGGAGCGCGAGATTTATTTCCGTGAAACCGCCGATCAAGTTGTGCCGGATTCGATCAGCAAAGAGGAAGTGATTGATGAAACCATTGCCGCCGCGTTGGGCGGAGATGGGGAGAAGTCGGGCCGCGAAAAACCGGAACGCCTGGCGCTAGAGGCGTGGCTGTACCGTCTGGCACTGGATGCCCTCGATCAACTATCGCGTCCCGAGGGAACGAATGGCGGCGCCGTGTGTCTGGAGCAATCGGCGCGCAAGCCGAACGTGAGAGCCAGCGACGAACCGGAACTGCAATTTCACCAGCCTGACGAATCCATCACCGAAGAAAGCATCATTGCCGACGATCGGGTGGCCACGCCCGAGCAGATTGTGGGCTCGGATGAAATGATACGGCTTATCGCCTCCGCTCTGCGCGATGTGCGCCGCGACCATCGCGAAGCTTTTATTCTGCATGCCGTCGAAGGCTTCGGAATCGATGAAATCTCCGCGATTACCGGCAATCCGCCGGACCGGGTGTTGAGCTCCATTTCTGCCGCGCGCGATCACTTGCGCAAATCGCCCCAATTTGCCGGCCAGTTCAAGGGACGGTTTGCCAATACTGGGACCGCGTAGATTTTAATTCCACCAGAAGGGACTGACCTCGAATGATTACGCGCGAACAGATCCAGGAATTAGCCCAGTTTGAAGATCCAGCCGGTTGCGCTCTTAGCTTTTACTTTCAGCCCACAGCGCCGCGCAACAAGGCGCATAAGGAAGATGCGATTCTTACTAAAGATCTGGCGCGCGAGGCGTTGCGTCAGTTAGAGAGTAAAAGTAAAGAAAGAAGCAAAACTGAATCGGCACGCGCGGATGTTGACCGCATTGTGCGCCTGGCGCAGGAGTTGCGCGGCAACAGGGCGCACGCAAAGGCAGTTTTCGCGTGCTCTGGGCAAGGCTTTTGGCGCGAGTATGATCTGCCCGCAAAACTGAGCGGCACGCAGCTTCTGGTCGACCGGCATTTTCACCTTAAGCCTCTGGCACACTTGCTGGGGGCGTTTCCGAGCCTTGGGGTGGTTCTTGTGGATCGTCACCGCGCACGCTTGTTCGATCTGCGTCTGGGAGAACTCAATGAGCGCGAAGGATTCTTTCATCCCCTCTCGCGCCGGGGCCGTGGCGATGGGTTCGCCGGTTACGACGGAGGTCATGCGGAACGCCGGGTCGCCGATGAGGCGCGCCACCATTTCAGGTTTGTTGCCGACTTTATTCAGGATGCCCTGGAGAAAGGCCTGTTTGAAAACTGGATTCTGGGCTGCCAGGAAACTCACTGGTCGCAATTCGCACCGCATTTGCATCCCGATGCTTCGCAGAAGTTGCTCGGCCGGTTCTCTGCCGAGGTAGCTCGCGTTGGCTTGGCTGAAATTCGCGTGCAGGCCGAGAAACTTTTTGTCGACTGGCAGGAGCGCCGCTGCGCCGAAGCGCTGCGCGAAACCATCAGCCAGGCCCGCAGCAATGGTCGCGGGGTAACCGGATTGCGCCGCGTGCTGCGCTCGCTGGAGATGGGTGAAATACAGACGCTGCTTATCGGGGAAAATTATGTTGCGCAAGCGGTCGAGTGCACCGGCTGCGGCCACCTCGATGCCCACCTGGTGAGTTACTGTCCAGTCTGCGGACGCGAAACCCGTGAGGTAGTGGACGTGGCGGAAGCGATATTGCCTTGGGTCATCCGGCATAACATTGAGCTTTTCTACGTGAAAGACGATCCCAAGTTCGACAACGTGGGAAATATCGCAGCCCTGTTGCGCTTTCGGTCCGCGCAAGGCAATAACAATGTCCATCCCATCACGGAAGCGCGGAAGACCAAATCGCTCGGACGCCAGACTGGGTTGGTAGGCCGTTACCGAGGCGCGGCCAGCGGCTGACTGGACGCACACTAGATCTGCGATTTCGGGTCGCTAATCTCACCACCTGCTTGCCATTCGTCACCGGGCGCATCAAGCCCGGTAACGGACCTGTTTTCTCTACGCGGAACGCGCTCGCCGGCAAAAAGTGTCACTGCCAAAGATGCCGATCAAGCGCTGTGCCACTTCAGACGGCAGCGGGTTCCTCACGGCTGAAGCCGTTTCGGAATGACAACCGTTTTTGGCCGGGCGGGAGCACATGAACTCCGGCACGATTGCGTGATATGCTTCCCGCTTTCGGATAGGGGAGGCAATTTTTGACTTACTCGCGGCGTGATTTCGTTAAGACATCCGTTCTTGGAGCGGTCGCGGTTGGAGTTGGAGCTGAGGCTCAGGGCAAAGAGGCCGAGGCAAATGCTGCCGTTCAAGATCGCAGTGGGCAGTCTGGGACACAGAAGCGTCCGGTCATCATCTGCGCCAACAACGGCTACGCTTATCTCGAGAATGCGTTCGCCTTTTTGAAAGGCGGGGGAGACACACTCGATGCCGCGCTCAAGGTGGTGAGAGGTCCGGAAGACGATCCCAATGACGATTCCGTCGGGCTTGGCGGAATTCCCAACGAAGAAGGCGTGGTTGAACTCGACGCCTGCTGCATGCATGGACCGACGCGGCGCGCGGGATCGGTGGGCGGCGTGCGCAACATCAAGAATGTGTCGCTGGTATCGAAGGCCGTGATGGAGCACACCGGCCATGTGATGCTGGTGGGCGAAGGCGCGGAACGGTTTGCCGTGGCGCTGGGCTTTCCGCGCGAGAACTTGCTGACCGAACGTTCGCGCAGGATTTGGCTGCTATGGAAGGAGTTTCACTCGAACGACGACTGGTGGGGGCCGGGCCTCGCCGATCCGCACTGGCAGCCTCCGGTGACGGAGCCGGCCAAGGACAACCCGCAGGCGGAATTATGGCGAGAGCGTGTCAAGCAAATGCAGGCGCGCGCTGCCGACCTCGGCATCGAGCCCGAATTTCAATTGGCCGCGGTTCGCAAAGTTCTTTTTCCACCCACGGGCACCATTCATTGTTCTGCCCTGAGTGATAAGGGAGAGATTTCCGGCTGCACCACGACGAGCGGATTAGCGTTCAAGTTGCCGGGCCGGGTGGGCGATTCGCCGATTATCGCTGCTGGCTGCTATACGGATCAGGACGTGGGTTCGGCGGGCGCGACGGGCAGCGGCGAAGAAAATATCAAAGTCGCGGGCGCGCATACGATCGTCGAAAATATGCGGCATGGCATGTCTCCCCAGGAAGCGGGCATGGACGCGCTGAAGCGCATCGTCCGCAACTACAACAGCGACATGAACAAGCTGCGCTTCATCGATATGACGTATTACATCCTGCGCAAGGATGGCGCCTACTCCGGGGTTTCGTTGTGGGAAGGTTATTCAAAGGGGCATCCGCATAAGATCGCGGTGCACGATGGAAACCTGCGCGCTGAGGTGACTGTGAGTTTGTACAAAGGGTTCTCGCAGGAATTCCCGCCGTTCCCCGATATTCCCGAGGATCTGAAGAAAGGCTCGGAGTATCTGAAGTAGGATGGGAGATTCAGGAATCGAAATTAGGAAATGATTTCGACTCCAGCCCTGGAGGCAGCTAACAATAGCTGTCGGTCTAGTGTTGCTAGTGGCAGCTCTTGCCGAACCGCAGTCTCCAGATAAACGGCGTCATAAGCCGTAAGGCGGAACTCGCGAGCGGTGCGTATGACGCTTCGCATTGAAAGAATATCGCGACTGCTCTCTACGGCCTCCGCGATTATGACGTCGAGGTTTTGTAAGGCTTCGTCTGTCTCTGAAGAAGTCAGCAGGCCACGCCGTTCGGCGACGATAAATCCATTCGCAATCTCTAACTGCCAGAGCGCGGGAACGACTGCCCGGCAGCCGCCTAGCAATAGGTGTCTGACACGATCGGCATATGGCGCCGTCGGGCGGTCCAGAAGCCAGGCCAGCGCCACGGAAGCGTCCAGCACAAATCGCTTCACGTACGGCCTTCTTCGATTAGATTCCTGATCGTCACGCCCTTGGGCAGGGGTTTGACACGCTTGCGGATCCGCTCAATGTCGGCGAAAGCCTCCTTCAAACTGATATTGGTGCGCGCGGGAACGATCATGGCCGCAAGTTTGCCCCTCCGCGTTATTCCGATCTGTTCGCCTTCGCTGGCACGCTCCACGAGCTCCGATAGTTTCTGCTTCGCTTCGAATAAGCCGATGGTGCGCATAAGTAGCGCCTCCTACAACCTAGATGAATAGTCTAGATGAATCAACAAATCAACGCAAACTATTCCCGGACGCGACGGTGTCGTCAGGAAGAAGCAGGTAGGGATACTTCCGTCGCACGGGACTCCCTCACTAATACGGACGCTTCGATTCCGCCCATAAGCCTCGCCACGAAATTAAACGTCAAAACGGCGACTGCCCCGGTCAACCATCCCGTCAAGGCCATAGTAAAGAGTAGCACCCAGCGAAGACAGCACTCCGGTCGCAAAGTGAGTCGGCGACGCGAAGCGAAGATTGAGATTGAGAAAGACAAGCGGGGCAACGATTCCGACGGGCAGTATCATTTGCTTCACACCGAAGAGCAGCAGCGTCGGCACATAGGTAAGGCCAAACGCGCCGTAAACGATGGAGAGTACGCGAGCGATGGGGATTACTCGAAATGAAATGATCCGCACGGCTTCCTCCTCTGAAGAACGATGCAGGTTCGCAAAGGGGTGCTACGCGAACCTTACCTTCACATCCGGCCCCTTTTCCAAGTGGATGCTTTCGATGAAGCGCACCTTGCCGGTCTGTTGAGTAAGGATGACGGATGAAGTTCGCGTGCCTTCGCCGAAGAAGCGAACGCCCTTCAGCAAAGCGCCGTCGGTGACTCCGGTGGCGGCGAAGATGAGTTGCTTGCCGGGAGCAAGATCCTCGGCTTCGTAGATCCGATTCTTATCCTTGACGCCCATGCGGGCGAGGCGCTCCTCCTGATCGGGTTTGACGACCAGGCGGCCGAGCATATATCCGTTGAGGCAACGGATGGCGGCGGCGGTAATCACGCCTTCGGGCGCACCACCTGAACCCATGACGGCGTGAACGCCAGTGCCGATTACAGCCGCGGCTATGCCTGCCGAAAGATCGCCATCGCCGATCAAGCGAATGCGGGCCCCCGCCGCCCGAATATCGGCAATCAATTTTTCGTGGCGCGGGCGATCCAGCACGATCACGACCAGATCTTCTACGTCACGCTCTAATCGCTTTGCGATGTTCTTGAGATTGTCGGCGACCGGCGCATCGAGTTCGACGGCGTTCTTGCAAGAAGGACCGACCACGATTTTTTCCATGTAGCAGTCGGGAGCATTCAACAGGCCTCCGCGTTCGGAGGCGGCGAGCACGGTAATCGCTCCGGGCGCGCCGGTGGCGCAGAGATTGGTGCCTTCGAGCGGATCGACGGCGATGTCGACCTCCGGCACTTCGCGTCCGTCGGTGAATTCCGCGCCGACTTTTTCGCCGATATAAAGCATCGGCGCTTCGTCACGTTCGCCTTCGCCGATGACGATGGTTCCGCGCATGGGGATGGAATCCATGGTGCGGCGCATGGCCTCGGTGGCGACCTGGTCAGAGAGCTTGCGCTCGCCCTGACCCATGGTTCGTGCCGAGGCGATTGCGGCAACTTCCACCACGCGCAGAAATCGCGACGCCAGGTCGCTTTCAATGTTTTCCCCGAAGCTGCGGGCCTTGGTTTCAGTGGTACGAGTTTGTGTGGACATCGGAAGCCTCCGCGCGGTCCGGCGGCCATCTCCGCCGTACGAGCACCGCGCATGATGATCTATTGAGCAGGGTTGCGTCAAGAAGGTGGAGGCTGTAGAGCCTGACGATTGCCGGGGAGAGTCGAGAGGCAGGGAGTCGTTCGACTCCATAGGGGTACATGGCCAAGCGGGCGTGTCCTCACGTGCGCGGCGATTGGTTCATCAAGTGCAATTCCTTTGCTTCGTTAAAAACCTATCACTTGCTTTGATAAAGACGCGTCACCGGGATGAAATTTCGCATTCGCTGATTGGCCTTGTGGCGTTTTTGGTTATGACCTTCGGAAATCTACTCGAATCCAGTCGGGGAACTCAGACTTAATTCCGTACAGCAACACGATCAGCGGCAGATTTTCTAGAGACTCCTTATGGCAAGACGCACTCTTACACTTTCATTTCGCGCCGCAAAGAACTCCTGTGCAGGTGTAGTGCTGATTTTTCTAGGGCTGGCCGCAATGGTTGGCTGTCAGGGGTTCAGCGCAGCGAAGCCAGCGACGACCCAACAAACGCAAGTCGGCGGTTTAGTCCTAAGCGGCGCCAGTCTGGATTTCGGGAGTGTCACGGCGGGCACGAGCAAAACCTTAACTTTGTCTGCGTCGAACACGGGTGCGGTTCCCGTGAACATCGCAAGCGTCTCGATTTCGAGCAAGTATTTCACGTTAAGTTCACCCCGCCTTCCGGCGGTTGTCGCGGCTGGTCAGAATTCCACGATCAGTATAGTTTTTACTCCCAATGCGGCGGGCGCATTTAGCGCCACGGTTTCCATTGCCAGTAATGCCTCCGGCAGTGCGGCGACTGTGTCCCTATCCGGAACCGGGGTGAGCAACGGTCAACTCGTCCTCAATCAGACTAGCGATAGCTTCGGCAACGTGACTGTAGGCAGCCAGAGCAGTCAGACCGTTACACTGACCAACAACACCTCATCGAGCGTCACTGTTTCGCAGGCCGTGGTGAGCGGCACGGGATTCAGCTTGAGCGGGCTTTCCACTCCGCTAGCGCTAAATGCGGGCGCGAATGCAATCTTCAGCATCATATTTGCTCCATTATCGACCGGCAGTGTGAGCGGTAATCTGGCGATCACCTCAAATGCAGTTGACCCCGCTTTATCCATGACGCTTTCCGGAGCGGGAGTTGCGCCCGGGGCGCTGGGAGCGAACCCCACAAGCCTTGACTTTGGAACTGTGCAGGTGGGTAACAACCAGGCCCTGTCAGAGACCGTGACGAATACCGGTGGTTCGAGCGTGACGATTTCTCAGGTTGCGGCGAGCGGCACAGGGTTCAAGTTGAGTGGGCTTTCAACGCCGGTGACTTTGGGGGCGGGACAGAGCGCGAACTTCACTGTGACCTTTACTCCTACATCGGCGGGCAGCGCCAGTGGAGACGCGACCGTCACTTCGAACGGTACCAATCCGACCCTGACCATCCCTCTTGCGGGTACGGCGACGATCGCGGCGGGACTGTTAAGCGCTACTCCGGCTACTCTTGCAGTGGGAAGCGTATTCGTGGGCGCAAGCGGGACCGCCTCAGGAAGTCTTAACGCCACCGGGGCAAACGTTACGGTGACCGCTGCCCATTCGAGCAACTCGAGCTTCACCATCAGCGGCTTGTCGTTGCCAGCCGTCATTACAGCCGGACATAGTGCCGCTTTTACTTTGACCTTCAGTCCGCAAGTGGCAGGCGCGGCCAGCGCGACGCTGACATTTACCAGCAATGCGCAGCCTGTGACGACCACCGCGGCTGCCACCGGTACGGGTACGGCTGCACCGACTCACAGCGTGAGCTTGTCTTGGGGTGCGAGCAGCTCGCCCAATATTTCCGGATATAACGTTTATCGAGCGATCTACACAAGTTCTTGCGGGTCCTATTCGAAGATCAACGGATCTACGCTGGACACGCTCACCACGTATTCCGACGGTTCGGTAACCGACGGCACGAACTATTGCTACGCAACCACCGCGGTGAATTCAAGCAGCGAAGAAAGCGGCTACTCGAACGTCGTTTCCAACGTTCAGATTCCGGCGCCATAACAAGCTGTGGTTTTCTGTTCGGCCCCCGGTATTAAAACCTTTGTGTTGGAATGTGCGAGACCTCTGCGGCTACCTTCCAAGTTTTCTCCGCATCAGGCGATCACGCGGGCTCCCGCGCAAACAGTGCCATTTCAGAGGAATTTAATTTATGCAGCGTCAGGGCCGATGTACGAACGGCCAACTGTAAGCCTGCCCTACCGAGACCTTTTCACTTCGCTGGATTCGTATCACACTGGTTGCCATGAGACTCCCCCGGTCCATATCTCAGCCCCTTTCTCTTCGCGCCCTCTTCGTCGTCATTGTGATCGTATTCGCCACAACGTTCTCCTGGGGCGCGCAAACAGCCACGCAACAATTAACCTGCAGCCCGTCGGTTTTACACTTTGGCACCGTCCCAGTGGGACAGACGGAAACTCAGGTCGTCACGCTGACCAACACCGGCGCGAGCAGCGTGACGCTCACGGCAATGAACTTCGTTCGTGAAGGTCAATTCGGTTTTCCCGAGATGAGCTTGCCGGTTGCGCTTGCCGCGGGACAGAGCATCGACCTCAGTGTCACGTTCACTCCGACCGCGACGGGATGGGCCGGAGGGAACACGACGTTCAAGAGCAACGCTGCAAACCCAACCCTTCAGCTTCAGTTCGATGGATCAGGGGTAAAGAGCGACGTCATAGTGGCGAGTCCAGCCAGTGTTTCTTTTGGCCAGGTAGCGGTGGGATCCAGTTCCACAAAAACGATTACGCTGACTAACGCTCGTACCTGGAAAGTATCAGTTTCGGGTTTGCAGACGATCGGAAGCGAATTTTCCACTAGCGGGCTAAGCATGCCTCTGACGTTGGCTGGTGGGCAGAGCGTGACTTTGACAGTGACGTTTACCCCGCAGTCTGCGGGAATGGTCGGCGGAAGTGCTCTGTTTTCTAATCCTCGTTTGAACGTACCTTTCACGGGCACCGGAACGGCTGCGACGGCTTCGAGCCAGTTGACCGTGAGCCCTGCGGTGGTGAACTTCGGCAGCGTGCCGGTGGGAACCACGCAGACGCAAACGATCACCATGAGCGCCTCAGGAGCGGCGGTGACCGTGTCCGCGGACAGCAGCAGCAACTCGCAATTCTCTCTGCAGGGGGCTGGTTTTCCCTTAACCATCGCCGCTGGCCAGAGCTTGTCGTTCAGCGTAGCGTTTAAACCGACCAGCAGCGGCGCGGAGTCTGGCTCGCTCGCCTTCGCCAGCAACGCTTCCAGTTCCTCGCCTGCCGAATCGCTTACGGGCACGGGCACTGCGACAGCGACGAGCCAGTTGACTGTGAGTCCCGCAGTTGTGAGTTTCGGCAGCGTTCCGGTCGGGACTACGCAGACTGAATCCATCACGATGAGCGCCTCGGGTGCTGCTGTGACCGTGTCCTCCGACAGCAGCAGCAATTCGCAATTCATCCTGGAGGGCGCTGCGTTTCCGATGACCATCGCTGCCGGAAAGAGCGTCACATTCAACGTGGCCTTTACGCCGACCAGCAGCGGAGCTGAATCTGGCACACTGGCGTTTGCCAGCAACGCCAACAGTTCGTCAGGGGGAGCGTCGCTAACGGGGACTGGAACCGCAACTACCTACAGCGTCAATCTCTCCTGGAATGCCAGCAGCGACGTGGCTGGCTACAACATTTACCGCAGCACGACCGCTACCGGCACCTATGCCAAAATAAATCCTGGCGTGGATGCAAACACCGCCTATACCGACAACACAGTGGTTGCTGGTCAGACCTACTATTACGAGGCCACATCAGTAAATTCCAGCGGACAGGAAAGTGCTCGCTCGACACCGCCGGTAGTGGCAGCGGTACCGTAAGAGTTCGAGGTCTAGGACAAAGTTTCACTTTCCCCATTTGGAAGCATCAGGGCCGGTCCTGATGCTTCCCTTTTTATTTGTGCCGGAGGGTTCTGACGAGCCTCGTCAGAACTCCTTATCCTCAGAGTTTGGACGCATCCCAGGATGTTCCTTCACTGCCATTTAGCCCGCCGTTCCCGCCTTCTTGGCATGTTTTAGAATACTGGCACGTATCGTTACTTCAGTAACATCCTTGCATTCGATAAAGTAACACATGAATGTTAGTGGCACGTAAGGGCCATTCTCGGGGCCCGGCATTTCCGTTAGTACTAGTACAGGTGGCCAATGCCGCCGATCACTAACGTTATGCTGACAAAATTGATTGGCACGATCGTTCGGCCCCGGGCAGCGATACTACTGGCGGTTTTCGCTTTTTGTGGCTTCGCCAATGCGCAGCAGGTTTCCATGGCGCTGCTGAGACCGGCATCGTTAGGGGAGCCGTTTTCCACGTCAGCGACAACGGTGCATCCAGCGAGCATTCCGGAGACTACGAGCCATCGATTCTGGGATCGTGAGAACAGCTTTCTGTTCGCGGCGAATGCAGCCTTCAGCGCCGCCGACTTCGTCGTAACCCGAGACAACTTGCGGAACGGCGGACAGGAATTGAATCCCGTCACGCGAGTATTCGCGGGTAGCACGACAGGCTTGGCGATGAACTTTGCCGGGGAAACCGCCGGCGTCATCGGACTCAGCTACTTCTTCCATAAGACAGGACATCACAGGCTTGAGCGCGCGGTCTCGATGCTGAATATGGGCTCCTCGGCGGCGGCTGTGAGCTTCGGTCTTGCCCATCGATAAAATTAAGCTGCAAAATTCCTGGGCATCAATCCGTCACGGCGAGACTAGCACTTTCTCGTCGCCACGGCGGGCAATCCAAAGACACAGAAATATCGCTCCCAGTGCGATCAGGAAGTAAATGATTCCGCCCTCATGGTGCAGCCTTCCCGTTAAGTAACTGGGATCGACACGCGTTGCCAACATTCCAAGAACAAAAATCCGAAGTCCATTCTTCACTACCGAAAGAGGGATGGCCACTGCAATCACGAGGGCCTTGCGCCAGGGAGAACGTAAAAGCATCTGCGCAAGAACCATCGTCGTGACCACCAGCATCAGGCTGGAACGGATACTGCTGCACTCTCGCGCCACCTCAACGACTAATCCGGGTATCGTAATGATCGTTCCCTCCCGGGCGACGGGAACACCTGCGATGGCGAAGATCAGATCGGCAGACGCAGCGGAGCCTTCTTGCAGCAGACGCACGATAGGCTCTAACAAGACTTGCGGAATAGGAACGAGCCAGAACAAAAAACCAAGGGGAAAGACGGCGCGTTTAAAAGCAGAAAGACCAAAGCAGAACACAAAGGCACCGATCCACCAGAGGACGAGCGCCACCATATTCAGTGAAAGCCGCTCATCGGGATGAAGAGGGGCAACGTCTAGTTGCATGGCGATAGCAACCGCCAGCGCTAACGCCATCATGATTGTGCCGAAGATCAAACCGAGCCTGGAGTTTTCCCGCGGTGTTCTCCAATCGAGAAAAATCAAAGTCAGGCTCACGGGAATAATCAGCAGGATATGCGTGTATTCACTGTCGCGGTAGGCAAGAGCAAATGAGGAAACCAGCGGCCGAAACCAAACCGCCACAGAAAGCGCGATAAGGCCGCCAAAGCGAAACATGGGCGACCATTGAGAAACGAAATTTCGGTTCGATATACTCGGCACGATTTTTTTGGTACTTCGGCAAATCAGGGATTACAGCTGCTTCTTAATTAAGCAAAATTTCAACTCACCAAGGAAGCCGCGATTGTGAAAGACAATCTTTCGCACTATTTCCGCACGTCCGCTGCCCGGCACAGTGGGGGCGCCTCCTCAGTGTGCTTTCGCGGCTTATCCTTTGGAATTTCCGCACGGGCTACATTTGAGGGACGGCTCATAATTTGTTTCTTGCTGATTGCCATCACTCTGTAATCGTATTTCTTATTATTCTCCACCAGATCATCGGTACATGCCGTTTGCGGCAAGGGATGGATATTGACCCGTTGAAGTAGCTGACGCTTGCCGTGCAGGCTGCGATACAAGCAATATCCAACAGGATCAGGATGCTTGGGGTCAGATGCGCTGGCTTTCCACTTAAGAATGACAATGTGATCGGTTTTTTCTGACAGAGTCGACACGTCCGGCCCCTCGGCTGGGGGACAATCTGGAATGGCTTGAGCCTTCGCGAGGGATTCGGACTGCCTGACTGCTTGCGCCGGCGGCGGGGTTGCGGGCTTGCCAGGGGAATCTTGCTTCCGGTCGCATCCGCCGGAAAATAGTGCGCCGGAAAGGACGAACGCCGATAGGCAAAATAGGTGCATCAGGTTAAAGAAAAATGGTCTCAATTTATTCGTGATGTGATATGGCCCCGTGGGCATCGCCAAGTTTTTCAGCAGTTTGTTCGATCGACTTCTGAGAAAACGCTTCTTGCAGGTAACGGGTAAGCACCCCGGCCAGGCTTTCGAAGTGGGCCGTTACCATATCCAGATGAGTGCCTGGAACGGTCTCAACGTCTAAGTCAGCTGCCAAATTGGCCCAAACCGGCACCGGATCGCCAGGAAAGTACTGATCGCTCTCGCTCTTCAAGAATTTTATTTTCCCACGATAAGGGCGCGGTCGATACCGCGCCAAAGCGACATAAGCTTTCCTTTTCACCTGCAAGGTGGTTTGCGCAAGGGATAACGGAGAAGCTTTGGGAAACTGAGCGTTGCGAGCATGATCTTCCGCGAGACCGAAGCGACGCTTAAGTCCGCCAACGAAGTACGAAATTGCATCCGGAAGAGGCTGCTGGATCATCTGGGAGATACGGCGTTTCGTTCGCTGCATGCCCAGGCGCAAACGCTGGCGTCCCGACATCTGGCGCGGATGAGGATAGGCATCCACCAGCACCAGGAGTTGAATATGTTTGCCCTCGTCAGACAGACGCTGGGCTATCTCCAGAGCAATCAGACCACCGAATGAATAACCGATGAGCACGTAGGGACCTTCGGGCTGAAGAACCTTCAAGGCCTCGAGATAAAAATGCGCCATGTCTTCAATACGATCAAACGGTTCTTCCCTGCCATCGATTCCTCGGGCCTGAATTCCGTAGATGGAATGAGCGGTGCGAATGTGCTTTGCGAGTTCGTAGAATCTGGCGCGGCCGCCCAAACCATGAGCAACGAGGATTGGCGGATGCTCAGCGCCAGCTTTCAAAGGGACGAAGGGAGAGAACGGCGGAAGGCCCGGTAGTTCCAGCAGAGAAGCCAATGCCGCAATCGTCGGAGCCTGGAAGATAGTAGCGGTGGGGACTTCCCTGCCGCACCGTCGAGCAATCTCCGCAAACAGAATATCGGCGGACTCAACATTGCCACCGATGTCGAAGAAATTTTCTTCGATCCCAATCGAGGGCCGTTGCAGCACGCGTTGCCAGATCGGGATCAGGACCTCGACCATCGTAGAAGCAGTTGCAGAACCCACGCTGCGATCGGATCTGGACGATTCAAACAGAGTCATGGAATAGCGTCTGCGCCCCGATCTCCCGATGATACGATCCGGCGGCGTCGGATACTAGTGTGGAGAAAGCTTCGGCGCGAACGCAAACCACACCAAAGTAGCATTGTGGACGAATACAGCCAGTTCAGCGTGGGCGATACGAAGATCAATGGCAAACTCACACTGGGCGAGAATACGGCGGACAACGGCGGGATGCGCCTGGCCTACATGGCATTTCTGGCTCACGCCGCAACGCAGGGGCAAGATCTGGATAAGAAGACCGCCAGCGGATATATGCCGCTGCAGGAGTTTTTTCTCGGATTCGCGCAGGATTGGTGCGCAGTATGGCGTCCCGAACTGGAGCGACTGATCGCGACGACCGATCCTCATTCGCCGGACCGCTTTCGCGCAACGGGGTTCTGGTCAGCATGCCGGAGTTTGGCAAAGCGTTCGGCTGTAAAGCGGGACAGCCCATGGTGGCGGTGAAAGCGTGCAGGGTTTGGTAGCACGGGTGCGCATGTCGGAAATCCAAAGGGTTTTACATAGAATCTGATAATATGATTCTATGAAGACTACCTTCATTAGCGTTACGGAAGCGGCCCGGAATTTCGCGGACTGTGTCAACCGCGCCCACTACCAGGATGTCACTTTTGTTCTTCTCAGAAATGGTGCGCCCTTGGCGCGGCTGGTGCCGGACAAGGCAAGAATCTGCTCGGGTCGAGACCTCGCCGAGGTGCTAGCCGGCGCTGAGTTACCGGATAAGATGGCACGCGCCTGGCGCCACGACCTGCAAGCGGCACGGCGAAAGCTAAAACCCGTGGTCGACAAGTGGTAATCGTCCTCGATGCAGATGTAGTGATTCAAGGGGAAAAGGGTGTTTTCAATCTGAGGAGTTGGGTCGCATCGCGGCCCCACGATCAATTTGAAATCGCCGCCATCACGGTTGCGGAACTTTGGCATGGCGTGGAGCGCGCCGTCGAGCCACAGAGGTCGAAACGTCGGCGATATCTGGAGACTATCGTGAGCGCGCTACCTATCGTCCCCTACACCGAGCAAACCGCTTACGAACATGCGCGCATTTGGGCGGAGTTGCAATCGGCCGGCAAAATGATTGGGGCTTACGACCTGATCGTGGCCGCTATAGCTGTGGAGCGGGGCAGCCACCTGGCCACATTTAACAGACGGCACTTCGCCCCGGTCAAGGGACTTCAAATTATCGATCCTCGATAAAATAAAGGTGTTGCGGCCTCACCGGGACATTAGGAACTCCACTTCCTGTTCAATTTCCGAAATCGCGATCGGAGCAAGATTTCCTTCGCGGAGTTGCTGATTGAGCTGGGGCAATTTCATTTCCTTGAATTTGATCCATGCCGCTATACCGATTTTCACGCGCTGGCTGGATTCTTCGTAGACGGCAACAGCTTGCGCAGGCACGGCACGGTCCCCGCCCTCGACGACACGCAGAGCTGAAACCATTTCGTTGTAGCCGTCTTGTAGTCCTGCGGGTTGCTGTTGCTTATTGTCTTTGTTAGACAGAACTCCTGCGAGTTCGGAAGAAGCGTTTGCCAGTCCCGACTTGAGAGCGGGATTCTGTTCGCCCAGCTTTTGTTCAACGTCTGCCAGTTGTTTTTGCACTGAGGTGATTACAGCGAGCGCGCGGCGAGCCTCAAGAGTTTCCCCGAATATTTGCTGACCGAGTTCCAGTTGCCGCTGAAGAATCTCAGGAGTTGCTGGCGAGCGGGGGTCCATGATCACTTTGAGGTGCTGCGTCTGCGGCTTTCCGTTCACCGTGAGTCTGACCGAATAGTCTCCGGGCACAGCCAGAGGGCCGCTGGGATTGCGGAATTCGGATTCCTCATCCGGGCTTGGTTCTCCGGAGTTTCCCCACTTTAAATTCCACACGAAGCGATGCGTTCCGGGATTGTTCAGTAAAACTTCAGGCTTGGGGAACCAACGCTCGGCAATCGGAATTGGCGGATGTTTCTCCGGATGTTTATCCTCCGAAGAGAATTTGCGAACCAGTTTCTGTTGCGAGTCGAAAATCTCCAGCACGACATTGCTCGCCGGAGACTTGAGGAAATAATCAATGGTCGCCCCGTCCGGCGGGTTCTCTGCAGTGGGCTCTTCCGGCGGAAGCGGCGTGCCCGCGAAAGAATCGTTATCGATCCGGTAGGCCGGCGCAGGTTGATAAAGGTAGAACGAGGTGGCTTTTCCAGCCTCCAGTGCCTGACGAAGGGGCGTGATGTCGTCAAGAATCCAGAAGGAACGGCCATGCGTGGCGATGACGAGATCGTCGCCGTGAATGGTGAGATCGCGAACGGAAGTGACCGGGAGATTGAGCTGCAAGGATTGCCAGTGATCGCCGGCGTCAAACGAAACGTAAACTCCGAACTCAGTTCCGGCGAAGAGAAGATCCTTTTTCTCTGTATCTTCGCGAATTCCGCGGAGGAAAGCGGGAGCCGCAATTCCATTCGTTATCAGTTGCCATGTAACTCCGTAGTCGCGGGTGCGATAGAGGTAGGGAGTGCGGTCGTCGAGGCGGCTGCAATCCACGGCTGCATACCCAACTGCGGGATCAAAGTGTGAAGACTCGATGAAGGAAATCTTGCTCCAAGGTGAAATACCTCGGGGCGTGACGTCTTTCCAGTTTTTTCCGCCGTCGCGCGTCAGGTGAATTAATCCGGTATCGCTTCCCGCCCAAATCAGATCGCGATTCAGAGCCGATGGCGCAATGGTAAACACTACGCCGAAGCCTCTCTGCTTCGCATTCTCGATGGTTGGCGGCCCTTGCGGCTTGGCATCCCCGGGTGTTTGCGTCGATCCGGTGAGATCAGGGCTGATGGTCTCCCAGTGCAAACCGCCGTCGATGGTCTTCATCACATATTGCGTGCCGAGATAAAGAGTTGTGTTCTCGATGGGAGAAAACAGCAACACTGGAGTCCACGGATCCCTATATTTACGCTGATCGATCTCGGAGCCGAACGTGAGCGCCGGCCACGGAGCGATGTTCTGGCTGAGTCCAACATGCCTGTCGAAGCGGTCCACGGTGCCGTAGGTTCCGCTCAAGTAAATGATGTTTGGATCCTTGGCGTCGAGCGCCATATAACCGCTCTCGCTGTCGCCTGCGGGAAACCAATCGCGTGGGGTGATTTGACCATGATCCGTGCGGCTTACAACAGCAGCGCTTCCACTATCCTGTTGCGCACCGTACACAACATAGGGGAACTGATTGTCCGTGATCACGTGATAGAGCTGCGCCGTGGGCTGGTTGTACCACGTGCTCCAGGTTTGGCCGCGATCGAGACTGATGGTAGTTCCCTGGTCCGTTCCGAGAACCATGCTGGCGGAGTTTTTAGGGTCGACCCAAATCTGGTGGTAATCGTCTCCACCGGGCGCACCGCGAACAATTGAAATGGTTTTGCCGCCGTCTTCAGACCGGTACAGCGCGACATTCGGGACATAGAAAACATCCGGATTCTGCGGATCGATGGTGATGCCGTTGAAATACCAGGCGCGGCTGGTGAGACGTGGATCAGCATTTTCCAGAGTCCAGGTATCGCCTCCGTCGTCGGAACGGTAGAGGCCGGGTTTCTTGGCTTGAATCAGGGCGTAGACGCGCTTGCCATCCGGGGCCACATCGACTCCGATGCGTCCCCAATCTCCATCGGGCACTCCGTTGCCGTTGAGGCGAGACCAGGTCTTGCCTGAGTCCTGAGAGCGGTAGAGACCGCCTCCGGGTCCATCGATAGGAGCATAGGTGCTCCAGGGAGGACGGTGAGTATTCCATGTTCCGGCGAATAAGAGCTGTGGGTTACCCGCACAGATCGCGAGATCGGAAACGCCGGTGTCCGCTCCCGTATTAAGAACCTTCTCCCAGTGTGTTCCTCCATCCGCAGACTTATAAACACCACGTTGTTCGTTGGGACCATAGGCGTGGCCGAGAGCGCCGACATAAACGATATTTGAATTCTGCGGATCGATCACGATGCGGCTGATCTGACGCGTATCCTCAAGGCCAATGTGGGTCCAGGTTGCACCGCCGTCAATTGATTTATAGACGCCATTTCCGGAGGACAAATCGGAGCGAATGTCGGACTCGCCGGTCCCGGCGTAGATGGTTTTGTGATCAGAGGGCGCAACCGCGATCGCACCGATAGAGGCAACCGGTTGGCTATCAAAAATGGGGGTCCAGACAGTTCCCGCGTCGGTGGTTTTCCAGATGCCTCCGTTGACTGCGCCAGAATAAAAGGTTGTGGAATCGCCGGGCACGCCGGCCACGGCGACCGCGCGGCCGCCACGGAAGGGCCCAATCAGGCGCCACTTCAGCCCATTCAAGAGTTCCGGGGAAACGGACTGAGCCATCATCCCGGTGGTCAGTACGATTGCAGCGATGCTGAGCTGGAAGGAAAACCTAAGTTTGTGCGAGTGGCCATTCTTCATGGGATAGCTAGTCTACTTGAAGAAAGCGGTGTTCTTGAAGTGCGCCCTGTGGATGAAATGAAACTCACGGCAAATCTCTTTCTTCTCAACATAACGGTTGCTCTGGTAGGCTGCATACACCATGCGCTTTTTCTCAATCTTGTTTTTCGCCGCCGTCTTAGCCGGATCTCTCTTTACCCAGGACCTCAAGGCTCAGGATCTCAAGCCAGTTGCCGATCGCCTCGCGGCGCAGAGCGCGCTGTTCGAGGAATACTACGAGACGGATCTCCGCAATTTCCCAGAGCGAGCAACCGCCTACGGCGATTATCGCTACAACGACAAGCTGGCTGAGTATTCGCTACAGGCAATTGGCGAACGACATAAATCCGACGAGGCGTTCCTGGCGCGGATTGAAGCAATTCCAGCAACCGGCTTCTCTGATCAGGACCAACTCTCCCACGATTTGCTGGTTCGTGTTTTGCAGCAGCGAATTGCGGACTTCGATCTCAAAGAGTACGAGATGCCGATCAATCAGCAGAATGGCGTCCATACCAGCTTGGCGGATCTGCCACTCTCGATGCCGTTCGATTCGGTCAAGCACTACGAGGACTATATTGCGCGTCTGCATCAGATTCCACGCGTGCTCAACCAGACCACCGAAGTGCTTCGCGCTGGCATGAAAGACAAGCTCATGCCGGTTCGATTCCTGATTGAGAAGCTTCCGGTTCAATGTCAGGGCATCATCGCCGCTGACCCGTTTCTTATTCCGACAAAGAAATATCCGGCGAGTATTTCAGCCGATGACCAGAAGCGCCTGACCCAGCAGATCACCGACGCCATCAATGGCGATGTAATCCCAGCCTACAAGACTTTTGCCGTCTTCCTGCGCGCGGAATATGCTCCGCAGGGCCGCACCACACTCGCGATCACTTCCCTGCCCGACGGTGAGAAGCGTTACCAGAACGATATTTATGGCCGCACTACCACGCGTATGACGCCGGACGAGATCCATGAACTCGGTTTGTGCGAAATCGATCGGATCGAAGCTGAGATGACGGCAATCGCCAAGAAAGAAGGGTTCGCCGATCTCGCAGCCTTCCGGACTTCGCTCAAGACAAATCCTAAATACGTTCCAACTTCTGCCGAGCAAATTCTCGACGACTTCCGCCGTTACATCGCGCAGATGGAACCGAAACTGCCGGAATTATTCACTGTGCTCCCCAAGTCGCCGGTCACGGTTGAAGCCATACCGCCTTTCCAGGCCGCTGCGGCAACCCACTATGTGACGGGCACGCCGGATGGCAAGCGACCGGGCCGCGTCGTGGTGGCCACATCCAACTTCGCGGAGCGTTCGCTTATCGATGACGAAGCAATTGCCTACCATGAAGGCATCCCGGGACATCACATGCAGTTGTCGGTGCAGCAACAACTGACCGGCTTGCCAAAATTCCGCCAGCACGGTTTGGGCTTTAACGCCTACATCGAGGGCTGGGCTCTATACGCCGAGCAACTTGGTAAGGAAGTCGGTTTCTATCAAGATCCCGTCTCGGACTACGGACGCCTTTCGTCTGAGCTGTTCCGGGCGGTGCGGCTGGTGGTGGACACCGGAATCCACTCCAAGGGATGGACGCGCGATCAGGTGGTGGAGTTTTTCCGCAAGTCTGGCGCCATCGATGAGCCCACCATCCAGTCTGAAACCGACCGCTATATTGCATGGCCCGCGCAGGCACTCAGCTACAAGCTCGGGCAGCTCAAGTTTCGGGAGTTGCGGGATCGCGCCCAGAGAGAATTAGGTCCCAAGTTCGACATACGCAAATTTCACGACGAAATGCTCGACGGGGGAACGCTTCCCCTCGATCTTCTGGATGCCCGGACGAACCAGTGGATCGCCGAACAGAAATCCAAATGAGGTTGCTATAATGGACACTTCGTGGTGTATTGCCCTCCCCCCGCGGTATATACTTCGTAATAATTTTTGGGTGCGGCGTTTGGGGATTTCAGTCTCTTCCCAGCAGGGCGAGTCATGCACAATCGGGATCCGCGGATCGATCCGAAAGATCGAGCCAATTCGGCCAACACGCTCGGCGTGAGCGTTCCCGTCAAGGGAGATAGTGCTGCCTCAAATTCTTCAGTTGACTCTGACGCCACATTAGTTGATTTTCCCCAGCCATCCTCAGCTCCGCCGGACAGGCAGGTGGATTACGACGCCACCCAGGTTGATGCCAGTCCAGTTCCCCGCTCTCCGGCCCCGCGGCCTCGCTCCCCGATGAGCGCTGCGGTTTTGCAGATTGGCGACGTGCTTGGCGGGCGCTACGAGATTCTGCAACTGCTGGGCGAAGGCGGAATGGGTGCCGTCTATAAAGCAATGGACCGGGAGTTAAACCGTCCGGTGGCGCTGAAGCTCATCCGCCCGCAACTGGCCGCCAATCCCTCGATCCTGGCGCGATTCAAGCAGGAATTACTGCTGGCGCATCAGGTGACTCATAAGAATGTGATCCGCATTTACGACTTGGGCGACGCCGATGGTGTGAAGTTCATTACCATGGAGTTCGTCGAAGGCGAAGACCTTCGCGCGCTCATTCTGAAGCGAAAAAAGTTTCCTCCGGAAGAGGCCGTTGAGATCATTCAGCAAGTCTGCCGCGCGCTGGAAGCCGCTCACGGCGTGGGCGTGATTCACCGCGACATGAAGCCGCAAAACATCATGCGCGATCGAAGCGGACGAATTCTGGTGATGGATTTCGGCTTGGCCCGCACGGTTCAGGGCGACGGAATGACGCAGACCGGAGCGCTGGTTGGGACCATGGAATACATGTCGCCGGAGCAGGCGCTGGCGAAAGAACTGGACCAGCGTTCTGACCTTTTCAGCGTTGGCTTGATTCTTTACGAGCTGCTGACCGGCCAGACGCCGTTTAGAGCCGAGAGCGCCGTGGCCAGCTTGATTAAGCGTAACCAGGAGCGCGCCATTCCGGTCTCCGATCACGACGGGACGATTCCTCGCGCGCTCAGCAATATTGTCAGCAAGTGCCTGGAGCGCGACCCGAACCTGCGCTACCAGACGGCCACGGATTTCCTGCGGGATCTGGAGGCATGGCAAGGAAATCGCGCAGCCGCAACGTTAGGATTTCAGCCGGCCGTTGAGCCCTGGGGACGCACGATTCATTGGCCTATGCTGGCTGGCATCGTCTCTGTGCTGGTGTTGGGAATTCTGGGATACGTATTTCGCGGAGCGCTCTTTTCGCCGTCCCACGGACAAAGCGCCGCTGCGCCTTCGGTGTCCCTGGCCATTTTGCCCTTCAGGAATGCTTCTGGAGATCCCAGTTTCGATTGGCTGGGGCCGAGTTTGGCGGACATGCTGAGCACCGACGTGGGAGAGTCAGCCCATCTGCGCACAATCTCTCCGGAACGCCTGCATCAGGTTCTTTCCGATTTGCGCATAACACCCAGCGCCGCAATCGATCCATCCACAGTGAACCGGCTCGCCCAATTCAGCAATGCGGATATCGTGGTATGGGGCCAATACGTAAAGTTTGGCGACCAGATTCGCATCGATGCGACTGTGCAAGATCTAAAGCGCGACCGCCGCGTGCCGGTGAAAATCGAAGCGGCCAGTGAGAAGGAAATTCCTGTCGCCGTGGATCGTCTGGCCGATCAGATTCGCCAAAATCTCTCGGTCTCTTCGGACGTTTTGAAAGAATTGAAGGCCAGTTCGTTCCAGCCATCCTCTCAATCTGCGCCCGCCCTCCGGGATTTCAGCCAAGGGGTACAACTGCTGCGCGAAGGCAAGAATCTGGACGCGGTCAAAGCGCTCCAAGCCGCGATTCAGGAAGATCCTCAGTTCGCGCTCGCTTATGCGCGGTTGGCCGAAGGCGACTCGGCTCTCGGGTACGACACCCAGGCGGAACAGTATTCGCGCAAAGCCCTGGAACTCAGCCAGCAACTTCCCTTGGCTGAGAAATATCTGATCGAGGCTAACCATGCCCAGATCATGAAAGACAACAAGAAAGCCATCGAGGCCTACGAAAACCTCGCCAAGACTTTCCCCGATAACACGGATGTGGAGTATGCGCTGGGGAGTCTTTACTCTGACAATGGCGATTTCGACAAGGCGCGGGCTCAGTTTGCGAACATTCTGAAAACCGATCCCAAGAACATAAAGGCGCTTTGGCAAATTGGCAGCGTCGAGTTTCTGCAAGGCAATCCGGAAGCCGCCTTAGAGCCGCTCAGCAAAGGCTTAAGCCTGGCGGTTCAGGTGGATAATCCGGAGCAAAAGGCGCTCATCCTGCAGGCGCTGGGTATTTCCTACCGGCAGATGAATAAACCGGATGAAGCCATACGAAATATTCAAGACTCGATGGAAATTACCCGCAGGCTGGGCATGCAGCGGTTGCTGGCCAACAGCTTGTCGGAGTTGGCTCAGGATCAGATCACCCTCGGTAAGCCGGATGCGGCGACGGCCAGCTATAACCAGGCGCTGCAGATCCTGCGCGATATCGGCGTTAAAAAGGACTATGGCGACATCCTGATTAATCGCGGCGTGCTTTACCAGACGCGCGGCGATTACGACAAGGCGCTGCAGGACTACAAAGAAGCGTTGCAAATCCAGCGCGACGCGAATGACGTTAACTACCAGGCGTTATGCCTGAGCAATATTGGCGACGTATATTTCGCCAAGTATGACACGGACAATGCGCTTATTTATTACCAGCAATCCCTGCAGCTGCGACAAAAGCTGAACGAGCCTTTCTATCTATCGGAAACACTGACCGCCCTCGCCGAGGTCTACACCGCCATGGGGGATTACGATCAAGCTCTGGCGAACCTGATGAATGCGCTTGACGTTGCCCGCAAGGCTGCAGACACCAAGGATGCCGCGGGAGCTTCCGAATCCATCGGGAAAGTGCTGATGTATCAGGGACGCCTGGGAGCGGCGGTGAGCGCCATGCAGGATTCCGTGAACGCTTTTCGTTCGACCAACAACAAGAGTTTTGAGCTGGCGGACTCCCTTAATAATTTGGCGGACACTTTGGCGTTGGTTGGCCGCGGCAATGAGTCCGGCAAGCTTCTGGACGAGGCAAACGCGATTGCCAACGGCCTGAAGAACGAAACCGTTCACAGCGAGCTTCTGAACACTCAGGGAGACGTGGCCTATTACGGTGGAGACTACAAGGCGGCGAACCATGCTTACGAACAAGCCGCTGTGGCTGCAGCCAAGAGCAAAGATCGCGAAGATGCTTTAATCGCCAGGATGAACCTGGCTCGGGTTGCTATAGCGGAGGGTCGTGCGCAATCCGCCGTGGGCGAATTGCGCGCCACTGTGCAACAGGCAGACGGCCTGCATTTGAAATATTATTCGCTTCGTAGTTCTGTCGACCTCGCGGCCGCGATGATCAAGAATAAAGATTATGCGCACGCCCGTCAGGAGTTGGAGACTGCCTTGAACAGCAGCGAGAAGCTTGGAACACGACTGGAAACCGCCCGCATTCATTACTTCATCGGAGATGCGGATCGATTAAGTGGAAATACAAGCGAATCGAACCACCAGTATGAATTGGCGCACAACCTATTCGAGGAGCTTAAGAAGGATCCTGGTGCGGAACATCTTATGGAGCGCTCCGATCTCCGCGCCCTGTTCGCGGCTGACCACATGACGGCTGCCGCGAAATAGAGTTTCCACTCCTGGGCGCGACACCTCCATTCAAAAAGAACACCCGATAACGCTCTCCCGTGCGGGAATGCGTTACCGGGTGTTCTACCTGTTTGTTCCCTGACCGCCCCTTACTTCGTCACCGTGTAACTTTCCGAGACGGAGTTGTTTGAGGACTTGGGATCGTTATCGGAGGTCACCGTGGTGACGGAGCTGAACTTCGTATTCACAGCTGCCGTGGACAACACCGGAATATTCACCGTCAGGACCTCGCCTTTCAACTTCGAGATACTCACCAACTGCCCGACGTTGCAGGTGAGAACCGCGACGGTGGTACTGGTCCCAACCGTTGTGCTTACCGAGCAGCTGGTTCCGGAGCTCGGAGTGGAGCATCCCAACAGGCTGCAGCTCACCAACGTGTAGGTGCCACTCAAGCTTCCATTCAGTACGTTATTCGGAACGGTGTAGGTCGAGGTGATGACCACATTATTGGCGGTGGCTGAACTGAGATTTATCACACCGGCGTAGTAGTGCCCAGTCTTGCCGCGCCCGATGCTGTCGGTAACAGGCAGCTCGACGATGGCCAGGTCCGCAGCCGGAGCAGCGGAAACCGAGAACGCCACGGAAGAAGTGGTTTGATTTCCGGCGTTGTCGGTTGCGGTAACGGTGAAGGTGTAATTTCCTGCGGTGGATGTGTTGAGTGTTGCGCCACTAGAAGTGTTTACTGTTGCGCCGCCGGGAAGGGTTTCAGTACCGATGCAACTGGCGACGCCAGAGCCGAGGCCATCGGAACATACGTACGTCACCGCAACGGGTGGTCCCTTCAGATAGTAAGGCGCGGCAGGACTGAGAGTAGGCCCAGTGATGGTTGGCGGCTGCAGATCGATCTTGAATGGACCGGCAGCCACAGAGACGCAGTTTCCGGCCAAATCGCAAGCCTGCAATGAATTAGTAGGTGCTGCAGAATTGACATTGTTAGCTGGCACGCTTGTGGAAACGGAAACCGTCTCCGACTGGCTGCCCTGGATGCCGCTTACCAGTGGCAGGAAGCCGGATCCCGATACGTTGGCAACGTAGTCTTGATCGGTCACCGTGCACGATACGGTCTGGTTCATGTTGTACCAGACGCTGGTGTTGGGCGAGCTGCAGGAAAAAGTAGGCGCTACGGTATCGACGCCGAAGGTTACGTAGCGGAACGACGCCCAGTTCGCCGTGGGATCCGTGAGCTGCGATCCCTGCGGATTGAAGACGAGTTCTTCCGTGAGAGCGCAGTCGGTCGTGAAGAAGTGCAAGTTGTAAATGCCATCCCCAGACGTGCTTAGGTTGACTGGAGGCGCGGAAAACGATGGCGTGGTCGAGGGCGAGCAGAGCGGCGTTCCGAAGTTTGGGTTCACCGTCGGATTGAACAGAGTTGTGTCGCTGGGAATCGGATACGTAGTATCCGGCAGAGGGCTAGCGGCTGGCGTTACGCCGTAGGTGACGCTGTAAGCAGGCGCCGCAAGAAATCCGTTGGTGGGCGGATTGATTGCCCCTGGGCTATAACTCGCCGGGTTGGCGGTGAAAGTAACACTTGCCGGATTTGGCGCTTGTACCCATCCGTTCGATTGAAACGAACTGGTTAACGTGGTGGAGGGTAGCGGCATGTTGACTACTGGAATGAGTATCGAATTCTTTCCGGCGGTTGTACCGCCGGGCGCCACATCGGCCGCACCTCTAAATTGGGTTAACGTATCGAGAGGGCAGAGGTCGCCCGCTACACTCCCCGTAAGGTCGCAGTTCCCTGCCGAATAAGTTGGGGGGGACGTGGAAGTCGCTGTATTCGGTTCCAGCGGAGTGCAGGGCGCGGTTTGGCCCGGCGCGCAGAGCCAATTGTCGCTGCCCATTAACATGCCCGGTCCGGTGCCCGTGGCGCAGGCGGCGCTGGGCACGCCTGTGAGTATGTTGCTGCAAGCATCGGCTGCGGGACTACCCACTGGACCATAAAGGAAGTTGAATCCGTTTACCGGCCCATCTGGCGAGGCAAACTGCAGGGCGTCGTATAGACTTCTGGCGGTGCTTGGACTGGTCGGATCGCAATTACTGCCGCTGGTTGTGCCGCCGCTGGTGCACTGGATCAGAAATCCTTTGCACATCGGATTGCCCAAAGAATCCACTTCGCCAGCCATCCGCATACAAACCGCCGGGGCAGCCGATGATCCGGCTACGAGTTGAGAGAAGAGCGACTGGGGCACGCCGATATCAGTAATGCTGGGCACTGCTCCCGTGGGCGGCGGCCCTTGGGCATCGTTGTCCACAATCGAAATGTTTTGGCCGGGGCCGCTGTCAAGCGTATAGGTTTGTGACAGGGAGGATGGATCGGATGGGTTGATGGGATTACCAGTGACGGTGCCGCCGGGCGTGACTCCGGCCAGACTGCAATTCGTTACCAGGTGAAGCGTGGCTGCGCCAAGATCACCGCCGGCATCGGTGAGCTGAACCGTGAGCGACTGAGGGCCAGACTGCAACACCGGGGAATACAGTGGTGGTGTGCCAGGCGGGAAAACTGCATTCATCAGATTCAATGGTTGGACGCCATAAGGAGCGGTTACACCTGCTAAATCGGGGTTTTGGCCGATGAAACCACTGGCCGCCGATTCATAGCTCGACTGGAAGCAATTGGACGTGCCAGCGGGAAAGCCGGTGAATCCCTGAAAATTAGGGTCGCCTCCGTAGCAAACGTTTGTCGTAGTTGTGATCGAAGTGCCGATGGTGTCCGCAATCTGGATCGTGTTGTCTTGAAATACGTTCCCCGATCCATCAGGGGTCGACGAAAGCACGGCGGTGGGATTCGCGGGGCAGGACAGATTCACCGGGACTGTATTCACCGGATTCCCCGCGGAATTGGGCCAGGTGAGGCCTGAGAATAGGGACGGATTTATATCCAGCGCACTGAAAAGTTTGATCGCCCCATACGCGCCATTCATCGGCACGGTGAGACTTCCGAGGCTCGAACCAATCGTAAAGTTAATGGTGAGCGTAGCCGTCTCCAAGGTGGACGCGGGGGCCAACGAGGCGTTGAAATGCAGAGTTACCTGGCACGTACTCGGCGAGGTGATTGTTCCCGTGCAGGAATTCCCCTCGATGACGAAATCGCCCGGATTCGAGCCTGGCGTGCCCACCGTTGCCCCTGAGAAAGCGACCGAACCGCTTCCGCTGAGAATCACCGTAACACTATCGGGAGCGCTGGCGAGAGGTAATCCTGACGTGGGAAACGGCGTTTGCGTGGGTACGCCGTAGGAAAGATCACCCGGAGACACCGACACGGTCTGGGCGCGAGAGTCCTGGGGAGCAATGGCGAACGCCAATAGAGGAACAACAAATGCGAGCAGGCGGAAATTGGCTTTGAACGTTCTCATGGTTTCTTCTCCAGGGATACGGAACTCGACATTGATCAGCGATAGCTAACGTTACGGGGAATCACTTAACAGGCCTCAGACGCGGTGCGAATAGCTCCGCTCTTTTGGCATTTTCGCTGGAACGGGGGGAGATGATATCCAGTCGGAGGCCAGAGTAATCACGCGGTGATTCTGAATTTTATGGGGCGCCCTAAATCAGAAACGAAAGCGACTGTCATCCTGGAAACGATCGGGTAACAAGCGACGCACCGCAGCATCGATCGTCCAATCGTCCGGAAAGCCAAACCATAGTGCCTTCTCGCGCGACAATTGTCAACCGGCAAAAGCGAGAAT
>JBAVGI010000611.1:0-1803 GCA_049684755.1 Candidatus Sulfotelmatobacter sp.
GGTCGAACAGGATCACTTTGTTTCTGCAGCCGCTGCGAATGAATGGCTGCGTACTAACTCACGATAGGCCTTTTTATGCCCAAGGACGGCGAAAGGAAACTCAATGATCTGCATCGATAGAAGCAACATGTACAACCCGAAGTATGCATTAAATGAAGAAGAAACACCGACACTAGAAACTTTTAGAGCGTTGCTCCCGAAGCCGGGGTTCGAGACTCGTGCAGTAATCCTCATACCGGCTACTCGAAACCAAGACCTACAAGGGTTTATGACCGCGGCGGGTTGTATTCCCGTAGGTCAAGAACAGTGGAACGACACCAATCGGCAGTCTACGACATTCGTTCGATGGCAAATGACGATAAGTGACGAAGCGATTCTTCAGCGTGTCTGGGATGAAGGATTGCGAATTTACGAGCAAGAACAGCCTCGGTAGATCACGACGGCTAACAAAGAGGTGGTTCGATAGAACCCCAACCCCGAGGGATGCTGCCCGGAGTGGCATGATGGTCATCCTCCTCAAGGGTAGTTTTTTAGATATAACATGACAGAACATCCATAGGCCTATCCCGGCTCCCAGAGCGGACTCTCAAAACTAGTTGTTGCTTTTCCTTCGCCCCTGTGCTATATTTAAAGATGGAGGGAAGCACCCTTCGGTCTGCTAAATCCGGGCAGGCTGTAAAGAGGTAACGGCGAGGCTTTCTAGATGGCGACTCGTTAAGCAGTAAAAGTCTAGACGTGCCGCTGGGCACAGTGATCGGGGAAAGAGACCCGAGTCCACCAGACAAGATGTTCCGCTCTGGAGGACTGATGAACCTTTCAATCTATCCCGCCGGTGCGTGGGCTCGGCGTTCTGACATCCGTGCCTACGCTGATCGTCTTCAGCAACTCGGCTATGAAGTCACGTCTCGTTGGCTGACCGCGGATCAAGAAACCTTGGCCGAAGCTGGAGCTATGGATGCCGCCGATCTCAAGCGAGCGGATGCGATCCTGCTGTTCAACGATCCGGAATACTTCTCTGACAAGGAGATGGCATCAAGAGGGTTGCTGAGTTGCGCTCGCATGGTGGAGTTAGGAATGGCTCTCGCGTGGCGTAAGCAGATTTTCGTTGTAGGCCCCGATAGGCAAAACGCATTTCAGCATCTCCCACAAGTAAACCACTTCACAACATTCGACTCTCTCGTCGAATGGTTGGGAGTTTGGTACGGGAACTAATTCAAGGAGGAACTATGGCTGCAGCCGCGATGGCACCAATTAGAAAAATATCGCTTACCACAAAAGAACGACGGGGCCTCACGGAATCACGCTACCCCCTGCTGAGGCTTATGAACAGGATGGACGGCAGGGGACGAACGAAATTGGATTATCAAACGATGCTAGAGGTCGCCAGTTTCGCCGCATGTGTTGACACCATCCTTCAACTAGACGCACGGAGGAAGAAATGACCACCCTTACAACTGAACAACAGGCCGTTGTTGATAAGATTCAGGCCCTTCGACGAATGACTGCAACGACTGGATTCAAAACGACTAGGTCAGTCAATGATCTGCTCGAACGATTGAACCCCGACGATCTGGCCGCTGTGGCCTCTGCGCTCTACGGAAAATAATTAGAAAGTGACTGATATGACTGAACCGATCCAAACAGATTTTCTCACTGTCGCACTCGCAGCCCGCTCACGAGGATTTACTTGGGTTGCTCCTGTCGATGACAAAGCCGTGTGTCGAAAAGCATGGCTCAAATTCAATATAACTAAAACTGAAACTGACCTTCGTTTGATGGCAGCGGAATTCCCAAATCATGAAG
>JBAVGI010000612.1:0-2104 GCA_049684755.1 Candidatus Sulfotelmatobacter sp.
GATCAAGACTCTGGCCCATGAGCTGCGCAACCCGCTCGCGCCCCTGCGTGCCGGCGTCGAATTGCTGCGGAAGGTACGCGAGCAGCCGCAGCTGCTCGATACGGTACCACCCATGATGGAAAGGCAGATTCGCCAGCTCGTGACGCTCATCGACCGGCTGATCGATGTCTTCGAGGAGGCCCCGTCAGGCGCCGGCAATCGCGCCGCGGAGAAAGATGACAATGTCGATGGGTGCTGACGGGATCGAACCGCCGACATTCGCCGTGTAAGGGCCAGAAACGCGTCTTCACGCCACTGGCAAATTGACAAGGGAAACCTGCTTCGCAGCTTCATAGCGCGCCTTGCTGTCTGCATTCGGCGGATAGAGCCCCGGTAGAGCCGCTCCGGCCTTCACTTCGCTCATAATCATAACACTCGCGCGCCATCAACCGCCCCGCGCGGCGTTGCGTGCAGGTGACTGCCTTTTTCCTTTGAGCCCTGCGCTTCGGCGACCGACTATCGGCCCCTTGGCCGACGAGCCGGTCGCGAAATAATCGCGTACCTTGGCCGCAATCTGTCGATCAGTCATCCTGTCGACAGTCTCAACCGCGGCGACTCGTCCGCCGAGCTTGTTCTTGATCAGCCGTTTCTTGAGCTCGCCCTTGGCCTCACCCGGACCAAAAATGATCAGGGTCTCGGCGTTGCGAAGGGCCGCAATCACGGCGTCGTAGTAGATATTGAGCCTTCCTGTGAGTGCCCTTTGGCGACTATCGTCTGCCGGCACCTGGAGGGGTTCGTATCGCCCCTTCAGAGGCGAGTCCCCTGAGCGCTCCAAGTGCTTTTCAACCGCTGAGACAATGAGCCCGATGTACTCCCCGGTGGAGTTCACCAAGACAATCACCGCCTTTCGATGATCGATCCAAACGCCGGCTTTTTGTTTCATCGTATTTCTCCCCAAATCGGCTCGAAGTTGAATCTTACGATGCCCGCTCCCTAAGGGAATTGTGGTTTGTGCGCATGGTGCTGGATCTGCGTACGGTGGGCTAGAGGGACCTGCGAGGGTATCAAGTCGCGGTATACTCGCTTCGCGTACGAGTCGAATCGTGAGAGGAGCGACCCATGGCTACCAATCCATCCAATGACGCTCAGCAGCTGCGCTCGGTCTTCCGGGAGACGGTTGGCCACCATTGGGTTCTCTTCTTGTCGGAAGGAATTGCACTCCTCATCCTCGGCACCCTTGCCATCATCGTTCCGGTTCTCGCCTCTCTCGCGGCCACCTTCCTCCTCGGCTGGATCCTGCTGCTGAGCGGTATTGTCGGCCTGATCGCCACGATTCGCGCCCGCCATGCTCCGGGCCTCTGGTGGTCGCTGATATCGGCGCTCGTCGGAATCGTTGCAGGAGCCCTGCTGCTCGGCTGGCCACTACAGGGCACGTTCTCGCTCACGGTGGTGCTCATCGCCTTCCTGATCCTCGAGGGGATCGTGTCGATCCTATATGCGCTCGAGCACCGCAGGGGCCTCTCCGGACGCTGGCACTGGATGCTCGCAAGCGGCATCCTCGATCTCGCCTTGGGCGGTATCATCCTCGCCGGACTGCCCGGCTCGGCCGTGTGGGCCCTCGGAATCATCATCGGCATCAACATGATTTTTGGCGGCTGGGCATTGATCGCCATGGCGCTCGCCGCCCGAGCGAATGCCCCCGGATCGTCCGCCTGATGCCCTCCGCGCATTCGCCGAGCCCCGACGCTGAGAGAAGATCCTGCTCAACCTTCGACGCCTGTTCACAGTCTGAACGCGCCGCGCGCGTCGGTCCTTCTTACATATCCATTCCGCCCATTCCGCCCATTCCGCCATGGGCATGCTCTTCGTCCTTCGGAGCCTCGGCAACCATCACCTCGGTCGTGAGCAACAGGCCCGCGACGGATGCGGCATTCTGCAGCGCAAGCCGTGTGACCTTCGTTGGATCGAGAATACCCTCTTCGAGCATGTCGCCGAACTCACCGGTCGCCGCGTTGTAGCCGTAGGCACCCTTGCCGGCTTTCACCTGGTTCAGGATGACCGCCGCATCCTCGCCGGCATTCTCAACGATATTTCGCAGGGGCTCTTCGATCGAGCGAGCGAGAAT
>JBAVGI010000613.1:0-1706 GCA_049684755.1 Candidatus Sulfotelmatobacter sp.
ATCGTCAACGGCACAGCACAGCCGATGCACGTATACGCGATTGACGGATATCCGCTCTCTTCAGGAAGTGCGAGTACGATGACCATGCTTCAGTTGGGGCCTGGTGCGCGTGGGGAGTTTGTGGTGACGACGCCCAATGTCGGCGACACGGCTCAGTTGGTCACTCAGTACCAGAACACCGGCCCGGACGGGGACTTCGATCCGACGCGCGCGATCGCCAATATCGTGAGCGAGACCGGCGCTCCGGCTCCCGCTCAAATGCCCTCCGTTGGCAGCTCTGTGAGTACTACGCTGAACAACAGCCTGGCGAACCTTACACCTGCCGCTCATCGCAACCTGTATTTCTCGGAGGTTCTCCAGAACCCGGCAGACCCGAACAGCCCGACTAACTTCTACATCACGGAAGAGGGACAGACACCGGCGCTGTTCACGATGGGCCAGGCGCCAAACATTGTCGTTCATGCCGGCACGGTCGAAGACTGGACAGTCGAGAACCGCGCGGGCGAAGACCATGTTTTCCATATCCACCAGCTCCACTTCCAGGTGATAGCTGTCGATGGAGTAGCGGTGAACGACCCTGCGCTGCGCGACACAATGGACATTCCTTACTGGAGTGGGTCGGGACCTTATCCGAGCATTACGGTTCGCATGGACTTCAGCGACCCAAATATTATCGGAACCTTCGTCTACCATTGCCACATTCTGGAGCACGAAGACGGCGGCATGATGGGCGAAATCCAAATTCTGCCGCCGGGGTCTGCTGCAACCGCCGCGGTAGCCGCATCGGCTTCGAGCATCGCGCCCAACCAAAATGTAACGCTGACGGCGAATGTCGCGAACGCGAGCACGGGTAATCCGACGCCAACCGGGCTTGTGCAGTTCCAGCTGAATGGGGAAAACGCCGGCAATCTGGCAATTATCGCCGCCGGAGTTGCGACACTGACAACGCAAGTGGACGGAAACGTCGGTAGCAATAATCTCACGGCATTTTACGAGGGAGACACAACATACGGCGAAGTGACCTCACCCTCGATTGCGGTGACGGTCTCTCCGTTCGGCCTGACCTCGTCGGGCACGACTGCTGCCGTCGGAGCTGCCGCGATCGCCACGGTCAACGTGAACGTCGCCAACAACTACACCAATCTCATCAATCTCACCTGCACGCTGCCTTCGACCCTGACGGAGTCTGCCTGTTTTATCAATCCCACATCGATTACCGGCACCGGGCAAATTCAACTCACCGTCAACACCACGCCAGCGCATCCGACCAGCAGCAAACTGACCAGCCGGCCGGGATGGCTCGCGGCCGGAGGCGGCGCGAGTCTAGCATGCATGGTCCTTTTGATTCTGCCAAAACGTCGATGGCGTAACACCGCACTCAGCGTATTGGCAATCCTCGCGATCGCATTCACGGTCATCGGGTGCGGCGGCGGCTCGGCCAAGACCGATCCGGGCACTGCGACTGGCGCTTACACGGTCGTGGTCACTGGCACTTCCGGCAGCGGATCGTCTGCGTACCAGACCAGCGTCAACGTTCCCATCACCATCCAGTAAGGGCTTCTGCCCCTTTAGAGAGAAGAGGAGAGAAATCATGTCGAGCAGAGCCATTCATTCCGCCATCCGAATCTTCAAAGTCTTGTGTGCGCTTGGAAGCTTATCGACCACCATGCTCTGGGCGAGCGTGAGCGGAAGCATCTCCGGCACGG
>JBAVGI010000614.1:0-2633 GCA_049684755.1 Candidatus Sulfotelmatobacter sp.
GGTCTTCGGAAATCATCGCGTTAGCAAGAAATTCACTGCAAAATACGCCTTTCAAAGAGCTTAGATATCAAAATCCGTGAAACAAAGCAGTTAGCTTGCGCTCGCCTATTGCAAATCGTTTTTCAACACTGCTTCTGTCATCGTCAGCGGGTAAGGCTGTGGATGGCAAGGTTAGATGTCACAGACGGTTGTGGTAAGCTTTGCGGCTGTGACGTCCCCCGACGGGGCACAGATTGACGTGAAGGTTCGCCTTGGGTGCTCTGCCCACTACCGTCGCCGCCGATCGCGGCTTTGTCGATGCGATTATCCAGCCGGGCCGCGGAGGAAATTGATTCAGGCTTTGGCGATGCTGGAGACTAAGCGTGACAAGAACCCACTGGAGAAGCGTGGGAATATTCCGCTGTGAGACGGCAAAGTGATACTCTGAAACGCTGATGGTGGATAAACAATCGCGCGCCGTATTCCGACTCTCGACTTCACTCGGGTGTGACTGGAGGCACATCGAGAGGGCGCACGAAGAAACCGAAAAGGCTAAGTACGATCTCTTAAGGCTCTTAAAGGAAAAAGTTGGCGAAAAATTCGGATCAGAAGACACCAATCTCGTTGTTTTCGGTTCGATGGGTCGAGGGGAGTGGATTGATTGGGTTAGCGACTTAGATTGGACATTCCTAATCGACGGACAGTGCAAGCCACTTCATTTCCAAATCGCCCAAGACATTCGTGAGGCTCTGAAGAAGGAGTGTCGCGAGGATGCCGATGGAAAGACTGAGTATCGCTTCGCTGAACCTGGACGAACCGGAACGTTCGGCAACATGGGCTTTAGCCATCATCTTATCCATCTAATCGGCGGTCAGGAGGACACCAACAAAAACACAACGCAGCGAATTCTTCTGTTGTTGGAGTCGCTTTCGGTAGGCTCGGACGGCGCTCATCAACGCGTTTTGAGGGAAATAGTTCAGAGGTATCTGGATGAGGAACCGCATCTCGTTAAGAATGACGGCACCCAGTTTAAGGTACCGCGTTTCCTTCTCAATGATATTGTGCGCTTTTGGAGAACGATGGCTGTCGATTTCGCTAGCAAACAGCGTGATCGTGGCGGGGAAGGCTGGGGTCTTCGAAACGCGAAACTAAGAATGTCCCGTAAGCTTATTTTTGCTGCGGGACTGTTAACCTGCTTTAGTTGCCAACTCGATCAAAACCTGCAGAGAAAGATTTCCACCGACAGCAGTGATATAAAGGGCGCTCGGAGGCTGAACCTGGCTTATCTTCAAGACCACATCTTGCAGAGAGTATCCGCCACGCCACTCGACGTCCTTGCCGCCGATGTTGTCGAATACAAGATTGAAACATCGATCGTTAAGGATCTGTTCGGCGCCTACAATGATTTTCTGGCCATGATGAGCGACATCGAAAAGAGATCGCACCTGAAAGTGCTTAGGGCTGAGAATTCTCGCGAAGATTCGACATTCCGCGAGGTGCAGATATTCAGTGATCGTTTCGCGAGCGCCTTGAAAAAGATTTTTTTTGACACCGAACGGTTGAGTCCCTTGACTCAGAAATATGGGGTCTTCTGAATGCATCCCATCGGATTTTCCACCGGTGCTGTAGCGTATGATGATTTTCAATCGGCGCTGAATCTGTTAGCCCGGACCAATACTAGCGCAGTTGAATTGTCGGCGTTAAGGGTAGGCGAATTGAAGCCGCTCCTAGAGGCTTCTTCGTCATTGAGGCTGCAGCGCTACTCGCACATTTCAGTGCACCTTCCGAGCGCATACTCTGCCGATCTCGAAAAATCCGTCTTCGCAATGGCGAAGTGTTTTCCTGTGCAGTGGCCTCTAGTACTCCATCCGGATGCGATTCGAGATTGGGGCCTGTGGCGGCAACTCGGCGATCGCGTGTGTGTCGAGAATATGGACAAGCGCAAGCCAGTGGGACAAACGCGTTGTAATCTTCTGAAGATTTTTGAGCGGCTTCCGGAGGCCAGCTTCTGCTTTGACATTGGACACGCTCATCAAGTAGATCCAACAATGTGCGAAGCCGTCATGATCTTAAGGGAGTTTGGAGAAAAGCTCAGAGAACTGCATATCAGCGAAGTCAATTCGGAGAGCAAGCATGACCCGATTTCGCTTGAAGCGGAAAGATCATTCGAGATTGTCGCACGACTAATTCCCGAGAAGGTTCCCATTGTGTTGGAGAGTAGAGTAGCTGCCCCGGGCGAGGCTTTGAGCGACCAAGTTCGCGAGAGAATCGAACGAGAAGTCGGGGTTGTGGAGTCGCTGTTTCGAGTTCCGGTGCTAATGGCAGCAGACTAATAGCTGATGGAGCAGCAATAATAGTTTGAGGCTGCTCGGAACTATTCGTCTCAATCGGTAGCTCTTTTTCGCTAATCGAAAGAGGCTTCCCAACGCCTCAGACCACTTATACTGCCTTCCCTTGACTATCTCTTCTTATCAGATTTTCTGCAGCCTTTGCACTTCGTGTACGCCGGGGATTTTTCTCAGCCCGACCATGATTTGTTCGAGATGTTTGAGGTCGGAGATGTCGAGGACGATCTCTACGCTGGCTTGACTATTTGAAGTATGCGCTCCGATGTTGCGGATATTGCTTTGCGCGTCGCCGATTACGCTGGTGAT
>JBAVGI010000615.1:0-2114 GCA_049684755.1 Candidatus Sulfotelmatobacter sp.
TGCCATTGTGGCTGATGGTACAGACTATCCGGCTGCCGATAGCGGGAACCCACTCGTTACGCTCTACTCGATGGTGACCCGTATGGGTGCGGATGGAACGCCTGTCGGTGGCTGGCATCCCGAACAACGTGTCGACGTAATGACGGCGCTGCGCGCGATGACATGGGCTCCCGCATTTGCGGCTTTCCAAGAGCACGATCTTGGTGTCCTTGCGGTCGGCCGACTCGCTGATCTAACCGTGCTATCAGCAGACCCCCGCGAAACGGCGCCAGAGAAACTGAAGGATCTCTCTGTCACGATGACGATCGTTGGCGGTATTCCAGTGTATGAAGCCAAACCGAGTGGTGCGAGCGACCGCAATCCACATATCACAAATGAACACAAATGAAAAGGAGATGCTATGTCGAGCAGGTTTCTGAAGACCTTGAGTTTGGCGCTGTTCCTTGTGGTCCTGCCATTCACTGCACCGGCACAGCAGGGCAGCGTGATCATCCAGGGTACCGTGGTCGATCAGTCCGGTGGAGCGTTGGCGGGTGCGGCGGTAACGGCCCGTGACGATCAGACGGGCGTCGCCCACTCTACGGTGACGGACAGCGTAGGGCACTACCGCTTGCCCGTTCTTCAAAGTGGCGCATACACCATTCGAGTTGAGCTTTCGGGGTTCAGTGTTGAAGAGCGGAAATCCATCCAACTGATCGTCGGTCAGCAGGTGGTTGTCGACTTTACGATGAAAGTGGGCAAGGTCACAGAGACGGTGGAAGTCACCGGCGGTACGCCGCTTGTAAATACGCAGGAATCGCAAGTGGAAGGTACCATCAATCAGGAAGAGATCGCGGAACTGCCCCTGCTTTCCCGCAACTTCCTGGCATTGGCGGCGCTCGTACCGGGCGCTGGACGAAATACCTCACTCACCGGCACACAGCCGCTGCAGATTGGGGGCGCAGATTCTCGTTATAATTACACGACCATCATAGATGGCGGAGATATAGATGATGACATTTGGGGTGCGCCCGTGCAGAACTTCAATGAGGACAGCATCAAAGAATTCCAGGTTATTACGAACCGGTTCGATGCCGAATATGGTGGTGCCCTCGAAGCCGCGCTAAACGTCGTCTCCAAATCAGGGACCAATGACTACCATGGCAGCGGGTATGGCTTCTTTCGGGCTGACGCACTCAGGGCGCGGAACTACTTTGAAACGGTCAAGGCCCCATTTAGCCAACAGCGAGCCGGTGGAACCTTCGGTGGTCCGCTTGTGCACGACAAAACCTTCTTCTTTGTCGGCTTCGAGTATCTCCACGTAAACACCCCCTTAACCGTTGCCATTCCGGCGTCATCGCCGCTCTCGCAGTACAATGGGTCGTTTCCGTCGGGGGATACGAGTTATCTCCTGAGCGCGCGACTCGATCATCAGCTATCGAAGAATAATTCGCTAATGCTTCGTGGGCTCTACGAGCGTGCCGACACGGAAGGAGGCTTCGGAGGTACATTCGCGCAAAGCTTTGGAGTGGCTGAATATCGCACTTCGTACTCGATTATGTTGCAGGAAAACGCGACTATTAATCCCCATATGGTCAATAACTTCCGTTACCAGTTTCGTGTTACGGATGCCAACTCGACACCAAACTCCACAGCTCCTACGGAAATTCGACCGTCCGGCACACTTGGTGCAGCATACTACTACGATGAGGAAACCCGCCACCGCAATCAATTGTACGATACCCTGTACTTCACGCTCCCCAAGCACAGTATTAAAGTGGGAGGTGATGTAACCTTCATGCAGACTGGGTACTGCGCATGCGCGGAGCAACCTGGTCTGTTTGTGTTCACAACCGATGCGCCGTTTAACCCGGCGGTTCCGAGTACCTACCCTGTCTACTTTGAGCAGTCCATCAACCCGTCAGCGGCACCTTTGCCGGACAAATACTTCGGGATGTTCGCCCAAGATGATTGGCGGATCACCAAGCACTTGACGCTTAATCTCGGCATCCGATGGGATGTCGACATGCGCGTGCGTGATAACCAGACGATGGAGGAAGCGTACGCACTTCCCAGAAACCAGTCACTTAGCCCAGTTCTGAGCGAGCATCCCGGCGTGAATTACGGGTCCGTCG
>JBAVGI010000616.1:0-3649 GCA_049684755.1 Candidatus Sulfotelmatobacter sp.
TGCCATTGTGGCTGATGGTACAGACTATCCGGCTGCCGATAGCGGGAACCCACTCGTTACGCTCTACTCGATGGTGACCCGTATGGGTGCGGATGGAACGCCTGTCGGTGGCTGGCATCCCGAACAAAGTGTCGACGTAATGACGGCGCTGCGTGCGATGACATGGGCTCCCGCATTTGCGGCTTTCCAAGAGCACGATCTTGGTGTCCTTGCGGTCGGTCGACTCGCTGATCTGACCGTGCTATCAGCAGACCCTCGTGAAACGGCGTCAGAAAAGCTGAAGGATCTTTCTGTCACGATGACGGTCGTTGGGGGTATTCCAGTGTATGAGTCCAAACCGAGTGGTGCGAGCAGCAGTAATTCAGATATCACAAACGAAGAGGAGATGCTATGCCGAGCAGCTTTTTGAAGATCATGAGTTTGACGCTTTTCGTTGTAGTCCTGTCACTCACTGCACCGGCACAGCAGGGCAACGTAATCCTCCAGGGCACAGTGGTCGATCAAGCCGGTAGAGCGTTAGCAGGCGCGACGGTAACGGGCCGTAACGATGAGACTGGCGTCGCCAACTCGACGGTGACTGACAGCGTAGGGCACTACCGCCTGCCCGCGCTTCAAAGCGGCGTATACACCATTCGAGTTGAGCATTCGGGGTTCAATGTTGAAGAGCGAAAATCAATCCAAGTGATCGTCGGTCAGGAGTTGGTGGTTGACTTTACGCTGAAAGTGGGGAAGGTCACAGAGACGGTGGAAGTCGCAGGGGCTGCGCCGCTTGTAAATACGGAGCAATCGCAAGTTGAAGGTGCCATCAGTCAGGAGGAGATCGCGGAACTGCCCTTGCTCTCCCGCAACTTCCTGGCATTGGCGGCGCTCGTACCGGGCGCTGGACGAAACACCTCGCTCACCGGCACACAGCCGCTACAGATTGGAGGCGCAGACTCTCGTTATAACTACACCACCATCATAGACGGTGGGGATATAGACGATGACATTTGGGGTGCGCCCGTACAGAACTTCAATGAGGATAGCATCAAAGAATTCCAAGTTATTACGAACCGGTTCGATGCCGAATATGGTGGTGCGCTCGAAGCCGCGCTAAACGTCGTCTCCCAGTCGGGCACCAATAACTACCATGGCAGCGGGTATGGCTTCTTCCGGGCTGACGCACTCAGGGCGCGAAACTACTTCGAAACGGTCAAGGCCCCGTTTGACCAACAGCGAGCTGGTGGAACCTTCGGTGGTCCGCTTGTGCGCGACAAGACCTTCGCCTTCGTCGGCTTCGAGTATCTCCACGAAAACAGCCCTTTAACCGTTGCCATTCCCGCGTCATCGCCGCTTTCGCAGTACAACGGATCGTTCCCGTCGGGGGACACGAGTTATCTCCTGAGCGCCCGAATCGATCATCAGCTATCGAAGAATAACTCATTGATGCTTCGTGGGCTCTACGAGCGTGCCGACACGCAAGGAGGCTTCGGCGGAACATTCGCGCAAAGCTTCGGAGTAGAGGAGAATCGCACTTCGTACTCGATCATGTTGCAGGAAAACGCGACTATCAATCCCCATATGGTCAATAACTTCCGTTACCAGTTTCGTGTTACGGATGCCAACTCGACCCCGAACTCCACAGCTCCAACGGAAATTCGTCCGTCCGGCACACTTGGTGCGGCCTATTACTACGATGAGGAAACGCGACACCGACACCAGTTGTACGACACTTTGTACTTCACACTCCCCAAGCACAGTTTTAAAGTGGGAGGTGATGTGACCTTCATGCAGACTGGGTACTGCGCATGCGCGGAGCAACCCGGGCTGTTTGTATTCACGACCGACGCGCCGTTTAATTCAGCGGTGCCGAGTACCTACCCTGTCTACTTTGAGATATCCATCAATCCGTCAGCAGCGCCTTTACCGGACAAATACTTCGGGATGTTCGCTCAAGATGATTGGCGTGTCACCAAGCACTTGACACTTAACCTCGGCCTCCGGTGGGATGTAGACACGCGCGTGCGTGACAACCAGACGATGGAGGAAGCGTTCGCACTTCCCAGAAACCAGTCACTTAGCCCAGTTCTGAGCGAACATCCCGGCGTGAATTACGGGTCGGTCGATCCCAGGTTCGGATTTGCCTATTCGCCTGGGTCAAATATGGTTATACGAGGCGGTGTTGGAATATATCATGCACGCGCGCGGATGTTCATGCAGGAACTCGCATTGCAACAACTTACGGGAAATAATTTCTTTGCGGAGGTAACCGATCCCACACAGCTCGCTTATTATCCCAACATTAATGAGATTCTTGGAGGAAATCCCACGCCAGCGGGACCGCGTTCGATGAGCAATGTGATTGCGAACAACTTCCAGCTGCCGTACGCGTACAATGCCACGCTCGGAGTCAGTCGACAATTCGGTAAGACCACGTTAAACGTTGATGGCGTTTATTCGCACTCGCTACATGACTTCGAACGACGCATCATAAACTTGCCACCGAGCTACTCGTTGACGAATCCTGCAGGAACTGCTGCCAACCCGTACCTCTATGCCTTCGGGCAGATTCAGGCTCAAGTCACGGACGGAATGACGTGGTACTCAGCTCTTCAAGTGGGATTAACGCACAAGTTGTCCCATCGGGTGGAAGGACAGCTATCCTATACCTACTCGCACGCGATCCAGTTGGGAGCTGACGGGCACTACCTTACGCCCAGCCAGCCGACCGGCATTGATCGCGGGCCGACTCTTAATGACATGCGACACAAGTTGTCTATAGCCGCCATTGGTAAGTTGCCGTTGGGTTTGCAATTGAGTACGATCATTGTAGGCAATACCGCTCCTCCGTATAACATCGTCGCTGGATACGATCTGTATGGTGACGGCACGACATGTTGTGCCCGACCACCTGGACTCGGCCTCAATCAGGGCGGGGATGCGTCCCAAAACAATTTAAATGCGATCAATACCTTCCGAATTGCCAACGGGCTAGCGCCCGCTACCGCCGACCAACTGGGACACAAGTATGCCTTCATCAACTTTGACATGAGATTAGCAAAAACCGTGGGGCTAGGGGAGCACCGATCCCTTGAGCTCATGGCCGAGCTATTTAACATATTCAACCATCCGAACTTCGACGCGCCCAACGGGACCGCGATCTCGACCACGTTCCTATCGCTGTCGAGCGCAGAACCCAGTCGTGAAGCGCAGTTCGGCGCCCGGTTCCGATTTTAGCCAGGAGGACCGCGCGCGAGTTGGCCGTGGTTTCCAAAACCTGTGCCGGGGCGATTCAGGGCTTTGGGAATTCCGAAGCCCTGAATGTTTTCGTTGCGGCTGTTCCTGAGGCCGACGGCGCTGTGATCGGCCCTTCCCGTCCTCGGTGCGGGCCGAGCGCGAGGACGACCCAATCGTTTTGACAGAATGTATCGACAGCTCCGATGTCCGCAATGCACCTTGGGTTCTTCCGCAGCCCCCACCCAGCCAGGACTGCAGCCTCGATTGAGGTCGCTAATCAATTCCGGCAGCGGCTCTAACAAGCCGCAATGGAAACGGGAGATTGCGCAAAATCCATACCAATCTTGCTTTCAGACCGATCTTTTTATCGTAGTCCTTTTCTTCTTCTTCTTCGCAAGCTTGGCGAAGGCCCAAGCCAACCCGCGAGCGCGTG
>JBAVGI010000617.1:0-3951 GCA_049684755.1 Candidatus Sulfotelmatobacter sp.
CCTCCCTGGAGTCACCCTCCCAAACGACGGTTGCGAGTTTGTTCTTTTCGGCTTCGTCGCTCACATGAGCAACTATAGCCGTAACCTGGCTAGAAGTATACAAGTAAATGTATATTCTGTCCAGACGAAAGCAAGGCGATCTCGCTTAGCTCACACCGCGCATTGGAGGAGAAAGGGTAATACCTCTATGAGAGGGCAATAAAGAGGGCAATAACTTCGGCTGAGCGTCTCCCACCTTGCTGCGGCAATCTGGGGAAGGGCACACTGACACGGCTTGGTGGATATGGCCTTCCTCTCTGTTCCCACAGGAAACCTTTTCTTCCCGTTTGTGTTCTATAGATATTGGGTGCTGCCTTAGTTGAGGATGGACTTGTCCCGCAACATACCTCGCAAGGCGGCTTAACCGAGACCCAGAATGGGAGGACACATGGCTACCGTGCCTCGAACTCAGCAGCTTCTCTTAAATGCCGTTGACCGCCTCGGCAGGCCCATCGAACCATGCGTCTTTACCGTCGCTCAGGAGATTGCTCCGCAAGCACTGGCCTATGCCGAGAACTTCATCGGCGACCCATGCGTTGCCATGAACCTTTTGGAGGAAGCCGCCGCAACGGTGTCAGAAGCGGTTCGCGCGAAGGAAACCGCACGGATTCCCCCCATCCGAAATATGCGTGCTTACCTCTATCGCGCGTTCTTGCGGAGAATCGGCGAGGAGGAGCGGAACGATGCGCGGCTGCAAGAAGCGCTGGAAGCCGATCTTCGCCTTGACGAAACAATGAGCGTCGTAGCCAGAGTTGAGACCAAGCTTGTCTTGAAGCAGATCCTGGTCATGTGCGATAGGAAAACTCGGGCGATCATTTGGGGACGAATCGAGGGCCGTTCGTGGGACGAGATTTCCTATGATGTAGTCATGTCGAATCACGCGGCCCGGTTGCACTACAGCAAAGCCTTGCGCGCGATCCGGGATGCCTTGAAAACCGGCCCGCAGCAGTACATCGACCGAGTCCGCGTAGCGGAGAGCGAGGAGCAGAAGAAATCACGCCTCGCATCTTTGTGGGAGACCGTCGTTGCATTTCTGCTTTTTCGAGCGCTTCGAGTAAAGGACGCTTGGGCCATAAGACTACGCATCACCTACCATGAAAAGGAAGACATACTAGCCGAAGTGGACAGTATGTTCGCTTAGAAGTTCCATGCTTTGAGGGTTTTTCCGCCCAGAGCCGACCAATCGAGAAGAATGCGGAGACACTTCTTCAAGAAATCCCCTCTGTAGAGATGAGGGGAATTCTCGCCGGTACTTTCCCCACACGTCCAGCGGAGCCCTCCCACTTCGGTGAACCGTCGGGCGTCGCGTCCGGCTGAACGACGACCAGCCGCCCGCGAAGGGATGAACCTCCTGTTCGGAGATTGGGCCGAGGTGTGCCTTGCTGACCCTCAAGGTTCCTCGCACCCTCCAGGAGTTCTTCCAAATCCGTTCCCCGAATGGAGGAGGAAACATGGTGGCAAATGCATTGCTTGTGGCGGTCGCCATTCTTCTTGGGTATCTGTTTTGGCTCATGGGAGAGCTGAAGTTTCTCGGTAAGCGTCGTTCGGAGGCCGTCTTGACCGGTGCGGTTGACTATGCAGCGTGAGTGGATTCAGCAGGTCGATCAGCAGCGAGATTCCAGGGCAGCAGTTCGGCGATGCGGTTAATCGGATGGTCAGCGATGCGCGAGAGCACTTCGCGCAAGTACCTTTCGGGATCAACCTGGTTCAGTTTTGCAGTGCCGATCAGGCTGTAGATCGCGGCGGCGCTTTCGCCGCCCCGATCCGATCCCGCGAATAGGAAATTTTTTCTGCCCAGGGCCACCGCCCGCAAAGCTCGCTCCGCAGCGTTGTTGTCGATCTCCAGTCGGCCATCGTCCACATAGCGCCGCAGTGCTTCCCAAAGTCCCAGCGCATAACGCACGGCCTGGGCGGTCTCGGATTTGTGGGACAGCTTCCCCAAGGTTTCTTCAAACCACTGCTTCAGCGAGTCCAGCAACGGGCGGCTGCGCTCGTTACGCACCCGGCGGCGTTCTCCCGCTTGCCGGCCGCGAATGGCTCCTTCGATGGCGTAGAGTTCTCCGATGCGCCGCATCGCTTCCTGCGCCACCGGAGACTTGTGCGCAATGTGCAGATCGTAAAACTTCCGTCGCACGTGCGCCCAGCACGCGGCTTCTTGAATCTTCCCGCTCTCGTAGAGCGGATTGAAACCAGCGTACGCATCGGCCTGCAGCGTGCCCGTGAAGCGACTCAAGTGCGCTTGCGGATGCTCGCCCTTGCGATCCGGCGAGTAGGCGAACCATACCGCCGGAGGCGTCACATCTCCGGCGGGCCGATCATCGCGCACGTAGGTCCACAGGCGCCCCAGTTTGGTTTTTCCCAGTCCGGGTGCGAGTACCGGAACCGGCGTATCGTCGGCGTGCAGCTTCGTCGCGCTCATCACGTGCCGCCGCAGCGCTTCGAGTAACGGCTGAAGCAGTTCGCTCGCGCCGCCTACCCAATCCGCCAGCGTCGCGCGATCCAGTTGCACTCCTTGCCGCTCGTAAATCTCTTCCTGCCGGTAGAGCGGCAAATGATCGCAATACTTCGACACCAGCACGTGCGCCAAAAGTCCCGGTCCTGCCATCCCGCGCGCGATCGGACGACTCGGCGCTTCCGCCTGCACGATCCTGTCGCAACGTCCGCAGGCCAGCTTCTCGCGCACCTGCCGGAGGACTTTGAAACTCGCCGGAACCCACTCCAGCATCTCCGAAACATCTTCGCCCAGATGCTTCAGCTCCCCGCCGCAGTCCGGGCAGGCTACGTGCTTCGGCGGAATCTTCCGCGTCTCGCGCGGCAGGTGCGCGGGCAACGGTCGCCGCGCGGGTTTCGTGCTGCGAGCCACTTCAGGACCGGCGATTCGCTCCACAACCGAGGCGGCCTGCTCGGCCCGGCTCGCTTCCAGCTCGTCCAGTTGCAACTGAAGCTGCTCGATCTGCCAGGCCACTTTCTCCGACTTGCGCCCGAACTGCATCCTGCGGAGCTTGGCAAGCAGCAATTTCAAATGCTCGATTTCCGCGTCGCGCGAGAGCAACTGCTCGTGTTGGGAGAGAATCAGTGCCCGGAGGGATGCTGAATCCAGTTGATTCAGATCAGGAAGGGCACGCGGCGAAGCAGCCATCACTCGCCACTCTACACCAGAGTTTTTACAGCCGGATGAAAAGGCGCAAGAAAATGCAAACTTTTTCGCTCACACCGCCATCTGTGGCGCGTAGCTGCGTACCGGACGCCGCCAGTCGATCCCTTCGAGCAACATCGAGAGTTGCGCCGGTGTGAGCGAAACCGTTCCACTCGTCGCTTGCGGCCAGATGAATCGTCCGCGCTCCAGTCTCTTCGCGAACAAACAGAGACCGTCCCCGGACCACCACAACACCTTGATCAAATCGCCGCGGCGACCGCGAAAGATGAAGACGTGTCCCGAGAACGGATTTTCCTGAAGCGCCGTTTGCACCATCGCAGCGAGGCCAAGAAACCCGCGCCGCATGTCGGTCACACCGGCCACGATCCAGATGCGCGTTCCTGCCGGCATGCTGATCATGCCAGCAACTTCTCCAGCACGACACGCAGCGTTTCGGCATCCACGCTCCCGGCAATCCGCACCTGCCCTTTCGGCGCTTCCACGTGAATGATGCCGGAGGGAGTTCGCTTGGCCGGGGTGGGAGCGGGCCGCGCGAGTTCGGCGACCGCTGCGCTCGTCACACGAACGGCCAGCAGACTCGGCGTGTCTTCCTTCCGCTCCAAACGCCCTTGCCGATAGAGCTGCCGCCAGCCGAAGACCTGGTTGGCGTTCACGCCGTGCGCCCGCGCCACGCGCGCGACCGACGCGCCTGGCAGCAATGTCTCCTCGACGATCCGCCGCTTCTCCTCCACCGTGCGGAATCGCCGCTTCGACCC
>JBAVGI010000618.1:0-2800 GCA_049684755.1 Candidatus Sulfotelmatobacter sp.
CAACAAGATTCAGGACGACCAGATCATCACAAATTTCACGGTCCGTACCATCAGCGCAGTCCAGGGTTCGCCGCTGACCTTCACCGCGTTCGGGGTCAAGGAGATTCACCGGCTGAGGAATAAGCAAGAGACGACGGATCAGATTGTTGGCCGGTACAACGTGCGGCTGGCGCTGGACCGGCGAACGGAGTACAACCCCAGTGGACTGCTGGTGGCGGATTACTGGGAGCAACAGATGGTCGGGGACAAGAACACCGGTCTTTCACAAGCGGACGAGCTATCGCGCGAGGCGGCGCGGAAAAAGGATTAGTGCAAAGAGCGATGTAGCGAAGGGGGTACGACGCAATGCTTGATTCAGACGCGAACCAGAAGCGTGAGAACACGGACCGGTTGGGATTTGCCAGCTTTGGCGGTCTCGATCGACTGGACTGGCTGATGATCGTGATGTCCGTTCTCCTCGGAACTGTTGCCAAGCAACACCATGTTCTGGATCTACCCGATTGGTTCCTGGAATGGGTATCTCCGTTCCTGCTGATGGTGTTCGGCTATAAAGCGCGCCGGAAGATTACCGAAGTGGTCCAAAGCCGGCGAGATCGGGGCAAAGGCAGTCCCGAAGAATAAAGAGAGGCAAAAATGCGTTCGTTGTTTCCTTATACCTATGACCGTGCGGATGTGCTGATGAGCGCCGGCTGCAGCACATTTGTCAGCGCCGCTTTGATCCTGGTAATCCCGCGAGTTGGCATTGTTTTGCTGGAAATCCTCCTGGGGTTATTCTTCATCGGATGCGCCCTCGCCGCGCGGGCACGGCTGCGAATTCAGGCGCGCTCAGAAGTAAAGGAGGGACCCGAGGGTTCAACCAATGCAAAAGCAAAATGGTTCGACAGGTACGACGTTCTCATGATTCTCACCGTGATCGTAATTTACAGCAGTGTGTCTGGGCTATTGCGACATGCCGGCTTGTCGGAAGGCACCGTAGGTATCTTGCCGCTAATCCTGTTTGCGGCGGGAATCCTGCTGAAGCCGCGCGCCGTCCGGTTCATCGAAAGGCGCCGGAAGGATCGGAAAGCCGAAACCCACGATGGGAGATCGCACATGGATGTCGGCGAAAAACAGGAGATCGCAAGAAAGGAAACGGTCGAGCGATGCCAGTGAACGGACCAGAAACGATTGCGGATCCGAAGACGTCTCAACCCGTCCCGAGCGAAGCAAGGAGCGGCCGGGCAGCAAAGAACGCTAAACCGGCCGTCGGGCGAGGTGCGTCAACACGACGTCGGCGCGACCGGCAAGATGGCTCCGAGACAAACGGAGAAGAGCGTTTCTTCTTGGCCAGTGCGAATCGTAGTGGAGACGTGCCGACCTTGGGCCGCGAGTGTGCCACGGAGGCGGAAGCCATCATCGAAGCGTTTCGCGAGAAGGTCAACCTCTATAGAGTTACTGAGTTTCAAACCCGCGCCGATATCGGTCGGTCCGGAGAACCGATCTTAAGGAAGGAGACGTTAAAGAAGAATAATCCGGCTTCTTAAATAGAGGAGACTTCGGTCTCCTGGAAGCACCCAGACTTTCTGGGATTCTGCTGTTCCCTCAGGGGGCAGCACACCTTCACTTGCAGTCAAAAAGGAGAAGCCGATGTCAGAGAAGAACCAGATTGTCGTGGTCTTGATCGTGGCGCTCTTTCTCGGAGCGTTCGTCGATCGGATCACGGCACTGAAGATAGTCGCTGGAGTCGTTCTGCTGTGGACACTGCAGAACCAGCCAGCGGTCTTCGAGTGTACCCGGAAGCTGTTCTCGTTCGTACAGAGACGGCCTTCGGTTCGGGAGTACCACGGAGGCGTAACAACCGTTAGGGCCTCTTAGGGTAGTGATGAGCTTGGCGGAGTTGGTTCGTGTCGAGCGATCCATCCTCACCAGGTAGACAACTGAATCGCATCAGCAAGTGGTCGGGCTCTTCGGGGCCAGGCCGGGAACTTCAACGTTTTCGGCAGGGCAGAAGAGGGGCGCGGCTCCTTTCTCTGTTCTGTCATAACCAACCAGATCAGAAAAAAGGAGAACTTGAGATGCCTAACATGAACCACGCGACAGATATTCTGCGCGTGAAACAGATCGCAATCGATGAGGATGGCAACGTGACCAGGAGATTCCCCCGGAGCGACGTGGAAGGGCAGCTGAAAAACACGCTGCTTTTTGCGATTCACCCGGAAATCTGCGTCCTCTCGATGCAAGTACCGGGAGGTCTTCTGGACGCCTACGAGCAAGCGCGAATCAGCCAGACGCTGATGCGCATGCGCTACGAGGGCCGGGAGTATTGTCTCATCGGCGCCAGCGGATCGGCAAAAGACGGAAAGTTCTATGCCGTCGATGCCGAGCACGAAAAGCTGATCGCCGACCGGTTTCAGAAATGGCCACAGGCTGCCATCACGTACTTCGGCATTCTGGTTTCCGACTGCAAGGTCGTTATCCAGGAGCCGGACGTCGACGTTTTGGTGGTCGAAGATCATGCGCTGGGAACCAACGACTGCCGCGGGTGGATCTCGGAGAGGCTGTTCGGAAAGCTCAACTTGCCCGATCATCGCTTCTATCAGTTCCGCCTCGCCTTCGACCGGACGCAGGCAAAAGGCTCTTTCAAGCTCATGCAAGACGACGTTGCTGATTTCTTGAAAGCCGACATCATTCTTCCGGAAAGCTCGGTCAAACCAAAGCTCGAGCTGGGTTTCCTCGATGAGTGCCAGAAGTGGTTTACGGGGCTCACGAGCGGGATCCAGGGGATGCGATTTCGGTCTCCCATTGTTCTGGGGATTCGGGA
>JBAVGI010000619.1:0-3924 GCA_049684755.1 Candidatus Sulfotelmatobacter sp.
GCCGGCTGATGAGGATTGGAGGTGATCCTGTGAATCTTTCAAACGGTTTGCTCAACCTGACGAACTGGCTGGGCAACGTCATCATGCCGACCATGGCAGGTTTGTTCGCCGCTGCCGCGATTTACCGCTTCAGCAAGGCACACCCGTACCAGCACCTCGGCTACGCGGCGCTGGCTTCTTTGATGTGCTCTGGGTTGTTGCGCGCGATGGAGTCGTTCAGCAACCAAACATCCTGGAACAACCCAGACCGCTACTGGATCTCAATCCTGACACTTGTGAACTGGGTCGGGAACGTCTTGCTGCCACTGTACGGGGCTGGCCAGGTAGTGCTCGCGGTCGTGCACTTCGCAGGATTGCTCGAACGGATGACGATAGGCGAGGCCTGGGTGCGCAACCTGGTCGCAGCGATGTGCTGTTTCGGACTGTCGGGATTGTTGCGCCTAGGAGAATTTTGGATTCAACACGGAACAGCCGGAGTGCGCTAGGGAGGAGTTACAAGATGCCATTACAGGTGACACCAGTGAACCGCAATTTACAGACGCGTGTGACATTCATGCTTCTGGAATTGGAGGACCTGTTCGTCGTGCTTGGCGCGGCAGCCATCATGAATGTGGTTGGCCATTTCGTGGGAGGCGAGGTCGCGGGAATGCCTATGAGCATCGTCCTCCAGTACGGAGTGCCACTGCTGTTAGTGCCGCTGCTGATGGCCTTCAAGTATGGCAAACCGCGAGGCTACGTCCGCGATCTCGCTTTCTGGTACACGAAACCGCATGCCTACTGTGCGATAGCACGCGACCGCGAAATCCGGTCTGCGTATCTGAGGGAGGAATAACAATTGCCGCTTACGCTTGAACAACACGAGCAAAAACTCCACGATCCGGCATTGTGTGAGCAACTTCCGGTCCGCGATTACCTGGACAACATTGTCGTTCGCACTAATGGCGCCTTTGTCGCGGGCTACGAGTTGAAGGGCTTGGCAACGTATTTCGCGAGCGACGAAGGCCGGGACCGGGGCAAGTTGATGCTGGAGGCGCTCCTGCGCTCTCTGCCGGAACAGAGCATGAGAGTGCAGTTCCGCTACGAAGTAGTGGAGGATCTGGGAGACCTGCTTGAGCAGTATGGCGAAGCCCAGCAATCGGAACGGGCAGAGGTCATTGCACTCGATGATCTGCGCGTCGAACGATGGCGAATGAAAGAGGAGAACGGCCACTACATGCGGCCTCTCTTGCACGTGCACTTCATCTGGGACCCGGTCGTTCATCGCCGTATTGCCGGTAAACCGCTCAAGCCCACGGGCAATATCTTCAGCGTATCGGCCCGCAAATGCATTGAGCGCAGTTATCAGGAGCATCAGCAGTTGCTGGCTGAATTCGAGAGTCTGCTACGTGGCCTCGAAACGACGCTCGAAGCCGCAGAACTCGGCGCGCGCCGGCTGACCGACCAGGATCTGTTTCTTGAGGCAAAACGAGCTCTCAATCCATTGTCTCCGGATCATCGGCCTTACAGGCGCGGTGAAGAACAACTGGAATATAGGAGCGCCCGCGAGCAGATCGTTGACACAAGCATCGCGGATGAGACTGACTCCTATCTGAATGTCGGTGGAATCCTCTATTCCTTCGTAAGTCTGAAAGAACTTCCGGATGCTACTTTCCCCGGAATCCTGAGAGAACTGGTCGGTCTTGATTTCCCACTCATTATTACTGCGCAGATCACCATTCCTGACCAGGCGAAAGTGCTCAAAGGCTATAAGAGCCGCTTGCGCAAGATGCAGGCTGTGCAACGGGACTCGAACGGCGGGTTTCGGACCAACGTGGAAGCCCAGGTTGCCGAAGGCCAGCTAGTCAGGGTGCAACAGGACATTATTTCGAGTTCGGTCAAGACGGCCAAGTTGAGCCTGGTCATCGGAACGCGCACTTCACGCCCAGCAATAACGACCGCGGAACTGGAGCAATCCGAGCGAACCATCGACAACCGGCGCCAACAGCTTCTCTACGCGATTTCCCGCATGAATGGCGCCAAGGCTGTTGCCGAGTCGTTGGCCAAAAAGCGCCTGTTTTTCAGTTCACTTCCGGCAATGGCGGAGCCTGACAAGCGTGACCAGGACTTGCTCACCTCGAATGCGGCGGATCTGGTGCCGGTCGAGACACCATGGCGGGGCACACCGCGGTCACCATTATTCCTGCTTGAAACTCCGTACCGCCAGCTCATTCCCTTTTCGCCGTTTGACCCCGGCTTGAGCGACGCGAACATGCTGGTGATGGCCAAAACTGGCGGCGGAAAGACTGTCATGGTGCAGCAGTTTCTTCTGATGGCCGCGAGGAGCAACCCGCTGATTTCGATTCTTGAGCGTGGCGATTCGTATCGTCCGCTGGTTGAGCTGATGGGCGGACGAATGATCACCATGTCGCTCGATAGCGACCAAACGATTAACCCGTGGGATCTGCCAGAAGGAGAAAGAGAGCCGAGCAAGGATCAAGTCGCGTTTCTGAAAAATCTGACGCGCCATATGCTCGGTGAGGGCGGGGCCGAAGACACGCAACTTCTTGAGAACCTCATCACGGAGGCCATTCTTCGGACTTATAAGAGGGCGGCAATCCGGCCCTCGACTCCCATTCCAACATTCTCCGACCTGCGCGACGAACTGTCCCAATGGCGTGACGAGGAAAAGAACCAACGAGTGATGGACGAGGCGCACCTGGCGGCGATCAAGCTGCGTAGCTGGACCGGCGAAAAGGGAGTGTATTCGAAGTTGTTCGACCGTCCCACAACGATCTCACTCGACAATCCGTGGTTGTTCTTCAACGTGGAGCAATTGAGCGATGACCAGCGGCTGGAAACGGCAATGAGCCTTCTCATTGCTCATGCCACCGCGCAACGGGCGGCGGGCAAGGCCGGCAGACGGAGCATCACGGTTCTTGATGAGTGCTGGTTCCTGTTGGATTCTCCGGTGTTGGCGCCCGAAGTGGTCCAACTGTTCCGCACGGCGCGAAAACGAAATGCGAGTGTCTGGGGAATGAGCCAAACCGCGGAAGATTTTGTCGGGACGGAATCGAAGCCCAGGCCGCACGGTGCGGGCATCGTGAAGAACTCGACCACCAAGATCATCGGCCAGCAGCCTGGCGATATGACCGCCCTGCGGGAGCATCTGCACCTGAACGAAACCGCTTTGAACCAGATCAAGCATTTCAGCGCTCCCATCAAGGGCAAGAGCGCCGACGCGCTCATCGTGATCGGGGAGAAAGCCGACACCACGCACACGATCCGCATGTCACCAACAACGGTCGACTACTGGATCATGACGACCTACGCGCGGGAACGTGTGTACCGGTCGTGGTGGCTGGAGCAGAGGAAAGCCACGCCTTTGATTGAAGCCTATCGCGAGCTGGCTGAAAGGTTCCCGGCAGGGCTGGCCGATGTCGATCCACTTCCGGAAGAAATCTCAGGAGAAGTCGCAAGAGGTACACGCATATGAAGATAAAAACTTTGGAGCTCCTTCGCAACCTTCAACACAGATTCAGCCGCAGCAGGCGATGGCTGTTCGTAGCAGTGATCGCCTTGTGCTTGATTCCCTCGTACACGCGGGCTGACGGAATCGGCGATATTCTGTCCCTCTTTCACACCATCACCAGCACCCTCCAAGGCCCGATTGGCGGAGCGTTGAGCGAAATGCGGAAGATTAGTGCCGCAGTCAACAATTTTCGCCAGCAGATCATCTGGCCTTTAGCTCTAATCAACCAGACGAGATCATTTGTCAGTGCAACGCGGGCGCACTACACCGGCCTGATGTCCCAGATTGAAGGCCTCAAGAACAACAGCGCGACTCTTGCTCTGCCCATGCAGATGGAGTCGATGTTCCGAGGCGCCCAGTCGGGGTCCATCGGCCAGATCCCTTCGCTGTACACGCAAGTCTACCAACCGGTTGCA
>JBAVGI010000620.1:0-21161 GCA_049684755.1 Candidatus Sulfotelmatobacter sp.
ATGCACGATGAATCCATCTACGCCGAACGCGCCCTTCGAGCCGGTGCGAACGGCTACATCATGAAGCAAGAGGCCACCGAGAAAGTGTTGGTGGCACTGCGACGAATACTCAGCGGTGAGATTTACGTCAGTGAAAAGATCGCCAACAGCATGCTGCAGCACTATGTTCACGGCGCTCATCCCTCGGAACATTCTTCGGTCGCTGAACTCACCGACCGCGAACTGGAAGTCTTCCGTCTGATCGGTGATGGCCATGGAACCCGGCAGATCGCCGAAGCTCTGCATCTCAGCGTCAAGACCGTCGAATCCTATCAGGCGCACATCAAAGAAAAGCTTTGCCTGCGAAGCGCGCGCGAGCTTGTTCAGCATGCAGTCGAATGGAACGTCCGCGAGAAGACGACTTCTCCAGTTAAAATCTGCTGAAATCTTCGCGCCGTATTTCGGCCCAATTTGTTTCCTCCACGATTCCCTGTAGGGGATTTCCCGACCCGATTTCTAGGATTTCCTTTGCGAAATAAATAGGGCCACTGCCCTTGTCCTGTTTTGGCGGTTGGTCGATTCTGAATTCCGATCTGAATTATTAATTAAGACGATCCAGAAGGAGTGCAGCTATGGGCACGTCTACCGTTCCGTATGGTCGATCTACGCAAAAGGCGCCCGCAGTGAAAGAAGTTCATATCCTGTGGATCACCGCCGGCCTGGGCTGTGATGGAGACTCGGTCTCGATTACCGCAGCCACGCAGCCAAGCGTCGAAGATGTTCTGCTAGGCGCGATACCGGGTTTGCCGAAAGTGCATCTGCACAATCCTGTCCTGGCGTACGAAAACGGCGATGATTTTATGAAGTTTTTTTATCAAGCCGAAGAAGGCAAGCTGGAACCGTTCGTTCTGGTAGTCGAAGGCTCGATCCCAAACGAAAATATTAAGAAAGAAGGTTACTGGGCCGCGCTCGGCACCGACCCTATCACCAAACAGCCCATCACCACGAATGAATGGATCGACCGTCTCGCCCCCAAGGCGCTGGGAATCATCGCCATCGGAACCTGCGCTACTTACGGCGGCATCCATGCGATGGAGGGAAATCCCACCGGCTGCATGGGCCTTGCCGATTATCTTGGTTGGGATTGGCGCTCGAAAGCTGGACTGCCGATCGTGAATGTCCCCGGATGTCCGGTGCAGCCCGACAACTTCATGGAGACGGTTCTCTATCTTCTATATCAGGTTGCGGGATTGGCTCCGATGATTCCGTTGGACGATCAACTTCGTCCCACATGGCTATTCGGCAAAACTGTGCATGAAGGCTGCGATCGCGCCGGCTACTACGAGCAGGGCGATTTCGCGGAAGTCTACGGCTCTCCGAAGTGCATCGTGAAACTCGGATGCTGGGGGCCGGTCGTAAATTGCAACGTTCCCAAGCGCGGCTGGATGGCTGGTATTGGCGGTTGCCCCAATGTGGGCGGCATTTGCATCGGTTGCACCATGCCGGGATTTCCCGACAAGTTTATGCCGTTCATGGATGAACCACCGGGAGCCCACGTCTCCAGCAGTGGCATAAGCGTTTACGGTCGTGCCATCCGTTCGTTGCGCTCCATCACTCAAAACACGGTGAACAAAGAACCGAAATGGCGGCATCCGCGCGCGGAGCTGACCACCGGATATCACCCACGATCTTATTAGAAACCGATCTTATGAGTTAGAAGCCAGGCTACTGGTAACGAGACTGCACAAATATAAGGAGCGATCACTATGAGTACCGTCACTGCCCCGACGAAAGACGTTCCCAGCAAACCGAAAAATCTGGTGGAGATGAATTGGGATCCGATCACCCGCATCGTCGGTAGCCTGGGCATCTTTACCAAAATCGACTTCGACGCGAAGAAGGTTGCCGAGTGTCACAGCACATCTTCCATCTTCCGCGGGTACAGCATTTTCATGAAGGGTAAAGATCCGCGTGACGCTCACTTCATCACCAGCCGCATCTGCGGCATCTGCGGCGACAACCATGCGACCTGCGCGACCTACGCGCAAAACATGGCCTTCGGCGTCAGGCCGCCGCACATCGCGGAGTGGATCGTGAATCTCGGTGAAGCCGCCGAGTATATGTTCGATCACAATATTTTCCAGGACAATCTTGTCGGAGTGGATTTCTGCGAGCAGATGGTCAAGGAGACGAATCCCAAAGTTTGGGCCAAAGCAGAATCCACTCCGGCCCCCCACTCCAACGCCCACGGCTTCCGCACCATCGCCGACATCATGCGGGCGCTCAATCCCTTCACTGGATCTTTCTATCTTGAAGCGCTGCAAATGAGCCGCATGACGCGCGAAATGTTCTGTCTGATGGAAGGCCGCCATGTTCATCCTTCCACGCTCTATCCCGGCGGCGTCGGAACCGTTCCCACGGTTCAACTCTTCACCGACTATATCGTCCGCCTGATGAAGTACGTCGAGTTCATGAAGAAAGTCCTTCCCCTGCACGACGATTTATTCGACTTCTTCTACGACGCATTGCCGGGATACGAAGAGGTTGGACGCCGCCGCATTCTGCTGGGCTGTTGGGGATCGTTCAACGATCCCGAGTATTGCGACTACACCTACAAGAACATGACAGAGTGGGGGCGAAAGATGTTCGTTACCCCCGGCATCGTCGTCGACGGCAAATTGGTCACCACCGATCTGGTGGATATCAATTTAAATATCCGGATTCTTCTCGGCAGTTCGTACTACGACGATTGGAAAAACGCCGAGACTTTCGTCAAAACTGATCCGCTGGGAAATCCGGTCGATAAGAACCATCCCTGGAACCAAACGACAATTCCTCGTCCGCAGAAACGCGATTTCAATGGTAAATACACCTGGGTGATGTCGCCTCGCTGGCTCGACAAACGTACCGGCGACCATCTCGCGCTCGACACCGGCGGTGGTCCGATAGCGCGTTTGTGGTCTACGGCCCTCGCGGGCCTGGTCGATATTGGCTACATCAAATCCACCGGCCACAGCGTGAAGATCTACCTGCCGAAGACAATGTCAAAGCCCGAGGTTGAGTTTGAATGGAAGGTTCCAAAGTGGAGCAACGCTATAGAACGCGATCGCGCTCGCACGTACTTCCAGGCTTATGCAGCCGCCTGCGCTCTCCACTTTGCCGAGAAGGCAATGGAAGAGCTCCATGCCGGCAAAACCAAGACGTGGTCTGATTTCAAAGTGCCGGAAGAGGCGATTGGATGCGGCTTCCACGAGGCCGTGCGAGGCGTTCTTTCGCATCATGTCGTGATCCGCAAAGGCAAGATCGCCAACTACCATCCGTATCCTCCGACCCCGTGGAATGCGAATCCGCGCGATATCTATGGCACGCCGGGTCCATATGAAGATGCGGTACAGAACACGCCAATCTTCGAGGAGAATGGCCCGGACAAATTCAAAGGCATCGATATCATGCGCGCTGTGCGCAGCTTTGATCCCTGCTTGCCGTGCGGCGTGCATATGTATCTGGGTGGCGGAAAGGTTCTGAAGACTCAGCATTCTCCAATGTTTGGAGTGCCGCGTTGATCATGGGTCAGGCGGGAAAACGACAGGAGTGAGGGCCGTAGGGCCCTCCCTCCTTCGAATCCGGTAGCAAAGTTTCTTGAAATTTATGGCCACGAATGATGACCAATGACAATGACCAATAACGACAACGATAAAGATTTCCAGCTAAAGGTTCAGCGGATCGGAGAACTCGTTCGCGACTTGGAGAACATCGCGGACCCCGAGTCTCGCGTCAGTGCAAAAGCATTGGTGCAGCTGTTGCTGGATTTGCACTCTGCCGGGTTGGAACGAGTCATGGAAATCGTCGCCAGCAGCGGGGACGCCAGCCAACGCACCATCGACGATCTGGGCCGGGATTCCTTGGTGAGCAGTCTACTGATTCTGTACGGTCTGCATCCGTTGGAAATGGAAACTCGTGTCCTTCAAGTCCTCGAGAAGATTCAGCCCAGAGTGCGCAAGGGCGGCGGAGAATTGGAGTTGCTTGGTTTTGAGAATGCCGCAGTTCGCCTGCACCTTCGCGTTACTCAGCATTCCTGTGGATCCACGGCTAAAACTTTGAAGTCCATGGTTGAGGAAGCGTTATATGAGGCCGCTCCAGACATGAACTCTTTGCTGATCGAGGGGCTCGACGAAGAATCAGGTTCAGGCGGGTTTGTGCCTGTGGGCAAGTTAGGCGGCGTGATTGCACCCGCTTCAGCTCGCTGAACACATCTGGTTATGGGCAAGAACGAAGACAACATGGCAGTGCAACCAGGATACGAAAACGCTTTCGGAGCACTAAGGCAGTTTATCCGGCCACGCAAGCGCGATGTGGAGCGGTGCGAACTGTGCAGCGTCGAAGTTTCAGCCGATCATCCGCACCTGATCGAGCCCGGCAGCAGAAAGCTACTTTGCACATGCAATGCGTGCGCAATTTTATTCAGCGGGATGGGAACCAAATACAAACGCGTGCCGCGCCGTGTGCTCGCGCTGCAGAATTTTCGCCTCTCGGATGGTCAGTGGGAAAGTTTGATGGTACCCATCAGCATGGCCTTCTTTTTTCGCAGCACGCCGGACGCAAGAGTCGTCGCGTTTTATCCCAGCCCCGCGGGTGCCACCGAATCTTTGCTCCCCCTCGAAACCTGGAACGATATCGAAGATGCGAATCCGATCCTCCTAGACATGGAATCCGACGTCGAAGCTCTCCTGGTCAATCGCGTTGGACACGCGCGAGGATTTGCCGCCGCTGAATATTACGTGCTTCCCATCGACGAATGCTACAAGCTGGTCGGCCTCATTCGCGCCAACTGGCGTGGCCTGTCCGGCGGTAGCGAGGTCTGGCAGGAGATTGGTCAGTTCTTCGATGGATTGAAGCAACGGGCCACAGTGGTGAGAGAAGAAGCGAATGCCTGACCTGTGCTTTCAAATCGAGAAAGCGGAACCGCAGCGTTTCACCGTCGCGCCAACGCTACTGTTCAAGCTTCGCATCACCAATGGCGCGGCCAATGAAACCGTGCATTCAGTCGCGTTGCGCTGTCAGATTCAGCTGGAGGTCACGCGCCGGCAATATACTCCAGAGGATCAAGAGCACCTGAAAGATCTTTTCGGCGAACCGGATCGCTGGAGCCAGACTCTCAAAACCATGCTCTGGACTCACGCCAGCGTGGTCGCCCCGGGTTTTCAGGATACTGCCGTCGTCGATGTTCCTGTCCCCTGCACGTTCGATTTCAATGTGGCTGCAACAAAATATTTTCATGGCGTGGCCGAGGGCGATGTCCCTCTAAATTTTCTTTTTAGTGGAACGGTTTTCTATGCCGATGAAAGCGGATCGCTGCAGGTAGCTCCCATCCCGTGGGATAAAGAAGCTCGCTTCCGCCTCCCGGTAAAAGCCTGGCGCGAAATGATGGAAATTTATTATCCCAACACTGCCTGGCTCTGTCTGCGCCGCGATGTTTTCGAGCGCATGTACCAATACAAGGTCGAGCGCGGAATCCCTACCTGGGAGCAGGCGCTGGAGAGACTGCTCCCAGAATTAGAAACGGTGAAGCGATGAATACTAATCTCATCGACGCTATCGCGAAAGCCGTGCTCTACGAGGGGTACATGCTCTATCCCTACCGTCCATCGTCGGTAAAAAATCGGCAGCGATTCAACTTTGGCGTGCTGTATCCGAAACTTTATAGCGAGGCGCAGACTGGTTCCGACGCTTGGATGATGCAAACGGAATGCCTCGTCGGAGGGACTTCTCCTGCGATCGAAACCCCTGCGATCGAAGCCCCCGCGATCGAAATAAGAGTGCGCTTCCTGAAGCTGGTGTCCCGTACCTCGCGCGAAATCGCCGAGACGACATCGCCGCCCTGGCAAGAAGCCATTGAATGCGAAGTAATCGTCCCGCCACATAATCTGGACGCGCTCGTCACCGCCCCTCTGCAGTGGGATTTCACCTTCCCCGGAAAACAGGAGAGCGAAGATCTGCGCGATCAGAACGGCGAGATCGCTGGAAGAATCGACAGGATCCAGCAATCCGTTCAAGGCACCGTTTTGGTCAACGCAACCCGCATCGGCGCCGACCTGTTCAAACTCCAAGTGCAAGTGAAGAACCTGACTCCCCTGGAAAGCACTCCCGACCAAAGCAGCCGCGACTTAGCCTTGATGCAATCGCTGGTCTCTGCGCACACGCTACTGGGCGCGATGAATGGTTACTTCATATCGCTGCTTGAGCCGCCCGAGGATCTGAAAAATCTCGCTGCCAGCTGCCAGAACATCGGAGCATGGCCAGTTTTGGTGGGAGCAGAAGGCGAGCGCGACACCATGCTTGCCTCACCCATTATTCTCTACGACTACCCGCAGATAGCGCCGGAAAGCCCCGGCGACCTATTCGACGGAACCGAAATCGATGAGATCCTCGCGTTGCGCATCATGACCATGACGGAGGACGAAAAACGCGAGATGCGAGGCACCGACGACCGCGCACGCAAGATCCTCGAGAGAACCGAGGCTCTCCCCGTCGAACATCTCGCGAGGCTTCACGGAACCCTACGGCAGTTGCGTCCGTTGAAGGAGGGCACGCCATGAATGAATGGGAATGGCAACTCCTCGAAGCCAAAAAGCCGGTCGACGATCTGCGCATTTCTGATATCGAAGTCCGGCCCGGTAACCGCGTTCGCCTTCGTCCCCGCTCCGGCGGCGACATCATGGATATTGCGCTCGCCGGCAAGGAAGCCATCATCGAATCGATCGAACAGGATTACGAAGGAAAAATTCACCTCGGTGTCGTCGTGGTCGACGATCCCGGCAGAGATATCGGCCTGATGCGCCAACCTGGCCACCGTTTCTTCTTTACTGCGGAAGAAGTTGAACCTCTGCCTCCAGGGGGCGACGATAAAACTCGCGTCCCTAAAAGGCCAATTATTCTCGTTGCCGGAATCGGCAATATTTTTCTTGGCGATGATGCTTTCGGAGTCGAAGTAGTCCGCCGCCTCGCCGCCCGCCCGCACCCCGACACCGTTCGAGTCACCGACTTCGGAATAAGAGCCTACGACCTCGCTTACGCTTTACTCGATGGCTACGACACAACCATCCTTGTGGATGCGTGCCCGCGCGGCGATGCGGCAGGTACTCTTTATGTGATCGAACCTGATTTGAACGATCTTGGCGGTCCGGAAGAACAACAAGACGCAGTTGAAGCTCATAGCATGAATCCATTGAACGTACTGCGGCTCGCCAGTTCCATGGGTCCGCTGAAGCCTGTGCTCCTCGTGGGTTGCGAGCCGCAAACCCTTGGCCCCGAGGAAGGACTGATGGGCCTGAGCGAACCGATCAAAGCGGTGCTCGAGGATGCCGTAAAAATGGTTGAGTCGCTGATTGAAAAGATTTTGGCTGAGAGCAACTCTGTTGCAAAGAAACTGAACCCTAAAGGCCGCGAACCAAACTCACTGAGAGGAGACTGCCATGGCGATGCGATTGTCTGAGGACACCAATCACTTTGGAACCGACAAAGAAACGTTATACATGCTGAGCGGCGCTGCCCTTATTCTGTTCGGGACTGGACTGATTCTTTCCAATCCAACTGTTCGACGCTATCTTGGGCAAATCGGAGTCGGAAGTCTTCTAACCGCTGCTTTACCCGATGTTGACAGGTATTTAAAGCTTCGCAACATGTGACGATGAAAACAAGAAATGGGATCCGCAACCGAAACTCGCGTTCACTACCTGACTGACGCCAGAGCCAGCCAGTTCACAGTGCAGGTTTTTTCCGGCGGATTGCTGTCGGCGTTCGGACACAGTCCCACGATCGCGATACACGATTTTTCCGGAGCAGCGGAAGTCGACCCGGAAGACATCGAGGATTCTTCTCTCAAGGTCACGATCAAGGCGGATTCGTTGGCGGTTCGGGATGATATCTCAGACAAAGACCGGCGCGAGATCGAGCGCACCATGAAAATGGAAATTCTCGAGACGGACGCGTATCCTGAGATCGTCTATGAATGTTCGAAGATCAGCGCCAATAAAGCGGGCGAAGGGCAATATTCCCTCACACTCAACGGTGATCTAACCGTGCATGGCATCACCAAAGCACAGTCAGTGCCCGCGCGAGTGGCCGTGACTGCGGATTCGTTGCGCGCATTCGGCAGTTTCTCGCTACGACAGACGGACTACGATCTGAAACTGGTCACAGTTGCGGGTGGCGCGCTGAAGGTCAAAGACGAATTGAAGTTTTCCTTTAATATCGTCGCGCGGAAGAAAGAATAATCTATGTGTCTCGCCATTCCCGGGCAGGTCGTTGAGCTTTTTCCTGATCAGCCAAATACCGCGGTGATCGACGTAGTCGGCGTTCGCCGCAAGGTTGACCTGGGACTCTTGCAGGATAATCTGCCAGTACAAGGCGACTGGGTACTCATCCACGTGGGCTTCGCCATGAGCAAAATCAGCGAGGCAGATGCGATCGATCAGATGCGAACCCTCCGGGCGCTGGGCGAGGCCGATGCGGCCATGCAGGAGGTTCAAGGCTACGGAATGGAAAACGGTTAAGGAATGGAAAACGCCGAGAACCCGCGACCCTCGCCGGGCATCTTAACGGCAGGCGTAAAAAAGGATTGGGCATGAAGTTTGTCGACGAGTTTCGCGATCCTGAGGTTATCACTAGAACCTCTGCGGAGATCCGCCGCCTCGCCGATCCCAATCGCCATTACCGCATCATGGAAGTGTGCGGCGGGCACACTCACGCCATCTATCGCTTCGGCCTGAAAGATTTGCTTCCATCGAATATCGAACTCATCCACGGGCCCGGCTGCCCGGTGTGCGTTCTTCCCATGGGCAGAATCGACGATGGCCTTGCCATCGCCCAAAATCCCGAGGTAATCTTTACCGCCTTCGGTGACATGATGCGCGTGCCCGGCACGCAGGGAAGCCCGCTGGAGCACAAGGCGCGCGGGATGGACGTGCGCATTGTTTACTCCCCCGCTGATGCCCTCAAGCTGGCGGAAAAGAATCCCGACAAGCACGTGATGTTCTTTGCCATCGGATTCGAAACCACAGCTCCGTCGACAGCACTCACGCTCATGCGCGCGAAAGCGCGGGGCATTCGCAATTTTTCTGTATTCTGCAACCACGTCACAATCATCCCCGCCATCCGTGCCATCCTCGATTCTCCCGACATGCGCATTGACGCATTCATTGGTCCCGGCCATGTATCGACCGTGATCGGTTGCCGGCCCTACGAATGGATCGCGAAGAATGAGAACAAGCCGGTTGCCGTCTCCGGATTCGAGCCGCTGGATATTCTGCAATCCATCGTGATGGTGCTGCGGCAACTGAAGGCCGACGAGGCGACGATCGAGAATCAGTACAAGCGCGTGGTTCCGTGGGAAGGAAATCGTGCCGCTCTTCGCGCCATGGCAGAAGTTTTTGAATTGCGTCCGTACTTCGAATGGCGAGGACTCGGTTTTATTTCGCAGTCAGCCTTGCGCCTGCGTGAGAGTTACGCCGAGTGGGATTCGGAGCAGCGCTTCGAGGTTCCTGGAGTTCGAGTGACCGATCCTAAAGCGGCGCAGTGTGGCGAAGTGCTCAAGGGCGTGCTGAAGCCGCATCAATGCAAGCTCTTTGGCAACGAGTGCACTCCTGAACATCCGGTAGGCGCACTCATGGTTTCATCCGAGGGATCATGCGCAGCGTACTTCAATTACGAACACCGCAAAACGGCCATGGTGACCAGCATAGCGTCGGTGGCCTAGACGTTGCCACGGTTGGGATCGCTCCTGAGATCTCTCCCAAAATTCGCTTCCGCGAGCCGCACATCGAGATGGCTCATGGAGCCGGAGGCAAAGCCAGCCGCCGGCTCGTAGAAGGCCTCTTTGCTCCGCTCCTATTTGCATCTTCGATGGAGCCATTAGGCGACGCCGCCCATCTTGATTTCAACGGCACGAAGATCGCCATCACCACTGACAGTTTCGTGGTCAAGCCACTCATTTTTCCCGGCGGTTCCATCGGAGAACTCGCGGTAAATGGAACCGTGAACGACCTCGCAGTTTCTGGAGCCAAAGCTGAAGCCATGGTCGTCACCTACGTGCTCGAAGCCGGACTGCCCACGCCCATGCTTGAGGCGGAGGTGCGCGCCATGGGCCATGCCGCGCGCAAAGCCGGCGTCATGATCGCGGGCGGCGACACGAAAGTGGTCGAGCATGGCAAAGCCGACTCGATGTACATCACGACTACCGGAATCGGACGTCCGATTCACGGCTTGAAGATCGATGTGCGATCCGTTCGTGCGGGCGATAAGATTTTGCTTTCCGGCCCCATCGGCGATCACGGCATCACGATTCTTCTGGCTCGTGGAGAACTTGATCTCGAAGCCGACCTACATTCGGACACCCGTTCCGTTCTGCCGCTGGTCGAGGCACTCGCGCATGAAGCAGGCCCGGGAGTCCGCTGGATGCGGGATCCGACCCGGGGCGGCGTAGCCACTTCGCTGAACGAACTGGCCCGCGACTGTGGGCTGGGTATTGACCTCATGGAAGAAATGATTCCGGTGCGCGACGCGGTACGCGGCGCCTGCGAGTTGCTTGGGCTGGATCCACTGCACATTGCGAATGAAGGCCAATTCGTCGCCGTGGTGGCGCCGGAATATGCCGACGCCGCACTCAACGCCTTGAGCCTCGCTCCCGGCGGTCAGGATGCCCACGTGATCGGAGAAGTCCGCGAGGAGCCGTCGGGCGCGGTTTTAGTCACCACGCGTTACGGCGGCAGCAGGATCGTGGATATGCTGGTTGGCGATCCGCTACCGCGTATTTGTTAGAGATTTTAGGTTAGTGCCATGGCCACAGTCTGTGGGCTCGCGACTCAAGTGGAGGAGCGCCTGCTCATGCGGAACCGGATCGTCGAAGAATTCTTTTCCCGCGAAGCGCCTCGCCTGGCGGGAGCTTGCCAATCCATGTCCGAACGCTTTCTCAAGGGAGGTCGTCTGCTCGCTTTCGGACGCGGCGCCTACGCCACCGACGCTCAGCACGTCTCGGTAGAATTCGTTCATCCCGTAATCGTCGGTAAGCGCGCGCTGCCGGCGCTCGATCTTTCCATGCTCTTCCGTCCGTGGCTGGAAGCGATTCTTCATCCCGAAGATATCGTAATGGGATTCGGACCGCCTGATGGGGATGATGAGATCCGCTCCGCTCTTGAATTTGCCGACTCGCGAAACGCGTTAACCTTCGCTCTTCCCGGCGCGAAAGGCTCCTACGCGGTTGAAGCGTTTACTCGCGATCCTTTCATCCACCAGGAAATCATCGAAATTCTTTACCACACCTTGTGGGAAAGTGTGCACGTGTTTCTTGAGCATCGTGAACTCGGCCATGATGTTGGAGACGCCGGATTTCTCTATCCATTCCTCGGTCAGGAAAAGCAACAGACGCCAGACCTGCTCACAGAAGTTGCAAACTCAATCGGAATGAAAGTTCAGGATGACTCAAAGTTGCGCGCGCAAGTGGCGCGTGAGCAAGCAGAGCAGATCGGCAGCGCTTCACTCGCGATTCACGAGCGTCTCGTGAAAGGCGGAAAGCTCATTCTTTTCGGAAATGGCGGATCAGCAACCGACGCGAATGACTTTGCCATCGACTGCGTGTTGCCCCCGGCGGGCTATCATGCGGTTCCGGCCATATCCCTTTCCGTGGAGCCCGCAAATATCACGGCGATCGCCAACGATGTGGGAACCGAAGTGATTTTCCTGCGCCAACTCATCGCACAAGTTCGACCGCAAGATATAGCCGTGGGAATCTCGACGAGCGGCGGATCGCGCAACATTATTATGGCGCTGGAAGAAGCCCGCAAACGAAAATTGCTGACGGTCGCGCTTCTCGGTTACGACGGCGGCGACATTCGCCGCAGAAACTTGGCCGACTTTCCCCTCGTTGTTCAATGCGACTACATACCGCGCATTCAGGAAGTCCAAGCTTCCATCTACCACGTCATCCGCGAAACGCTGGAGGGGTTCACTCGTGGCCAAGCTTGAACTCTTCGGCACCGCGCGTTGTCCGCATACGCAGGAAATGCGCGAATGGCTGGAATGGAAGCGCAGTGACTTCATTGAGTACGACGTCGAAGCCGATGCCGCCGCACTTCGGCGCATGCACGAACTGGTGGCCGGACAGCGCGCGGTGCCCGTGCTGGTAGAAGATGGCAAGGTGATCCAAATCGGCTGGCAGGGCCGCAGTTGCTTCGTGGACGTGGATTAAGAATGCCCAGCGCTTGCTCCATTCGCGTGCGCGGTGTGGTGCAGGGTGTTGGCTTTCGTCCATTCGTATATCGACTGGCTCGTGCCAACACGCTCGCCGGATGGGTTTTGAATGGGGAGCAGGGAGTTGAGATTTTTCTCGAAGGTGCGGAAAAAAGTCTGTTGGCGTTTGTACAAAATTTGAAATCGCAGCCTCCTCCAGCCTCGAGCATCACGGAAATTGAAGTTCACCGCGCGAATCCCATTGGCCTGAACGAATTCACGATTCGCGAAAGCCATCAGCGCAATCGTCTTTCCGTCCGCATTACGCCAGATCTTCCAGTCTGCGATGCGTGTCTGAAGGAGTTGTTCGATCCTGCGGATAGGCGTTACGCGTATCCCTACATCAACTGTACGAATTGCGGTCCTCGCTACACGGTTGTTCTGCGCCTTCCTTACGACCGGGTCAATACGACGATGCGAGATTGGCCTCTCGACGATTTCTGCGCCGCACAATATCACGATCCAGAGAATCGCCGTTTCGACGCTCAACCGGTTGCCTGTCCTGCCTGCGGACCAAACTACTTTCTGCGCCAGGGCGATAAAGACCGACGGGATAGAGATAAAAATAATGCCGAAGGCAACGGCGTGCGCGGTAGCGACGAGAGTATCCGCCTTGCCGCGCAGCTTCTCCGCAGTGGTAGCATCCTCGCCGTGAAAGGGCTGGGCGGTTACCACCTGGTGTGTGATGCCTCGAATGCCGCAGCTGTCACGGCCTTGCGGGAGCGCAAGTTCCGCAAAGAAAAGCCTTTTGCAATTATGGCGCGAGATATAAACGTTGCGCGCGGTCTCGTTGAACTTTCCGCCGAGGCCGAAAAGCTGCTGACATCTACGGCGCGACCCATCGTGCTCGCACCCTCGAAAACAAACCTGAACCGCATTGCGCCCGGGGTCGCGCCGGAAAATAGCGAACTCGGCGTGATGCTGCCTTACACCCCTTTGCACCACTTACTCTTCACTGCCGGTGCCCCTGAAGTATTGGTGATGACCAGCGCAAATCGTTCAAGTGAACCGATCGCCTACGAAGACAAAGAAGCGCTCGACCGCCTCTCCGGAATTGCCGACGCATTCCTGATTGGAGAGCGTCCGATAGCGCGAAGAGTGGATGACTCGGTGGCTCGCGATGGACGGTTCGGCCCTGTCATCCTTAGGCGTGCACGCGGCTATGCTCCGGGCTCGGTTGCGACGTTGCCTATTACACGCCCAATTTTGGCCGTCGGTGCCGATTTAAAAAATTCAATCACACTGGTCGTCGATGGCCAGGCTTTTATGAGCCAGCACATCGGCGATTTAGCTCACTACGAATCTCTGCGCGCCTTTCAGGAAACGATTCAGGATTTGATCTCGATGTATGAAGTTCGGCCCGAAGAATTACTTGTGGTGCACGATTCGCATCCGCAATACTTCTCCACGTCTCATGCCTTAACGCTCGACGTAGCTCAGAGGTTCGCCGTTCAGCATCATCGGGCCCATATCGCTTCCGTGCTGGCGGAGCGCAGCGAATGGGATCGGCACGTAGTAGGCGTCAGCTGCGATGGCACCGGATACGGCGATGACGGCGGTATTTGGGGCGGCGAGATTTTCGTCGGAAGTATCAAGGCTGGTTTCGATCGCATCGCTCATTTGCGGACCGCCGCGCTTCCGGGTGGTGATGCAGCTGCGGAATATCCAGTTCAGGCTGCCGCAGGTTTTCTGGCGCAAGTCGACGACCTGCCCGATCTGACCGTACCGCCGTTCAACTTTCCCCTGCGCTATCTGCAGGCAGTCGATTTAGTTCACAAAAACATTCGGACGTTTCCCACTTCTTCTATCGGCCGACTCTTCGATGCGGCGGCTGCGCTGTTAGGCCTTACGCGCGAAGTTACGTTTGAAGGTCAAGCCGCGATGTGGCTGGAGCGACTTGCCAACTCCCTTCCAATGACAGAGCCGTATCCATTTCCCTACGCTGAGCACGAACTGGATTTTCGGCGGTTGCTGCAATCCATAGTGCGCGACAGAATTCGCGGCCGATCCGTTGCCGAGATTGCCCGCGCGTTTCACCTCGGCTTGGCCTGCGGCCTTCGCGATGCAGTTCTTAGCGTTTGCAGAAGCCACGATCTGAATTCTGTAGTTCTGTCGGGAGGCGTTTTCCAGAATGAGTTACTCTTGAAAGATCTGAAGTCGCTGTTGCAGGATGAACATCTCGAGATTTGGACGAATCATTCCGTCCCTCCTAACGACGGCGGCATCAGTCTTGGACAGGCAGCGTTGGCGGCATTCGCCGGCTTGAATTGAAATCAGTTATGCACGAACTTTCCATCGCGATGAGCATCATCGAACTGGCACAAGAGGAATCGGAGCGCCGTGGGGTTCAGGTGAGCGCCGTGCATCTCAAGCTGGGAGCCCTGTCTGGCGTTATCAAAGAGACTCTGCAGGGATCCTTTGAAATGGCGTGCGAAGGTACTCCTTTGAAAGGATCGCGGCTGGTCATCGAGGAGTTGCCCGTCCTGATTCATTGCAGAACCTGCCACGCTCCGCGACCCATCAGCTCCGTGCAATTATTTTGTTGTGCGGAATGCGGCGCTCCCTCGTCCGATGTTGTGCAAGGCAAGGAACTCGAAGTGGTGGCACTGGAGATTGAAGAATGGGATCACAGCCCCGCTTAATCGAAGTCCGGAAGAACGTTCTAAAGCAGAACGATGTAATTGCGCGCTCGCTGCGCCAGCAATTCCACGCCGCTGGCGCATTTGTCGTAAGCCTCGTGTCCAGTCCCGGATCTGGCAAGACCATGTTTTTGGAGAAAACACTTACCTCTCTTCGTCAAAATTATCGCGTGGCCGCGCTCGTGGGAGATCTCGCTACTGAGAATGATGCCGTTCGCCTCGCGCGCAGTCAGGCGCCTGTCAAACAAATCACCACGGGCACGCTCTGCCATCTGGAAGCTGCGATGGTCCAAAATGCTCTTCAGGGGTGGGATCTCAATCAGCTTGATTTTCTGTTCATCGAAAACGTAGGAAATCTCGTATGCCCGTCGTCTTATGATCTTGGCGAAAATCTACGCCTCGTGCTTATTTCGGTGACGGAGGGCGAGGATAAGCCGCTTAAGTATCCGACAATTTTTAACAGCGCCGACGTGGCCGTAGTCACCAAGACAGACCTGGCGCATGCAGTCGAATTTGACTGGCAAACTGCCTACGGTAATATCCAGGCCGTGCGGCCGGGAATGCTCGTGTTCAAGCTCTCCGCGAAGTCTGGCGAAGGAATGGATGAATATCTCGATTTCCTCAAGAAGCGTTTGAACGAATCACGCATGGCCGAAGTAATCTAAGCAGGACGAATCAAAATTCCATGATCAGTTTTCTGTCGATCATCGCGGTCGGATTCTTTCTCGGTATGCGCCATGCCACCGATCCTGATCACGTGATCGCCGTGACCACCATCGTAAGCCGGCAGCGCAATCTGCTGAAAGCCGCGCTCACCGGCATATTTTGGGGCGTCGGCCATACTTTGACCATCTTCATCGTAGGTAGCGCCATTATTCTTTTTGATGTGGTCATCCCCGCGCGCATCGGCCTTTCCATGGAACTTTCCGTCGGACTGATGCTGATCATATTAGGCGGTATGAATATTGCCAGCTTCATGCGCACCACGCGGACGATTGTCCCCACTGCCGGGGAATCTGACGTTGTTCATTCAGACGTGGTTGATTCCGAAATACTTCATTCCCATCCCCATGTTCACGGCGATTACATCCATAACCACGCTCATGGTCACGGGCCGCAAACACATTCCCACAGCCATCAAACTCCGTTGACTTGGCTCGACCGAGTATTTGGCAGAATCGGACTCTATCAACAGCTGCGTCCATTGATCGTTGGAATCGTTCACGGACTCGCTGGCTCTGCTGCCGTCGCCCTTCTTATTCTTACTACCATTCGCAATCCGCACTGGGCGATGGTTTACCTGCTGGTCTTCGGCGCCGGCACGGTGGGCGGAATGATGCTGATTACCATAAGCATCGCTTCCGCGTTTAACTTCTTCGGAAAGAAGCACGCGAACTTTTCTCAGTGGCTGGGATTCGCTTCCGGGTTGTTGAGCCTGGCTTTTGGTCTTTTCCTCGCCTATCAAATCGGTTTCGCGAACGGACTTTTTTCCGGCCACCCGCAATGGACGCCGCGATAGAGATCCGACTCTCACGGCCCTATTTCTATCGTTTCGCCTCCCCGCAACGGTGGTTGGCCGGAATCTCCTTCCTGCTGCTTCTGTTACTTACGCCACACGTCCTGCAAGCGCAGGAGATCGTAATCAGCGGGCGCGCCATTGATCCGCAGGGAGAAGCCCTGCCCGGCGTTTCGATTCAAATTATCACCCAGGACCAAATAGTTGCTGAAGCGATCTCGGGCGCGGACGGTCAGTTCGTCGCCAGGCTCAAATCCTCCGGACAATTCACGCTCAAAGCCGAGGCTCCAGGATTTCGTTCCGTCGTCCAGACAATTGCGTTTCGCGCAAGTGGCAACTCTACGGTCGAAATTCGGATGGGTCAACTTTCCTCGCGGATTGAAAATGTCACTGTGACCGCCGATCTAAACGAAACGGATGTTCTCTCGCCCGACCCCGGCGAGAAGGTTTTCGTCCGTCAGGAACTCCTTGGCGCGAATCCCGGACGCCCCGGCGCTCCCGTGTCCATACCCGGATACCCCATCGAAACAGCTTCCAGCGGCATCAAAGCTCCACAATATTTTGCCCCGGGCGTCGCGGGAGATCATGGCGAGCCCATTGCGCAGTACATTGCGGTCGGCAGTTACCTGGTGCCGAATAATCTCTCGGCCAACGCGCACGGAAATGGATATGCCGACCCGAATTTATTTATTCCGGAAGTTCTGGAAAGTGTTCAGGTCGATGGCGGAGCCTTCAACGTTCGCGAAGGAAATCACTCCGTCAATCTCTCCTTGACCTGGCAGTAACGATCTAACAGCACCCCATTTTCACTTCTCCCTCCACCGTGAGTGGGGGGCCGAATGCCTCGACTGGCGCTGGTGCTCCGTTGGCTACAGCGATCCAACGCCGCACCGCATCGAACACCACCAGCACTACTCCGAGGATAAAGATCACCATGAGGATTGAATCCAGATAACCGGTAAATACCAGGCCGGGCTTGGAGGTCAATGGCCAGAAAATATTCTTGATCGAAAGAACTCCCGCCGTGAGCGTGGTCACACCCACAAAGCACATGGGCACCGCCGTGATCCAGGCATACTTCTGTTTCCCCATGTTGATGAGGAAAGTTGTGGCTACAGCCAGCGCAATGGTTGCCAGTAACTGGTTTCCAGTTCCGAACAACGGCCACAGCGTGGAAATATTTCCCGTATAGATCAGGTATCCCCAGCCCAGTACCACAAAGAAACTGGTAATCAGATTTCCCGGCAGCCATGCGCTGTTGCCAAATGGCTTATGCACCTTGCCCATTAATTCCTGTAGAACATAGCGGGCTACGCGCGTACCCGTATCTACCGTAGTGAGGATGAAAAGCGCTTCGAACATAATGGCGTAGTGATACCAATAGCCCATCAGGCGAGCCATGCCAGGCAGGCCGCGGAAGATTTGCGCCATGCCAATCGCCAGTGAAACCGCGCCTCCCGTGCGTCCCGCCAAATGTTCTCCGACCTCACGCGAGAACATATCGAGATTGACCGTGGTCAATCCGAGATGGCTGAAGACTGCCGGCGTGGTGTTGATGGCAAAATAATCGCCCGGAGAAAGAGAGCAGGCTGCAATCAGCGCCAGTACGCCCACCAACGACTCCGCAACCATGGCGCCGTATCCGATGAAGCGGGCGTCTGTTTCTTTATCCAACATTTTCGGCGTGGTCCCAGAGGACACCAGCGAATGAAAGCCCGAGATCGCTCCGCAGGCAATGGTCACAAACAGAAAAGGGAATAGATTTCCTTTGATGATGGGACCGCCGCCGTGAACGTATTGCGTGAAGTTGGGAAACTGAATGTTAGGATGAACCACGAAAACGCCGATGACCAGCACGGCGATGGTCCCCAGCTTCACGTAGGTGGAGAGATAATCGCGCGGTTCCAGCACTAGCCACACGGGAAGAACCGAAGCGATAAGGCCGTAGATAGCCATCAGGAACGTGATCTGATGCGGAGTGAAAGTCAGCGCCGTTGCCCAACCGGTTTGCGCCACCCAGTGTCCAGCGATCACGCTGCCGATGAGAAGTACAACCCCAAATATGCTGGGACCGGTAACGGTAATTTTTCCCGCGTGACTTTTGAACATCCAAAATCCCATGATGACGGCGATGGGAATCGTCATGCCAATGGTGAAAACTCCCCACGGACTGTTCGAAAGGGCATTGACCACCACGATGCCGAGCCCGGCCAATGTGACCAGCAGAATAAAGAGAACGGCAATCATGGTCACCAATCCGGCGAACGGACTGATTTCCGTGCGAGCAATGTCCGCGATCGAGCGTCCGCGATGCCGCACCGAAGCCACGAGAACAGTGAAATCCTGCACGCACCCAGCCAGCACAGCTCCAATCAATATCCAGAGGAAGCCCGGCGCAAAGCCAAACTGTGCGGCCAGAGTCGGTCCCACCAATGGCCCGGCGCCTGCGATGGCCGCGAAGTGATGGCCAAAAAGTACCCACTTTGGCGAAGCAACATAATTATGTCCATCTGGATACATGTGTGCCGGAGTGGTGCGGCGATCATCGAGTACCAAAGCTTTTGCCGCAATGAATGCGCTGTAATAACGGTAGCCCAGGGCGTAAACGCACAACGCGCCCAGCAAAACTGGGAAAGTGTTCATTCGGTCGCTCCAGGACCTGCGGGAAGTGGCGTCCGCCAGTCCAATCGAGGGCATCCTACACCCATTCTTGAATCGCGCACAATAGTTGCGGCACACAAAATCAGAGCTACAATGCCATGCGTCGGCGCAACCAGAGGCGACTAATAACCGCGCCTCGGAAATGAAAGGATCGTTATGCCTATCTCGCCAGAAAAGCGTGCCCCAACTCAGGAACAAGGCCTCGTTCGCTTTGGTCTCAGCCTCGCCACTTGGAGCGAGCGGTGGTTCCCGGATCCGCTGATCTTCGCGCTGCTGGGAATCGTGGTGGTCTTCTTGGTCGGTCTGTTACTTCACCAAAGTCCCAGCAAGCTCGCCATTCAGGGAGGAAAGAACTTCTGGACTCTGGTTCCATTCACCATGCAGATGGTCATGATCATCGTCGGTGGCTATGTCGTCGCCTCCACGCCGATCGTCTATCGAGCCATCCGCGGGCTCGCTGGAATTCCCAAGACGCCGCGGCAAGCCGTCGCCATGGTCGCATTGTTCTCCATGCTTACGTCGTTGATCTCCTGGGGCCTGAGCCTGATTTTTAGCGGACTCTTCGTCCGCGAGTTGGCTCATCGGGTCAAGGGCATGGACTATCGCGCCGCCGGCGCAGCTGCATATCTCGGCTTGGGAGCAGTCTGGGCGATGGGCCTCTCATCTTCCGCCGCCATGCTGATGGCGACCAAGTCCGCCATGCCACCAACACTGTTCAACATCAGCGGTCTGATTCCGCTCACTCAGACACTGTTCCTCTGGCAAAGCATTGCCACTACCGCAATCCTTATTGTGCTTTCGGTTCTGATCGCATATTTGTCCACGCCGTCGCCGGAGAACGCCAAGACAGCCGAATCCTATGGCATTGAGTACCAACCGATTCGTTCCAGTCTGGAAGAGAAGACGAAGCCCGGCGAGTGGTTGGAATACAGTCCGCTGCTCACGATTCTAGTAGTCGCGCTTCTGCTCTGGTATTTGGTTGACGTTTTCCGCACGTCCCCGCAAGGCGCGCTCGCAGCGCTGGACCTCAATACCTACAACCTGATGTTCATCACGGTCGGTCTGTTGTTGCATTGGCGCCCAAAGCGTTTCATGCGGGCCGTAGGCGAGTGCATTCCAGCCACCGGCGGCGTCATCATCCAATTCCCCTTTTATGCTGTGATTTTCGGAATGATCGTTGGAACGGGAATCGCCGAAGCTCTGGCGAAATTGTTTGCTTCCGTCAGCACTCACAACACGTATCCGTTGCTGGTGGCAATGTATTCGGCGGTGCTTGGAGTTTTCATTCCCTCCGGCGGCAGCAAGTGGGTCATCGAAGCCCCGTATGTTCTTCAGGCCGCAAACCTGCATCAGGTTCATCTGGGATGGGTGGTCCAAATCTATAATGCCGCGGAGGCGTTGCCCAACCTGGTCAATCCGTTCTGGATGCTGCCACTCCTCGGAATATTAAGATTAAAGGCTCGTGACATCGTGGGTTATGGAGTGCTGCAGCTAATGGCCCACATCCCAGTCGTGTTCTTGTTGTGCTGGCTCTTCGCCCGCTATATTCCATATTTGCCGCCGATGAAGTAGTCGGCGCAAAGTTGTTGGAGAGTTTGCATTCGGTGGAAGGCGAGACCTTGCGTCAGAACCTAAGACGATTTCTTGCGGCGGGAATCCGATCCAAGAAGGGGTATGAAACGGGATTTCAAAGATTCTCCAGCCAACCGTATGTGCTCTTCAAGCGCGACGCGGAGTTCAGCTAGCACGCGTTCAACGTCCTCGCGCGTCTTCGCGGCAACCGCTTCACCGCAAAGCCGCTTGATTCGCTCTTCGGTGAAGCGCGGCACGCCACCGATTTTATCGAACGAGGCGTAAAAATTTTATAAAGACTTGTAAGATTTTTTTCGCCGTCGAGCGCCGCAGGCGGGCGATAACCGCATAGAGAGGGAATGAAACGAAATCTGGTGCGCCTGGAAAGATTCGAACTTGAGGCGTTTGCGGGCGTGAGCGAAGCGGGAGCCCGCAGCCGAAATCCTGGGCCTGGGGTTTCAGGCGAAGGATCTGGGAAGTGCATGGTGCGCCCGGAGAGATTCGAACTTGAG
>JBAVGI010000621.1:0-1865 GCA_049684755.1 Candidatus Sulfotelmatobacter sp.
ATCCTCGGCGGTGCAGCTCCACGACCGTCGCGTCCCCGAGCGCCGCCAAGGCTCCCCGGTCAATCGTGTAGAGACCCACGACATCGCGCTTGGAGCCGTCGTCGAACTCCACCTCGAGATCGATGGGCTCGATCAGCGTCAGCTCCAGCAGGCGCGCGATGAAGGTCTTGGTCGCCTGCATCCCCGGCCGCAAATACCTGAAGGCCTGCCTGACACCCTCCAGATACGGCGTCGGGCGGCCATTGTCGGTGAAGAGGGCCTCTCCCGCCTCGACGCCGACCCGCGGATGATCGAGATCGATGGCGAGGTTCCTGCCGTGAGTGCAGAACGGTGCCCGTTGCAGCAGGAGCGGCCGGTAGAAGCGCCGCTCACGCCATTCCTCGAGAAACAGATTCTCACCCTCGTCGTATCCCAGCATCACGCCGCAATAGAACTGTCCCGTGGCCGAGTCCTTGGAGAAAAGAATCGGATAGTGGACCACCAGGTGTGGCAGCTCACCGATGATCACCTGCGCGAACCGCTGGCCATCCCCGTAGGCGGCCGACGCCCGCCCATCGACGCGAAGCGATCGATGCGCCTCGCAGTTGAGCATAGCGATCTGCATCAGCACGTGCCGTCCTATCCGGTAGTGAAAGCCCGTCCGTCCCGCAGCCAATCGTCAGAATTTCGCACGGACGCCGGCCGTGTACGAGCGCCCATAGTCGACGAGGTCCAATGTCTGGTTGGAGAAGCGCCCGTAGAGATCGTACACGGCATCCGTCAAGTTGAGCGCCTCGAAATACACGCTCAGATGGCTGTTGAGGTCGTATTGCGTGCTGAAGTCCACCTCGGTCGACCCCTTCAGGTATACCGGCTCCGGCGCGTAGATGCCGCCATTCTGTTCCTGCTGCGCCCCGGTCAGCTCGTCGGCCTGCCACTGCACCGTCACCCGCGCCTGCAATCCGTGCCGCTGGTAGAAGGCGACGAAGTTGGCCGAGTTGCCGATGCCGGGCAGCGAGAACTGGTTCCCGACCAGCAGGTAGTTGTTGAAATTGGCGCTGGTGTGGGCGTAGGTCCCGTTGACCTGGTACCCGAAGCCCCACATCAGCATCTGCTGCCAACCGACCTCCACGCCCGTGACGTTGGCTGCCAGCCCGTTGGTGACGGTACTGTCCGTGAACTGCGCCAGATGTCCGTAGTTCGGATCGAGCGTGCTGGTCGCCTGCACCCCGGGGACCGTGATGGTCGTGATGCTGGAGACCGGAAACTGCGTCACGTGCTTGTAGAAGGCATCCACCGATACGTAATCGTTCGCGGCGTAGTACCACTCCGCACCGAGATCGAAGTTGTCAGACAGGTACGGCAGCAGGTCCGGATTGTTTCCGTTCGCGGTCAGAGACCCCACCCGGCCGCCATAGCTGGTGTTCGGAATCAGCTGAGCGTTATTCGGCGCCGTCTCGGTGCGCGAGGCATCGAATCTCACTTTCAGGTCCGGCGTGACCATCAGGTTCAGATCCAGGGACGGAAGGAAGTAGCTGTAGGAGAAGCTCCTGGTCGTCCAGGTGGCGGGGCCGTTGTTGAACGCATAGGCTGTCACGTCCCCGGGCTCCAGCCCCAGGCTGAGCAGCGGCGCCGCAAGGCCGGCGATCTCCTCTTGCGTCCTCACCCAACGCATCCCGACATCCGCCTTCAGCATCATGTCCGCGAGCGAGAAATTGTGCTCCGCGGTCACGAAGGGCGAATAGTCCGTCCGGTCGACATGCTGTACCGCGCCGTTATTCAGCGCTTGTGTGGGCATGCCGCCCGTATACACCGGATACCCCGCGTTCGGAGTCCAGTCCGCATTGATCGGCTGCTTCTCGAGATAGCTGAGGACGGAGTACGGG
>JBAVGI010000622.1:0-5273 GCA_049684755.1 Candidatus Sulfotelmatobacter sp.
AAGGGATAAGAAGGGCCCAGGAAGACTACCTGGTTGATAGGCTGGAGGTGGAAGAGTGGCAACACTCGTAGCTTACCAGTACTAATCGCCCGTTCGGCTTGACCATAAAATTTACTCGGTGCAGAAAAACAGTTGTCAGTTCTCAGTTGGGTAGGGGACGGCTTTTAGCCGTGCCTCAGTTAGAACCTGAACTGCAATCCAGCAATGTTGTTGAAGTCGTTCGAACCTGGATGACTGAGATGCAACACTGATAACTGTTGCGCCGACGCTTTCCGCTTCTTAACCGAAGCAAAAAGCAAAGCCGAAGTATCGTGGTTGAAATCGGAAGCAAAATAACAAGAAAGTAAGCCACACCAATCTATTCAGTTGTGAGGTATCGAGCCTCACGATCTTTGAGAATTTGCAATTGGCAGTTAGCAACTGGCAATTCGATGCCAAGGCGCTGGCGGCCGATTTAAGTTTGCAGCTCCGATTCTTTCAGGGATGGCGACAATGTTTGCGCCGGAAGAATCAAGCTAAAGGCTAATTGCCCATGGCTGGCTGCTACGAGTTGTCGGTGATCTTACCGCGGGGGATCCACCCGTTCCCATCCCGAACACGGAAGTTAAGCCCCGCAGGGCCGATGGTACTGCACGCGCCAAGTGTGTGGGAGCGTAGGTCGTTGCCGGCATAAATAAAGGCCAGTCTGAGAAATCAGATTGGCCTTTTCCTTTGGGTTGGGAATGTGGGGCGGGCGCCCTCGCCCGCCGCTGCGTACAGTACCAAACATCCCTTAGAAGAAGAAAAACGAACGCCGAGGATTCTCGCACGAAAGTATTTTCTGATTCTGGCTTACGCGGGCGAGGGCGCCCGCGCCACATTCAGCAATTCTGGATCTATCCAGAGCCACTTGTAATCTTCTGGTCTTTCGACCAGGCCTCGCCTGACCGGATTCTGGCGGATGTACTCAGCTTTTTGTTTCAGACTCTCATCGGAGCGAAGCACATGGTCAAAAGATTCCTCTTCCCACACTGGCCCGGAGTGATGGAGCAGCTTGTTGATGCGGTGCGCCGTCGCGCTTTTCATGCATTGCAAAATGTCCACGAGCGGATGCGGCCAACCGTTTGTATCGCGCAAGGGCCGCAATAGCAGGTGCACGTGGTCGGGCATGATCACAACAGCATGCAACTGGATGCGTGGTGTGGCGCGGGCGCCCACGCCCGCGAGCGGCCGTAAACCACCCTCACGCAAGCAGTGTTCAAAAACGAGATCGCGTGCGGCAAAAGGTAAGATCAAGGGGCCGCCTGCGCAAAATGTCACGAACAGATCGGCGTCGGCCTTCTGCAAATGCGGAAGGCGCCGGCGGTAGCGATATTTCGCCAGTACCTCCGATGTGTCTGACATCCGGGAAGCATGGCGGAATTGTTGCTTGAAGTCTGTGATGGATGAACATTGAGGATCGGTGTGGGGTTGAGGTTCGCGGGCGAAGGCGCCACCACAAAACCCATTGCCCACGCGCTCGTGGTTCCCGCCCTTCGCAAACTGCGCGAAGAACGGGGCACCCCACTGTGCTGGTGACATGAGCGTGATCAAAAGCCTGGGCCACCCGCCCTCCACACACGCAGAAGCAAGGTCAAATGCAGCGGGCGAGGGCGCCGGCTCTACACTTACTGCTAAGCGTTCCATTTCGGGAATTTGGGAATTGGGCTGGGAAAATGGGAGCGGTCGACTCATGCGGTGGGCAGGAGTTGCCGATCTTTCCTTAGGTGAGAGGTAAGGAGCGTTTTATGAGTATTTCCATTTCCAGTTCGCTCTCGACCGCGTCGTTAGCTGCAACGAACTCTTCGTCGACTTCGGCGGCCGCTCGCAATCCACAACCAACCATCAATAATTCGGGCGACACGGTGAAGCTGTCGGAGTCGCAACAGGTGTATCAACTCTACAATCAGGGGCAGGCGGTTTCGCAGATCGCGACTACGCTGAGCTTGCCGGTTGAGATTGTGAATAACTATTTGGGGATTGCGGCGACGGCGGGATAGAAATACGTTCGCGCAGATAGCTGTGCTCGTTGTTCCTTGGCATGGCGCTGAATCTTATGGGCCACGATGCAAACGCGTCGTGGCTTTTTCCGTTTCGCTGCGTGAACCAGCAGGGGGAACCTGCGGTAGCACTTTTCTCTGCGGGATCGGGATTCCATCATTCGTCAGGGGAATCCGGCGGGGAATCCTTTTCTCAAAAACAATATGGGTGGAAATCAGGGATTTGCGGGGGAGCGGCGAAGGTGTTGGCGGCAGACGGTGCATGCTCCGGCGTTTGCCAGTTTTGACGGGGTGACGGGTGGCATGATTCTCGATCTCAGCGAAGAAGGGTTGTCGATGCAGACTGGAGGTGCGCGCGACGAGCGGCTGCTTGACAAGGAGCGGCGCGTGCGGCTGAAGGTGGATCTGCCTGCAGATGTTTCGGAACCAGATTCGTCGATAGTAGAAACGCACTTTGAAACCACTGGATATATCGCGTGGGCCGATGCGCTGGGGCGGGCGGGAGTGCGGTTCTCGGATTTGCCGGAGGAGGCGCGGCGGCGACTGAACGATTGGTTGACGCTGAATGCGAGTGCGCCCAGCCACATGGCTCCGAAAGTTGCGTTAGGACGAATGGCTTGGCCGGCGGGAGTGAAGTCGGCGGGCAGTGTTTCGGGCGATCCGATGGCGGTGAGTTTGGAAGCGGAAAACTTGACGGCGGGCGGCGAGGGAGGTACGGCGTCGGCGACAGTGCAATACGAATTCAGCTCGCTGGGTACAGATCTGACGGCGGCATTGCGGCTGATTGGAGAGCGGGCGCGATCGCTAACGCGGGGATCGAGTGCGGCGATTGCGCTGATGCATAAGGGCGCGGTGATTTGCCGGGCGAGCGTGGGAGAAAAAGCTCCGGCGCTGGGGACGCGGCTGGATCTGAACTCGGGACTATCAGGAGAATGCATTCGAGTGGGTAGAGCTTTGCGGTGCGACGATACAGAGATGGATCCGCGAGTAGATCTGGAGACTTGCCGGAGGCTTGGGGTGCGCTCGATTCTGGCGGCGCCGGTTCGCTATGAGCGCGACACCGTGGGGCTGCTGATGGTGTTTGCGACGGACGCGTTTAATTTTGATGAGGGCGATGTGGCGGTGGTGGAAAGTCTGGCGCACACGGTGATTGTGAGTATGCGGCGGGCGGCGGGAGCGGGGAGCGCCTAGCGGTGATGATGGCCGGGACATTCTAATGATGTTGAACTATGGTCAGAGTCTGGAAGCAAAGTCAAAAGCAAAAGCAAAAAGCAAAATCAAAAGCAAAATCAAAAGCAAAATCAAGAGTCAAAAGCAAAGTCAAAAGCAGCGGGCAGGGGTGCCCGCTCTACACGAAGAGGAACGGCCACGCCCTGCATGAGCGTGGCCTTCTGGTTTTATTATGCTGCTGCTTGTTGCTGATAGGCAGGAACGAAAACTTGCGCGACAAAAGTCTCGAACGATGTAGGCGTCGTGTTACCTGCGGTGCGCGGTTCGAGAGCGCGCATGTATCCGGAGTTAAGAGATGCGGACATCTCGAGGAGCAGTCCAGCAAATTGTTCAGACATTCCTATCTGAACCAATGCGGCGCGAAGCTGGTCGTCGGGAGCCTGGACGTAGGCGAGTTTGGGCTTGCCGATGGCCTTACCGATGATGGCAGCGACCTCGTTGTAATCGATGTCGCGCTGCCCGTGGAGTTCCTGGGTGTGTTTGCCGCGGAATTCGAGCTGCAAGAGAGCATCGGCGGCAAACGCGCCAATATCGCGAGAAGCGATTACGGGAAGTTTGAGGTCGGGACGAATCGGTCCCATGGCTGCACCCATCATGCGAATGGCGCCGGCTTGGCCCAGAGTATTTTCCATGAAGTATCCGGCCCGCAGGTGGAGGATGTTGGCGGAGTCGATCTGGTTCAGCTTTTGCTCGAGATTATAAAGCCCGACGACCGGGCCGGTGCCGGAAGGCTTGTCGGCTCCGATGCTGCTGAGGGAAACGATCTTCTTGACTCGGGTGCTGCGAACCGCCGTTGCAATGGCGTTGTTGACGCGGTTCTGATAACCGAGAGGGTCATTGCTGGTGGGGTTGGGCGGGATCATGACATAGGCGGAATCCGCATCTTGAAACGCTTTGGTAAGGGCGGCCGCGTCGGTAACGTCGGCGATGAAAACTTCAGCGCCCAGCGTCGCTAGAGGTTGAAGGTGAGTTGCGTTTCTGCCGATGGCGCGAACTTTCTGGCCGCGTTCAAGAAGAGTCTTGGCCACGACGTGACCGGTGTTGCCGCTTGCTCCGAGAATAGCGTACATAGGAACCTCCTCTAAAAATGGGGAGTGGTGCAGTATGGCTTACGCGTTGCGCCGGTTAAGCGGGAGATCCCTTCGCGCTTCCGCTCAGGGCAGGCTCTTCGCTACGCCTGAAAAACGGCTCCGCTCAGATGACAGTCCTCGTGTAATAGTCAAACTGCACCACTACCTAAAAATGTTGGATGCAGCAGGATTGGGTTGGACTCTAATGGGAAGGGCAATCCCGCGTTGGCAGAATAGGAATTGTCTCTGGAACGCGCCCGGTTGCGAATGAAAAGGCGGAGCGTGAATGGGGATCGAAGACGTCGGCAGTGAAGCAAGAATCAACGCAGTCATACTGGATTACGGCGAAGTGCTTTGTCATCGGCCGTCCGAGGAAGAGTTCCGCCGCCTGATCCAACCATTTGGCGTGGATGAGAATTTGTTCGCGGCATTGTGGGACAAGAATCGACCAGCGTTCGATCGCGGAGATCTCACGCCTGAGACTTATTGGAGCATGCTGGCGGAGGACGCCGGCGCGACAATCGACGCGACACAACTCAAGCAAGTCTGCGAGCTGGATCTGCAAATGTGGGGAAACGCGAACGAAGAGATGGTGGGCTGGCTGCGGCGGCTCCGCAGTGGAGGAATCAAGACGGCGTTGCTTTCGAATATTCATCCCTCGATGATCGCTTACGTAAAGAAGAAGTTCGACTGGCTGGAGCTGTTCGACTTCACGACGTTCTCGGCGCAAGTCCGACTGATCAAGCCGGATCGCGCGATTTATGAACATACTCTGCGAGGGCTCGGCGTGCGGGCTGAGGAGGCGCTGTTTGTGGATGATCGTGAGATTAACGTGCGGGCGGCGCGGGAGGTGGGGATCAAGGCGGTGCGATTTCGATCGGTGCGGCAGCTTCGGGAAGATTTAGAGGGGATGGGGTTTGCGATTTTGCCGCACTTGAATTAGCTAATTCGCAGC
>JBAVGI010000623.1:0-13231 GCA_049684755.1 Candidatus Sulfotelmatobacter sp.
GCGTATGCCGGTCTGGCCGAGTCTTATGCCATTATGGGTTACATGGTTCGGCCGTCCAACGAGCAAGCGCTGAAAGGACGCGCGGCCGCCAGGCGAGCGATTGAGCTGGACGATCAATTGCCCGAAGCTCATACCGCACTGGGGTTCATTGCGGAAAATCACGATTGGGACTGGCAGACCGCCGAGAAGGAATATCGGCGGGCGATTCAGTTGAACCCAAACTATGCGACCGGTCACCAGTTGTATGCGGAATGCCTTGCCCTGCAGGGCCGGTTCGACGAGGCCTTCCCGGAAATTGAGCGCGCCCGCCAGCTAGACCCGCTCTCGCTGATCATCGCCACGGATAACGGAGCCATTCTTTTCTTCGCCCACCAGTATGACCGCGCGATTGACCAGTTCCGCTCCGTGCTTGAAATGGATCCGAATTTCCCTCGCGCCCACATGGTGATTACTGCTTACGTCCAGAAAGGTTTGTTCGCCGAGGCATTGGCAGATGCGGAGGGAAGACGCGGCCGTGAAGAGAGTGGCTGGAATTGGGGAGCGCTTGCCTATATCTACGGCCGGTCTGGTCAACGGGCAAAAGCGAGATTTGCCCTTGAGCAACTGGAACGGGTAAATCGGAGTCAGGTGGTCGATCCACTTTCATTTGCCACGGCCTACATCGGAATGGACGACAAAGAGAAAGCTCTGGTTTGGCTGCAGAGAGCCTACCAGTGGCATTCCAGCAGTCTCACCGCTCTCAAGGTCGACCCCACCTACGATCCGTTGCGTAGCGAACCTCGCTTCGAGGCTTTGGTCCGGCGCATAGGGTTGTAGGAGTTGCCCTTGCTGCGAGATCGGAATAGGACTTGCCACGAGGTACGGCGTGGGATTCACGACTCCGCTCTCCAGACTGAACGCGAAGAGTTGTGCAACGATGCCAATATGTGTTTCATGTAGAACCGGCTGGCGGAGAGCACTGCTCCTTCATTAGCCATCTCGTGCAATACCTCTTCGCCCCAGCCATCAACGGAAACCACATCTTCGAGATCGATGGTGCATCTCCGGCCTTCTCTCGCGGAACGCGTGCTCTCCCATCTTTCTTTCAGGTCGGCTGCCCACTGGCGGCACAGCCGACCTTGCAATACCCATTTCTGTTCAAACGGTGAGTCGGTGATTATCGTCCTTAGCATGGAATTTCTCGCGTTTCCTTAAAGGCGCTTACTGTCCGGAGCTTACTGCCGCGGCGACATTCGTCCTGGTAAGGTGGAAGTCGAGCTGTATCCGCACCTCATTGGCGACAAACTGGACAGGATCACCTTTTCGCTGACGTGTCGGCATGCACACTTCGCCTGCGAAGTCCTCGCCAACCGCCGAAGGCGCTTCGCACTGGACGTCGGTGCGAGCCGCAACTTCCACCGTCGTTCCCGTGCAGGCCGGACCTGAAAATCCTTCGCCGGCGTTCAGCGGTGTCGTGCATTTTTCATCCTCGACGAGCGTGGGCCAATCTATAGTGGAAACTGCGTTGAGTAATTCGGGAAAATCCTCGCCCTTCGTCGTGCTGGAAGCGGACCACTCAGTGTTGCTCAAATTTGCTGTTCGAGCACCCGCGCTCACTCGGTGAAACTCAAATACCGCAGGTTCGCTTACGGAGTTGGTGACCGCTGGGCCATAGACAGGACCGGCATAATCCTCGCTCGATTCGTAGGTGGCGATTCGCTCGATATGCGTCAGCGTCAGATCTCCCGCCACGCGAACGGTATCTCCATTCACCGGAACAACACTCTTAGATTTAAAGCGGATGACGGTGTACTCGGGATCGCTTGCGGGATCCTCGGAGGCCGCGGTTTTATCCGCCGGGTACACGGTGAAATCAAAGTTAGACAGCGTCGTATCGGCAGTATTTCGCAAGATTGTGCCGCTCACCCGAGCGACTCCAACGTTGATGCTGGCTTCTGAATTTGTGGAAGACGCGAGAAAGAGACGCGCCGTTGAGTGTTGCGAATCAACGCGCCACGCAGCATCCTGTGCCACTCCTGGCGCCACAAAAATCAATCCGCTGAGAGCCACTACTGCAACAAACCCTAATTTCCTGATCATTTTGTTCGTCCTTTCGTCCCTACAAATCGAACGAAGAGGAGAAGGCAACGCGCCAGCCAAACCAGCAGCGGCTCGCCAGTTCGTCACAACTGATTGATTAAGTTGAGTTTCAGGAGGGCGGAGCTAGGGAAGTGAAGATCGGTGTTACGGTGTCACGTTCCCAATGACACTGTCACAACGAGCTTATGACAGTTCGGGGATTGATCCCGAGTCTTTTCATGTGCGCAATCAGTGTGGTGCGTTTCAAGCCGAGGCGTGCGGCAGCGCCATCGGAGCCTCCGACCCGCCCATCAGCTTCCTGGATGGCTTGGATGACTTGCTCTCGATTTGGAGCAGGGACATTTGCACGGATCCGTTTTTGGACGGGCTCTTTGAATTCCTCGCTTTTTCTTGCCGCAATCGAGTGGGCGTTCAGGTCTGTGATCGAAACCCGCAATACGCCGCGCGCCGAAAGAATCACCGCGCGCTCGATCACGTTCTGCAGTTCGCGAACATTCCCCGGCCAGTGGTAACGCATCAACGCGCTCATTGTCTCCGTTGGGATGCTCACGATGGATTTGCGCATGCGCCGGCTGAACAGCTCGGCGAAGTGACGCACCAGCAGAGGCACATCCTCGGGACGTTCGCGCAATGCCGGCACATAGAGAGGAAAAACGTTCAAGCGGTAGAAAAGGTCCACTCGGAATTTCTGCTCCTCCACCATGGCCGAGAGATCGCGATTCGTGGCCGCAACTAAGCGTGCGTCCGTTTTCTGCGTCCGCGAGCTTCCCAGCCGTTCGAATTCTCGCTCCTGCAGCACGCGCAAGAGTTTCGGCTGCAACTCAAGCGGAACCTCTCCAATTTCATCAAGAAACACCGTTCCCTGGTGAGCCAGTTCAAAGCGGCCGATCCGCTGCGCGATCGCTCCGGTGAATGCGCCTCTTTCGTGCCCAAACAATTCACTCTCAAGCAAACCCGTAGGAATCGCGGCACAATTCACCTTGACGAACGCCTTTGATCGGCGCGAACTCAGATTGTGAATTGCCCGCGCGATTAATTCCTTACCCGTGCCGGTCTCGCCGTAAATCAGAACAGTAGAATCTGTTGGGCCGACCGTCTCAATCTCTTTCAGAACCTTTTGCAATGCGGCGCTCTTCCCGACGATCTCGTCGAACATCGAGGTCTCGTCAATTTCCTGCCGCAGCGCAACATTCTCCTGAACCAGATGCTCTTTCAGGGTATTGATTTCCACCAACGCATCCTCTAGCGCCTTCCGCGAAAGGTGCTGCTCGGTCACATCTATGTGCGTTCCAACGAACTCAACCGCGTTTCCCGCGGCGTTCTTCACGGGATGTCCCAATACATGAATGTGCCGGATGCCGCCGTCGTCCAAAATAATCCGGAAATCACTCTCAAAGTCGCTAGCGTCGCGGATCGCCTTCTGAATCGTTTCCGCGAACGAAGATCGATCATCCGGATGTGTTCGACTCAATACCGTATCGAGTGTCAGTTTCGATGTCGCTGGGTCCAGGCCGAAGATGCGAAAACTCTCCTGGCTGAAGTAAACCTCCCCGGTTGAAACGCTGCGGGCCCAGCTTCCGGTGTGGCTCAGCCTTTGGCCCTCCGCCAAATAAGCCTCGCTTCGCTTCAACGTCTCTTCAGCTTTTTTGCGCTCGGTGATATCGCGGTAAATTCCGTAAATCTCCGGCGTGTTTCCCTCCACGCAAACCGGTGCCGCTACCAAGGAGACAATCAAACGCGAGCCGTCTTTCCGGCGGCGGATTAATTCTGCATCCACCCGCTCGCCACACTTCAGCGCCTGGCGCAGCGTTTCCGATTCCTCAAACGAACTGTCGGGCACAATCAATTCGCTGATGTCGCGCCCCAGTGCCTCTTCCACGGTGAAACCAAATAGATTGGTGAATTCCCGGTTTACCTTTAATACGCGGTTATCGATGTCGCGAAGAACAATCGCTTCGGGAGCCAGTTCAAACAGTTTTTCGAAATGCGCTTTTTGCTTGCGCAACTCCTCTTCGGCCCGCTTGCGTTCCGTGATGTCCATCGTGGTTCCGATGAACTCGAAGAGCTTGCCTGCATCGTCGATCACGGCACGCCCGATACCGTAAGCATATTTCACGGTTCCGTCAGGAAGAAGGATGCGGTATTCCTGTTCAAAAGTTCTCTTCTCGCGAATTGCTTCTCCGACGGTGTGCTGCAGCGAAGGCCGGTCGTCGGGATGAACCCGGCTCCAGAACAAAGCACTGGATGGCTTTTCAACGCCTTGATCGACACCGAGTATTCGGGAATGCTCCTCCGACCACTTAAGTTCGCCGCTGGCCAGATTCCACATCCAGCTGCCGGTATGACTCAGCTTCTGACCTTCCTCCAGGAAAAGTTCCGCTCTCCGTTGCTCCTCATCTCGCAGCGCGTTGTCGGCGGCTAGCGCCACCTGTTCCGCAACCAGTGAGAGATAACGAATATCTTCAGAAGAGTAAACGTCGGTATGTCGCGCGCCGAAAGCGAGGCTGCCCAGTCGCCGGTATGCCGTGGTCAAAGGCAGTACGCACCCGGACTGGACGCCGGAATGGCGAAAGAGTTCCATCATTCTGGGGAAACGCGGTTCTTCATCGCGCGAAGATATGATTACCGGTTCCTGATGGTGGTACACCCACCAGGTGATGGTTTCTTCCGCAGGAAAGTCGGGAGGAATTACGAATGGCGGTCCTCCCAGAGTCTCAAGAACGGCCGTCCGCAGTCTGTTCGTCGCCGCGTCATACAGAAACAAAGCTAAAAAATCGAAGTCCACGACCTGCCGCAGTTCACTTGCGAGCACCCGAAATAACTCGCCCGGATCACGATAGACATTGATCGCCCGCGACACACGAAAGAGTGCCTCGTGCCGTGCCAGGAGCGATTGCGCTGGTGCCATTTGTAATCTTTGCGTCAAATGATCCTCTGCTCTGGATTTCTCATCCAGGACCACTGCCCTTTGTTGGTAAATCTGAACCGGCTTCGCCCCGTGCGAGAATTCAATTTGAAGCTCTGCCCAAGAGACGTTCCAGGCAATAAGATCCCTCTTACTTGGATGTGATTACTGGCTGGCGGTCGCAAGCGTATTCGGAATGCGAACCGTCGCAATTGCTGCTGACGGAATCGCAAAGGGAACTCCTCAGAGTCATCAAGAAGAGTACGCGAGTTTACTTAGACGTTTTTCGTAAGCGCGCGGAATGGGGCGTCTTCTTATCATGTCACTGGCAAAGGCCGAGCCATGAAAGGCAAAAAGCTTACCCAGATACAGTCCGACCCTGGGTTGGTTAAATCAACTCTGACGGGAATTCGTCACGATTTCAGCTGTGCAAGTTCCTTCTTTGCATTTTCTGCGTCGCCTGAGTTGGGATTCAGTTTCACAGCCGTTTCCAATTGCCGACGAGCAAGCATGGTTTGGCCGCTTTTCGCGTAGGCCATTCCCAGGTGGTAGTGAAAACGGGAACTGTCCTCCGGAGTGCTCTCTTGAGCCAGCTTGAGCGCCTCCCGGAGCGAGTCGACCGCGGAATGATAAGCACCTTTCTGGTAGTAGATCCAACCTAAAGTATCGGCGACTTCGGCCGACTCCGGCAGGCCGCGTCGCGCGGTTTGCGCCAGCGACAGAGCAACGTCGAGGTTGGCACCTGATTCAACCATTACGTAGGCAAGGTTACAGGCGGCGACCGGATCATCCCGTCTGATTCCCAATGCCTTTTGGTACGCGTCTTCGGCCTTGGCCCAATTCTTTCGAGACTGAAAAATCTGGCCGAGCAGGACATAAAAGGTGGCTTCCTGAGGATTATCCGTGAGCGCTTGCTGATAAGTAGCGATGGCTTGGTCGACGTGCCCGTCAGCCGCTTGTACTTCGCCTAGCTTGATTAGAGCATCGGTGTTGTGGCTGTCGAGTTGTGCCGCTTTGTTGAGCGCAGCTGCGGCCCCTGTGAAATCTTTTTTCTGCTGGAACAATATGGTACCCAGGAGATCATAAAATCCACTGCTGTCTTGAACCTTGGCGATCTGGAGATTTGCTGCGGCGATCGCACTGTCAATCTGTTTCTGAGCTACATAAGTGTTCATCAAGCCGCGGAGAGCGTCGTTCGAATGCGGATCGCGGTCGAGAGCTTGGCGGAAGGCGGTTTCCGCCTCTTTGAATCGTTTCTGCAGGAAGTTAAAATTTCCTAGCTGAACATATCCCGCGGAATTGTCGGGCGCTACAGCGATTGCCTTGCGTGCGTCCGCCTCTGCGGACGAGAACTGTTTTTGATTCATCTCGGAAACTGCCCGCAGAGCGTACCCATCCGGAATGGTAGGTCGCAGATTGATGAGTTGTGAGCTGGTCTGAGCCAGAGTCGTCATGTCTCCCCTTCGCATGGCTACCAGGGCGAGATCGCGCTGCGCATCGGCAAGATCGGGGCGCAGACGTACTGCTGTCCTCCACTCGCTCTCTGCGCCTTCTGAGTTTCCGACCTTCTGAAATGCAACCCCCAACGAATAGTGAGCCAGACCGTTGTTCGGGTCATTCTTAATTACGGTTTGCAATATCCCAATGGCAGCGTTGGCATCTCCCGCACGAATCTGCAGTTGCGCACGAAAAATCAGTCCTTCGGTGTCGTTAGGGTCAGTCTTCAGAATTTCCTCATCCGCTTCTCTCGCCTCGTCTAGTCGATTGGTATGGATGAGAAGTTCTGTGTAGGTTTTCTTTACTTGCAAGTCTTTGGGGTGAGCTTGATACAGCGCCTGATATTCGGCCGCGGCTTTGTCCAATTCGTTGGTAGCCAAATAGAAGTCACCCAGCAAGCGATAGCCGCTTGAAACATTGGGAAAGTTCTGCTTGGCCTGCTTCAAAAAAGTTTCTACCTCGTCCTTCTTTCCTTGCGCCAGGTATAAGCGCGCCAGCGCGGCGACGGGTTCGGGATTTTTGGGCTCGGATTGAATCGCTGCGCGGAGTTGCTGTTCGGCTTCGGGGAACCGGCTCCGTACCTGATAGTAGTTTGCCAGCATCAGGTGTGCATCCGTTGCTTTCGGATTGAGTTCGATTGCCTTCTTGAAGTTAGCCTCGGCTGCGTCCGGTTGATTGCTTCTCAGTTGCATCAAGGCCAGGTTGAGATAGAAATCCCAATCGCTTGGATCGAGCGCGATCGCTTTCTGCATTTCCTGAATTGCGGCGGGGAAATGAGCTTGCGCAGCCAGCAGATTTGCAGCGATAAAGTGGGATTGGGCGTCTTTCGGACGCTCCAGCAGGAGTGTGTCCGCTTGTTCCTGTGCCTGTTGAAGGTCGCCGCGGGTAATCAGCAGTTTAGCCATCTCCACGCGCGCTGGATAGTTCTTGGGTTCGAGGTCGATGGCACGGGAAAGTTCCTGATTCGCTCGTGACCACTGTTGAGTCTTGAGGTAAGTCAGGGCCAATTGGTAGTGTGCAGCGGCGTATGAGGGATCGACCGCGATCGCATTGCGGAACTGGATTGCGGCTTCGGCAAACTGCCCCTTCTCGTAGTAGCTCTCACCGCTGGCGAAAAATTTTTGCTTTCGTACATTGGGGTCGCGCGAGCATGCCGCCAATAGGGCTGCTATGAGAGCAAGGAGCAACGCCAGACGGAAAACGAGAAAAATCCTCACTACGGAGCCTCCAACTAATACTCGGTACGGATGTAGCTGTTTGTGGTCTCTTACAGAACTATAAGACATATTCATTGGTGTGCTGGCAAGAAAACGTCCTCGGCTTTCGCTCGTCATCTTCTCAAGCCCTGGCCTGAAACTTAGGAGCGCAAAGCCTAGGTTGCAAGGATTTGCAACCGGTCGCAAGAATTATCAGGCTTGACAGTCCTGGATTTCGCGCTAGAGTAACAGAGTTGTTTAAGGTGCATAGCCACAGGATTCCCCCGCCTGAACGTGACCGAGGAGTAGTAATGACAATAAAGAGGGTGTTTGGAGCTTTTTGGTGGGTGGCGTTAGCGGTGTTATTTCTTGCCCCAGGGGCTTTTGCTCAGACTTCGATGGTTCTGACAGGGCCGCCACCGGGCAATACGTACGACGGTATCTATGTAAGCCCGTACTATGCAACGGTTGGTGGATCAACCAATGTGCCGGTCATCTGCGATGATTTCGGTGATGACACTTCGATCGGCGATCATTGGACGGCAACCGCCAGTGCATTCCCAACTTCCACCGGTCCGATAGGTACATCGTGGGGTTTAGCGGGCGGAACCTTGAAGCAGTACGACGCGGTTGCGTGGCTTGGTTTAGCGATCTTGAGTCTACCGAATTCGGTTCAACCTGCCAATGCTCTGACGCTGCAAGTGATCGATTCCTTCGCTCTCTGGGCTGTGTTCGACCCGACCGGAGTCGCAAGCTATCTGAACAGCAACTACCTATCCACCAATGCGGCGCTCTGCACCGACATTTTTGGCTCTGCCGGTTGCAAGAGTTCTTGGGTTCCCTCGGATGGGGGTTTGTTGGCGAGTGCCTTCTCCGCGCCCGTTCCCAGCGGCGGATACAGCATGGAAGTCCTTTCGCCTGATGTCGCTGGTTCCGTATGTCTGGCCGGGAAGGATGCTTGTCCGGCTCAGGAGTTCATCGCGATGGTTCCCGAGGGTGGAGCGGCTTTCGCCTACCTCTTCCTCGCGGGGCTATGCTGCTTCGGCGCCATCTACACGCGGTCTCGGCGGCAACTTGCCAGTATGGAGTCCGCCTAACGAAGTCGGCCTTCCCCCCAAGTCAAGAATGAAAGGCGTGCCAAACCAGGCACGCCTTTTTCTGTTGGAAGACTGAACTCTGCGTCTCACCTCACATTAGGCCTTGGTAAATCCACCTTCCTGCAAACGACCGGATGACCAATCCATATTGATTTCCGCGCCGGGTTGGGAGAGCTTCGCAAGCGCCTCTCGGTGCGCTTCTTCGATCTGTTTGGCGGTGAGCATCTTGGTGATCAGGCCCTTAGCCTGCGCTGCCCGTTCGAGCGCTACCAGGTACCACGAATAGGCTCGGACCACGTCGCTGGGATCGGATCGTCTCACCAGATACATCTGCGCTAAGGCCAGTTGCGCGGCCGGCAGACCTGCCTCCGCCGCCTTCTGCAACAGAGCAAATTCGTCGCGAGCGCCGCTCTCCGCACTATCTGTCGAGGTTTCCGCGACTGACTGGCCAGAAACAGGCTGCGTCATCGTCATGAACAAAAGTTCAATGCGGCTGGAGACTCCCAGTTTGTCAAAGACCCGGAACAAATGATTCTTCACAGTGTGTTGGCTCAGCTTGAGGCGCTCGGCAATCTGGCGGTTGCTCAGTCCCTCGGCCAAGCAACGTACTACCTGCAATTCACGCTTCGAGAGCAAGCTCAAACCATGCGCATTCACGGCCCGGACAATCGGCGCGCTCGCCAATGCATCCAGAGCCAGCGCCATTTCCCGGCTGCTGGCCCATACTTGTCCCTGATATACGCAGTGGACGCATTTGCAAAGCAGTTCGACCGGTTGGCGCTTGCTGAATATTCCCCTTGCGCCCACCCGAAACGCGTTCAAAACAACTTCATCTTTCAGAGAATCCATTAACACCACGGCTCGGACGCGGGGCCCAAATGGCCGCAAGTCGCGCAGAATCTCCAGGCCCCGAGCCGGCTGTTCCTCCAGATTGGCGCTGATTACGAGGACGTCGATGTTTAGGCCGGTGACTGCCGCGACCAGGCTCCCCGAATCGGAGTCGAAGGGAATAACTTCCAGCAGCGGATCACGCTTCAAGACATCCGCCAGCAAATGTGTATGGATGCGAGAACTGTCGGCGACCAGGACACGGATTTTGTTGTCCCGACCCTTCCCATCGATAAACATCGGATCTGGTGACATGTCTTCGAATGCCCATCTTAAGGCATCAGATTTGGATTTGCAGGAGAATTCACAAGCTGGGCTGGGCCATGTTATCGTTTTGGAAAACTCAATGCAATACCGGCCTTCGGACCTGCAGACGGTGCTTACGATCCAGCAAGTGCTCCAGGTTCCAGGACAACCGTAGCCTTTCCCGGAGGTCAATCTGCCGAGTTCGACCACACATTGCCGAGCACCGATCTCGCAAGAACGCGACTGAAATGCCGAAACCTGCATCACATGAGTATGAGCGACAACCAGACTTCCACCACCGAGGGGACAATTACTCCTGGAAAATGGATTGGTCAGCTAGTGGCTGCCGTGATTCTGGCGGAGGGAATTTGGGGATTTCTTGTTTCTCTTACCAACAACCTGCTTGTGCCGCTGCTGGCGAGAGAGATGGGAGCAGACTCGCAATCTCCGTTGTACCTCGGAAAAGGGGAGTTTAACTTTCCTGAGTTATTCAAGTCTGTGTTGGCGCTTTGCCTTGCCGGAATTGTCTTTGTTCTGCTGCACGAGTGGTCGCGAAAGAAACGCCTGCCAGTGCGGGTCAAGACCGTGCGTCTAACCAAGAAGACCTTTACCGGACAGTCTTCCATAATTGCGGCTTCAGATGCAGTTTCCCTGCCGGCGCAAACGCCCCCGATCTCAACTCCAGAGGCCTCGCAGGTCCCGCTGCAGCAGAAGCCGCCCTCCTCCGCAACAGCAAGCAAGCAAAAAAAACCCCAAACCCCAAAGCCGGTTTACTACAACAGCGTTGGAGAGCCTGTTAATCCCACCGAAAATGACTAGAGGCTTTGCAACGGTGGCTTCCATCCGGTGGCTAAGCGCCTTGCGAAGTTGCAACACAGTTCACATAACACGGTTCATATCAGGACGAATGGGCGAATGTGGCATTTCTTACGTCGGGTCCCCGAAGCCTCAGCTCATGCGGATCGGCTTCTACTCGATTCATCTATAACATAATAAAGGCAGAGCATAGGTCTTTGATGTTTCGAGTTTGGAGCTCGGTGGCAGGCTAAAACAGGTGAGGAGCGATCGAAGGGGATCTCATTGGAAGTGAGTGTATCTTCTCACTAATGGTTAATAATAACTGCAAAGATATGAGAAGATGTACCCTAGGTATTTATATCCATTGCAAAGGTCTGCGACGGTGTATACTGTATCCGCAGTAGGGCGAGGAACATTAGCCAACGTATTGTTCTAACCCTAAGAAATACATGATTTAACGGGCAGCCGTTTTCTCCCCCTTGGCTCCCTGACCGCAGGCATAGAATCTCCGTCATGAGGTTTCGAGTTTACAACAGGAAGGGATTGCGGCGTCTGCCGACTCTCCCGGAATAAGTTCTGAAATCGCCATAGAACGTAGTAGGGATTTCAGAAATGACACTAGCCTATCCGGTCGCGCTCGGGTCGCGTAGCTGGATTTTTGGCTGATGAAGTTTTAGGTAAGTTGCGTTTTGAAGTAAGCAGGAAGCTTAGCTTCTCCCCCCAGTTTCCTGATCACGAGGTCTCTCCCCTGAAATCTCCTAGTTGAGATTTCGAAAGCAACGCACTAGCTCTTTTGGTTTTGGGGTCATTCTGAGAAGAGTGACTTAGAGGGCGAAGCTATGTCAGTCACTAGCCTACCATTGAATTTGCCGCAGCCGCTTCCGCTCGTCGAAAGCGAGTGCCAGCAGTGGTACGGATTGCATACCCGTCCACGGCACGAAAAAATCGTGGCGCAACGCCTGGGGGAAAGAGGCGTGACCACGTTCCTTCCTTTGGTCACCGAAGTTCATCGCTGGAGCGATCGCAAGAAATCCGTGCAGATGCCGCTTTTCAGCTGCTACGTTTTCGCGAAGTTCAGTCCCAATCGTGTGGAGCGCCTTCGCGTTCTGCGTGTCGAGGGAGTGTTTGGACTGGTGGGGGCCTGCGGCGAAGGCACCCCGATTCCTGAAGCCGAGATTAATGCGGTTCGCAGTTTGGTGGAAACAGAGCTGCCCTGGTCGGCTCATCCCTTCCTGAAGATCGGTCAGCGTGTCCGAATTCGCAGTGGAGCCCTCGATGGCATGGAAGGGATACTGGTGTCGCGCAATGGAGACCGAACCCTGGTTATTTCCGTAGAAGCGATCCAGCGATCGCTGGCTGTACGCGTTGAAGGATACGAAGTCGAACCTGCCTGAAGCTACTCGGAAGTCCATCCCTAACCTCCGGAAAAGGTCCATCAACATGGCCGCAAACTTAACTCTGACACTTCGCTTGCTGGTTGTAAGCAGGGAAGCTTCGATTCTTCGTCTGCTTGGTTCCACCGCGCGCGCCAATTCCTGGCACCTGGAGGCCTCTTCCAGTGGTTGGGATGCAATGGAACGAGTTCAATTCGGCGCAGCGCCCGATCTGCTACTGTTGGACGTTCCTCGCGGGGAAAGTGATGGACTGCAGCTCCTGCCCTGGCTTCGCAGGCTCAGGCCCGAACTTCCGATCGTTGTGGTGTGCGATCCTCAAGACGCGAACCGGCAGAAAGAGGCAACCCGGCTGGGCGCCAAGGATGTGCTCCTTCGTCCTCTGAGTGAATCGCAAGTCGAATCCGCGATCCGCCGACACCTCGGCAAATCGAACGACGACGCGGAGATGGCGAGCGAAGACATCGAATCGCTGGGAGAGGATGAATTTTTCCTGAGTGTCAGTCCCGCTATGCAGCAGCTGCGCGCGCAAGCCGAGTTGCTGGCGCAAGCCGATGTCCCGGCGCTCATTCTGGGAGAGCCCGGAAGTGGGAAGGGAACGGTTGCCCGTTTGATCCATCAGAAGTCAGTGCACTCTGGGTTTAAGTTTCTGCGAGTCAATTGTGCGGAGATGCCGGCAGACTTGCTGGAGATCGAATTGTTCGGCAGGGAAAATGGATCCTCGAACGGCTCAGTAAAAGCTTTGGGCAAGCTGGAGATGGGCCAGCGAGGCACGATCCTGCTGGATGAAATCACCGAGATGCCGCTGGCTCTGCAATCGAGAATCCTCAAAGTTTTGCAGGAGAGGCAATTTGTGCGGTCCGGCGAGCCCAAGCCGGTCGACGTTGACGTCCGTATTCTCGCCGCCAGCAGCGATAAATTGGACCAGGCACTCGCGGAAAAGCGGCTGAATCCCGATCTCTACTACCGCCTTAGCGCGTTTACCGTCAATGTTCCCCCGTTGCGGCAGCGCAAGGAGGAAATTAAAATTCTCCTGCGCTATCTCATGCACAAGCTGGCGAAATACTACGGGCTCGCTCCGCGGGAGTTTACGCAATCGGCGCTGGACGCTTGTCAGAATCACTCCTGGCTGGG
>JBAVGI010000624.1:0-2743 GCA_049684755.1 Candidatus Sulfotelmatobacter sp.
GACGTGCAGTTGCACTTCGCCCCAACGCGCCTTCGCCGCGCTGGCCACGACTCCCGAAACCTGCCGCAAAAGCTCGACCACAGACTCCCGGTGATCGGGAGTAAGCGGGGAGTCCGGCGCCGCCGGCTCGCTCATGAAGGCTTGCCCTAAACGCAGCACGCTAGGGGGAGAAAGTCGCAGCCGCATCTCTCCCCGCAGCGCCCCAGCCGAAGTGACCACGATCCATTCATCTGGGTTTGCGACAGGTTCCGTGGTAGGTTCCGCAGAAGATTCCGCAGAAGGTTCCGCTGCGGCTTTTTCTGCAGGCGCAGACTCGGCGGGTGCCGCTGCGCTTACCCGGCACGGAACTGGGTCTCCGGTAATCTGGGCGATGACTTGGGAAAAGCTGTCCGTCCAGATCTGAATGTAGGCCGAAGAATCAGGCACCGGAGCCCTCGGTTCAGACGCGGGAGCGCGGGCTACCGCGGTCCCGTCGTTCGTCTCTTGGTTAGTCTCTTGGTTCGTCTCTTCATTCGTCTCTTCGTTCGGTCCTTGGTTTGTCGCTTCGGTCATCGCTGCTTCTCTCCTTTACTTCTACTGCCGGAGATCACCGGTTCGCTTTCCGCGACGCGTGCCAGTAGCTGAGCCGCGCGAGAAGTCCCCACCCGCGCCGGAGCGGCGGCAAACATCTCCACCCCGGCAACGATCAGGGACGCCGGCTGACTGGCGCTGCGTCCGAGCGGCAGCAATGTTCCCGGTGTCATCTGGGCCAGTTCGCCCACCTCTGCACTGAGACCGTTCGCGCCTAGCTCCAGGGGAAAAGAGCATTCCAAAAGCCGCCGCTGCAGCCGTTCCCTCCACTCGGCAGGACCGCGCGGCCGGCTGTCCGTCCAGGCCCGCGAGATCTTGCGCAGCAAGGCGTGCGAAAGCGAGACCGGAACCGCCAGATTTAATCCGCCCCGCACTTCGAGCAAAGACACTTCGAAACTCAGTGAGAGTATCTTCTCGCTGGGCAGCATCAGCTTTTGCGCCTCGGCCAGTTCCACGCGTTTCTCGAAGCCCACCTGCAGTTCCACCGCCTGCCACGCCGCTCCCAGTTCCCGGCACACAATCCGGGCAATGCTCTCGACAATCTGGTCTTCGATTTCAGTGATGTCACGGGGCGCGGTGATGCCTTTGCCCTCTCCCCCGAGCAACAGATCGATGATGGGGAAAGCTACCTTCAGATCGAGCTGCAGCGCGCCATGCACTCCCATGGGCTCCAGCTTGCACGCTGCCAGGTAAGTGGTCTCCGGAATGCGCTCGGTAAATTCGCGATAGGTCAGATGCTCGGCGGAAACCAGCGTGGCGGCAAAAACCACGCGCAAGTAAGTCCCCAGAGCGTGGGTCAGGCTGCGCGCGAAACCTTCATGCAGCTGGGTAATCGCCAGCAACTGCTCGCGCCCAATCTGCCCCGCCCGGCGCACGTCCCAGGGTTCCACCTTGGGTTCTTTGGCCTCGCCCGAATCCTCCCCGCCGCCGGTGCGGGCGGCGCGTACCATGGCATCAATTTCTTCTTGGTTGAGTTCGTTCTGCATGATGGTTCCTTATGATTGATGATTGGTTCCGCTAGTCGCCACCCGCCCCTGCCCCGCGGCCGGCAGCTTTGGCCGGACTCATCACCTCTTCCAGCCGCGACCGCAGACGCACCACCGCGAGGGAATGAATCTGCGATACCCTCGACTCGCCGATCCCCAGCACCGCTCCCACTTCCTTCATGGTGAGTTCTTCGAAGTAATAAAGCGCCAGAACCTGCTGCTCTTTTTCCGGCAACTCGGCAATCACCCGGGCCAGCATCTGCTTCATCTCGGAACGCATGCAGCGGAAAAACGGCGTGTCTTCCGGCGCGCTGGGCAAGTAATCGCACAGGTCTTCATCCTTGCCGTCCCACGGCGATTCCAGATGAAGACTGCCCACCTCCAGGCCGTCCAACTCGGTCAGCAGTTGCTGAAATTCCCGCAGGTCGATTTTCAACTCGGCGGCAATCTCCACTTCAGTCGGGGCGCGGCTCAGCGCCATGCTGAGTTTGCGCTGCGCCTCTTCAATCCCCCGCGCCTTGCGCCGCAGCTCCCGCGGGCCCCAATCCATTTCCCGCAAACTGTCGAGGATGGCGCCCCGGATTCTGAACTTGGCATAGGACCCGAACTGCACGTGCTTCGAGCGATCAAACTTGTTGAGCGCATCGATCAGTCCAATTACTCCCGCATGCACCAGATCTTCGAGCGGCACCTGCCGGGGCAGGCGCTCGTGAATGCGCCGCGCCAGGTAGCGCACCTGGGGCAGCTGTTCGAGCAGTATGCGGTCGCGCTCCGCTTTATCCTGATCCTGCCACGTGCTGTAGGCTTGAGCCGTATTCTTGTTCATAACCGTTCCCCGCTTCCTCTTTCACGCTTCATGCTTCCGTTTCTTTCGCGAACATCCCGAAATTCATCACCACACTCATCGCAACACTCCAAGTGACTGAACCTCGATCACCGGCGGAACTTCGAGCGGCGAAAGCACCACCACCTTGGGCAGAAAAGGTTCGAGCAGGCGCTTCAGGTGATAACGCGCCGGAGTGGCACACAGCAGCACCGGACTCGCGATCGCCACCTGCTCCCCGGCCAGCTTGCGCAGGCCATCGAGAATCCGCCGGGCAAACGGAGGCTGCAGGCCGGCCGCGCCCGCCGGAATCTGCCCGCCATAGGCGCGGCTGAGTTCGTCTTCGAGCGCGCGATCCAGTGTG
>JBAVGI010000625.1:0-3529 GCA_049684755.1 Candidatus Sulfotelmatobacter sp.
ACCGAGATCGCCGCCGAAGATAGCGCTTCCATTCCGAGCACTGTGATTGCCAGGGTTACCGACACTTTGCGCAGCAATCTCGCGCTTGAACAATTCAACCGGGTGCGGCTCTCGTTTCATGTTTTCCCCGAGGACTGGGATCATGACGATCATCAGGGATCGAGCAATCCCACGCTCTATCCGGATTTGTCGCAGCGCGAGGATGGCAGGAAATTATTCCGCGTAATGAAGCGCGTCATGGACGTGGTCGGCAGCGCGCTGGCGCTGCTGTTTTTCCTGCCCGCGTTTCTGGCGATTGCCGCCGCCATCAAAGCCACTTCCAAGGGGCCGGTTTTCTTTCGGCAACGTCGCATCGGCCAGCATGGAAAATCGTTTGTCTTCCTGAAATTCCGCTCCATGCAGGTGAACAACGATGCCGCGGTTCATAAAGAATATGTCCAGAAGCTGATTGCCGGAAAGGCCGAAAAGCAGCCCTCGAACGGCAACGGCGAAGGCGTCTACAAGCTGACCAAAGATCCCCGCGTTACTCGCATCGGATCGTTTCTGCGAAAGACCAGCATGGATGAACTTCCGCAATTCATCAACGTGCTGAGAGGTGAAATGTCGCTGGTCGGGCCGCGTCCTCCAGTTCCCTATGAAGTCGAGGCCTACGACATCTGGCATCGCCGGCGTTTGCTGGAAGCAAAACCCGGCATCACCGGCCTATGGCAGGTAAGTGGACGCAGCCGGGTGAAATTCGACGACATGGTTCGCCTCGACCTGCACTACGCCCGCACCTGGTCGCCATGGACGGATATGAAGATCCTGTGGCGCACGCCGGGAGCAGTGGTTCTCGGCAACGGTGCGCACTAAACCAGTCTCCTCACCACGAAATTCCCCCAGCCCTCCCTACTCTGTCCGCTTCAAGGTGAAAAAATCATGGCTTCTATCGCTGAGCCTTCCATCGCAACGCCAGAGCAAGGAAATATCGCAATGATCAGGTTTGGAGTTGTAGGTTACGGATACTGGGGACCGAATGTTGTCCGCAACCTGGACCGCCTCGATGAGACCAAAGTTGTCGCCGTATGCGACAAGAGTCCGGCGGCGCGGAAGAAAGTGGCGAAGGCGTATCCTGACGTGCGGGTAACGGACGATCCAGCTGAGTTGATGTCATCTCCTGAAATTGATGCTATCGCCGTGGTCACGCCGGTGTGGACGCACTATGAATTGGCCAAAGCAGCGCTGCAGAATGGCAAGCACGTATTCGTTGAAAAGCCGTTTACCAGCAATGCGGCGCAGGCGCAGGAACTGATTGAGCTCGCGGCCCGAAAAAATCTTAAGATCATGGTTGATCACACTTTCCTGTTCACCGGCGCGGTGCAGAAAATTAAACATCTGCTGGATGACGGCGCTTTGGGCAAGCTCTACTACTATGATTCCACGCGTGTGAATCTCGGCCTGTTTCAGCACGATGTCAACGTCGTTTGGGATCTTGCGCCGCACGATCTGTCCATCATCGATCATCTGATTCAAAAGACTCCCGAAGCCATCTCCGCCACCGGCCAGACACATCTCAACGGACACGAAGACGTAGCCTTCATAACGCTATATTTCCCCGATAAAGTGATTGCCCATATCAACGTAAATTGGCTCTCGCCAGTGAAGGTTCGGACGACGCTCATCGGCGGCGAGAAGAAAATGCTGGTTTGGAACGACCTGGAAGCGGACGAAAAGATCAAGATCTATGACAAAGGCGTAAACGTCACCAGCCGAGAAGGGCTTTATAATTTGCTGGTTCACTATCGGTCCGGCGATATGTGGGCGCCGCAAATCGAGCAGGTCGAAGCGCTATCCCGCGAATTGGCCTATTTTGTCGACTGCATCTTGACCGATCAAACCCCATTCAACGATGGTCATGCCGGGCTTCGAGTGGTGAAGATGCTGGAAGCAGCCAATCGCTCCATGCAAAAACGTGGTGAATTAGTCTACATCTCCGACCCGCAAGGTCCGATCACTCAGGCTTCAGCCAGCGAGGCTGTGATCGGCGCAGGCCGATAATGCAACCCCACGAAGTTTCATCGCGCTAGAGGAAACGTTCAACGAATGCAGATCAAGATCGAATCCCGATTGCTTGGAGACGTAGTAGTTATCGTCCCGGAAATTTTTCAGGATGCCCGCGGCTTCTTCACCGAAACCTTTCGCGCGGATCAGTTCCAGGCCCTCGGTTTGCCGACGGAGTTTGTTCAGGATAACCACTCCCGTTCCGCCAAGGGAGTGGTGCGCGGGTTGCACTTTCAGTGGGATCCTCCCATGGGCAAGCTCATGCGGGTTACGGCGGGAAGTGCCTTTCTGGTTGCCGTCGATATTCGCAAAGGCTCGCCGCATCTGGGTAAGTGGGCGGGGGTGGAAGTGTCGGCGGAAAATCGTCGTCAGGTGTGGGCTCCCGCCGGTTTTGCCCGCGGATTTTGCGCGCTTAGCGAGGGCACCGAAATTCAGTACAAGTGTACCGGGATCTACAGCAATAAAGCTGAATCGGCAATCCGGTGGAATGATCCGGCAATCGGTATCAAATGGCCGCTCACCGATGTAACGGTCTCCGACAAAGACCGCAAGGCAGCAACACTCGCGGATTGGTTGCGCTCGCCGGACTCCGACAACTTTCGATATTCCGAAACCGCGGAACTGTTGGCAAAGAGCTAATCCAAAGAATTAATCGATGACGGCGGCAATAATACTAATTCCGAACGCGAGGCGGGCATGAAGGTCGCGGTAATCGGCGCCAACGGCCAGCTTGGCCAGGATGTTGTCCGTGCCTTTGCGCTCCAGGGCGATGAAGTGCTGTCCTTCAATCACCAGGACGTTGAGCTTTCCAGCTTGGACTCGGTTATGGCGTGTTTGCGCTCTGCGCAGCCGGAGGTTGTCGTCAATACCGCAGCGATGCACCACGTCGAGAACTGCGAACAACAGCCTGAGAAGGCGCACGCAGTAAACGTGGTGGGAGCGAAGAATCTCGCCACCGCAACCCGCGATCTAGGATCGGTATTGATCCACGTCAGCACGGATTATGTGTTCGACGGCAAAAAAGGCCAACCCTACGTCGAGAGCGACGAGGCGCGTCCGCTGAACGTTTACGGCAGAACCAAGCTCGAAGGCGAGCATTTTGTCCAGGAGATCAATCCCCGGCATTATGTTCTGCGCACCGCCGCCCTTTACGGCAGTCACCCCTGCCGCGCCAAAGGCGGGCAGAATTTTGTCGACCTGATGCTGCGATTGGCGCGGGAACGCAGTCGCGTGCGCGTGGTGGATTCCGAGTTTACCAGCCCGACCGCGACCGCCGATGTGGCCCGTCAGATCGCCGCACTCAGCCGGACAGACGCCTACGGTCTCTACCATGGCACGGCGGAAGGCAGTTGTTCCTGGCACGAATTTGCTCGCGAGATATTTCGCGTCGCCGATGTTTCGGTGAATCTCGAGGTGGCTGGAGCTGATGAATTTCCCGCCAAGGTTCCCCGTCCAGCGTATTCGGTGCTCGAGAATCGCGAGCTGAAGT
>JBAVGI010000626.1:0-44785 GCA_049684755.1 Candidatus Sulfotelmatobacter sp.
GGTCGAAACGTTCCATGATCTTTCCGTATTGCTTCTTTACTCGCTCTCGCATGGGACCGAGATCAACAGTGACCAGTTGGCGATCCTTCATTACGATTCGGCCATCGATGATCACCGTCTGAACGTCGCGGCCAACGGTGTGTTCCGCGGCGGTGATGACCGGATCGTACATGGGATATTGATCGTAGTCGGCAGTTCCGATCAGGATGATGTCGGCGAGCTTGCCGGTTTCGAGGCTCCCAATCTGTGTCTCGAGGCGCGCGGCACGCGCCCCGCCCCGGACCACCTGGCGCAGCATGTCGACGTAGCTCATGGGTGCCGAGCCGTGCATTGGCGTTCCATCCAGAATCTGCTGGCCGAGCACGGCGTAATGCGCCACCTGGAACAGGTCGAGAGTTCCGCGCGTAGCAGCGCCATCGCTGCCCAGACCAACACGCACGTTGCGCCGCACCAGCTCAAATAAATGAGGCGCCCCGATGATGAAGTTATTCATCGCACAGTGGCAGGAGCTGACATCATTCGCGGCATAGAGATCAATTTCCTTATGACTCATCAGCACGGAATGGGCGCAGTGTAGGCGGTCACTGAGCACGCCGATGGCATTCAGGTACTCGGCAGGCCGCTTGCCGAATTGATCGATCGTGTATTCCACCTCGTAGGTGCCTTCGCATAAATGAGTGTGGATGTGCGTATCGAGTTGCTTCGCCAGCGCATCCATGTCGAGCCGCAACTTTTCGGAATTCACAATGATCTGGCGCAGCGCCAGCCACGCGTTCACCCGAGGATGTTTTTCCCAGCGTTTGACCAGCGCTTCGCTGCGCTGCAAGGCTTCGCTCGTGGAAAGACGGAAATCCCGGGGCAGGGTTTCGTCAATGTCCATCGTGGACATTGCGATGCGTCCCCGGATGCCGATTTCGTCTGCGGCTCGACCCATCTCATCCGGGCAAGGACCGCCCGCTTCCAGAAAACAAGTGGTGCCGCAACCGATCATCGAAGAGTAAGCGCTCAAGCCGCTGCAGTAAATATCTTCTGGTTCGAGACCACTTTCAAAAGGGATGAGGTATCGCTTCCAGATGGGTTCGCGCAGATTTCCCATATTGCCGAGAGAAGCCAACTTGCCGCGCAGGAATTGCTGCGCAGTGTGTACATGGCAATCCACCAGGCCGGGCATTGCGATCATGCCGTCGGCTTGCAGAGTGTCCTTCGCACGGAAGTGTTTGGCGGCATCGCTGCTCTTGCCAAGCCAGACAATCTTATTGCCAGCAATTGCGATAGCTCCGCCACTGACAACTGTATTTGCGTCGTTGAAAGTCAGCACTTCGGCCCCGGTGATGAGCAGGTCGATGTCAGTGCCGGGCTGTTCCATTCTGTCTCCGCTTCCAGATCATATTTTTGATCTGATCTGAATATTGTGATTGGAACCGGATTGCCAAGAATCTGGATAGCCACGAACTAAAGCGGCAGTCCTTTGTAGGCTTCCGCGAGCAGGCTCAAGTCCATGATCCGCGCCGGATCCGGCAGGTTGGTGCGGCCCGTAGCCCGCGCCACATCATACATGGAACCGCGGAGCTGTTCTTCGTTAATCCAATAGGGCCCGCGTGTGCCGGGTATCTTCTCGAGTTCAAGCTGGAGTTGATTCAAACGGACCTGCTGGTGAAGGGAAAAGCCATAGTCGCGTCCGTATTTTGATACCACGAGTGATGCCGCGTAGCTCGGATCCTTCTTATTATCGATGTACCCTTGCAGCAGACCGTGAAGAAACGCGACGAACGTGGCCCGTTGCGCCACCAGCCGTTTTCGTTCTACTACCAGCAACTGAGAAGGAACGCGAAAGCCGAACTGGTCCATGCGCGCAACCAGAAAGTCCTTGCCTTGTTTGAGATTCATGTCTTCAAAAATGACCGGCTGATTGGTGACAAAGCAAAAATAAGCATCTCCTGCGCCCGCGAGCAAAGCGTCGGGCGAATAGCCGGCGGGGATATAGCGGTGCTCAGGCGGAAGATGGTTGATCTTAAAGACGGCGTCGAGCACATCACGTTCATTTGGTCCTTGCACCAGGAAGCGCGTGCCGGGAAAATCTGCGGGCTTCAGCACCGGCCGTCGCGGCAGAGAGATCAATCCCTCGGGAGTAACCGGAACCATCGAAGCGATAATGACAAAATCGTTGCCGCGAGCTTCGGCGTCCAGCAACTGCAGCCAACTCGTTCCTGCAATTTCGGCCTGCCCTGCGGCGAGACTCACTAATGACACGGGAGCATTCGGTCCCCCGCCAAGATATTTGATCGAGAGTCCCGCGTTGGCGAAGTGCCCCTTTTCCATTCCTACGAAGATGTCGGCATATTCGCTGTTTGGCACCCAACCAAACGCAATCGTAAGCGGACGAATCGAGTCAGCAGCTTCCAGCGGCGCTCTGGCAAATGCAGCAAGCCCACAGGTAAAGCTTCCAGCCAGGAATTGTCTACGAGTCAAAACGGAGTGTTTCGTCGCCGATTCGATTTCCCTAAACCTTACATCCTCATCAAAGATCATTGGCTACGGTTCCCTGGAAAATGCAGAAGGGAGCGCTACTTGCTGGCGACCCACGGTCTTGCGTGAACCGCACGATCCGAGACCACTTCTGATACTGGATCGGGCAGGACAAGTTCTAAAACGTCATCTGAACTATAGGCATGAGTTTGATGACATACCGGGCAAGTCAGGCCGTCCAGAGGCGGACACGGGAATTCGACTTGGTCTCCCAGAAACTCCTTCGCAACGTCAAACTTGAAGACGGTTTTGCACGGCTTTCCCTCATCAACAGACTTGCATATTACAACGTAATATTTAAGCATCTCGGTTGCTAAAATAGCACACCTCAAGAAATCAAATAGAGAAGAATAGTCTCAGGTCTCTTCTTGGCACGATGCGGTAAAGTTCGAAGGCGAAGTCGAAAAGAGCAAGTTTAAGCGAGGATCAGGGCAGCTGCCCACCACCGGTTGCTCGCATACCGATGCACTACAAAGCCTTCTCTGTCAGGTCTTTACGGCCTGCGCGGCAGCTTCCATACCATCAAGATTGCTTCCGTGATCTCCGGCGCCAGAGTTTGGACCTTTTGCCGATCGCTATAATCTAATCATCACGCGCCTCCGCGCGGAATCCGAGCTGAAACCAAAGCATCCGTGTACATCAGGAGCAAATGACGAAAGCTGATCCACATCCTCTGGAAAAGATTCTGGAAAATCGTATTGCCATCATCGACGGAGCGATGGGTACGACGATCCGCACTTACGGCATGACGGAAGCGGATATCCGCGGAGATCGCTTCAAGGACTCCAAGAAAGGCTTGCTCAATAACGGCGATCTCTTCTCGCTCACCAAGCCGGAAATTATCGGCGACATCCATCGGCGGTTTCTAGAAGCAGGCGCAGACATCATCGAGACGAATACCTTCGGCGCAACCAGCATTACGCAAAGCGAATTTTTCGTGGACGATCCGCGCGAGCGTGGCGGTCGAAAGGATCCCGAGTTCTATCAAAAGATCATCGACGATCCGTTTCTCGGTAGTCTGGCGTCAGACATTAATGAGCAATCGGCACGGCAGTGCCGTGAGTGGGCTGATCGTGTCGGCACTGAAACCTCGCGTCAACGGTTCGTGGCCGGAGCTATCGGGCCGCTGACGGTGTCTCTTTCGAACTCCCCTGATGCCGACGATCCCGGATTCCGTGTGGTCACCTTCGATCAGGTTAAGGCAGCCTACGCTCAGCAAGTCCGTGCACTCATTGCTGGCGGCGTGGACTTGCTGTTGGTCGAGACAATTTTCGATTCGCTGAACGCTAAGGCTGCGCTCGTTGCCATTCGTGAGGTGTTTGATCAAGACGGCAAAAAATTGCCGGTGATGATTTCAGCGGCAGTCGGCCGGGGTGGTGAGACGATGATCTCCGCCCAGACCACCGAAGCATTCTGGAATGCGGTGCAACACGTAAAACCTTTGTCGGTCGGACTCAACTGCTCTATCGGACCCGATCTCATGTATCCGTTCCTGGAGGAACTCTCGGAGAAGGCGGATGTGCCGATCTCGTGTTACCCGAATGCTGGGTTGCCGAATCCGTTATCGGAGACAGGTTTCGATCTGGGGCCGCAGGACATGGCCCGTTATCTGAGCAACTTTGCGCAAGCCGGGCTGATCAACATTGCCGGGGGCTGCTGCGGCAACACTCCCGAGCACATCGCCGCAATCGCCAAAGCGCTCGAAGGCCGGCCTCCGCGAAAGTGGGGCACGCAGCCCTCTGAGGAATCCTTCGCCGAGCAGATTGAGAGCCGCGCGTGAGTGTGTCCGATAGCGCGGGCGCAAGCGCGCCCACGAAGATCAAGCCCCTCCGTCTCTCGGGATCGCAGCCATTCACCCAACAGTCCGGAGTTTTCATCATGATCGGTGAGCGGACCAACGTGGCCGGCTCGCCCAAGTTCGCAAAGCTGATCAAGCAAGGGAAATATGAAGAGGCGGTAAGCGTGGCCCGTCAGCAAGTCGAGAACGGGGCGAATGTTCTCGACATCTGCATGGACGAAGGCATGATCGATGGCGTCACTGCGATGACGCGCTTCCTGCAATTGCTGGGGAGCGAGCCCGAAGTTGCCAAAGTGCCTTTCATGGTGGACTCCTCGAAATGGGAGGTCATCGAGGCCGGCCTGAAATGCATGCAGGGCAAGGGCATCGTGAACTCGATCTCGCTGAAAGAAGGCGAAGAAAAGTTTCGCCAGAACGCCGCGAAAGTTCTGAAATATGGCGCGGCAGTTGTGGTGATGGCCTTTGATGAAAAGGGCCAAGCCGCAACGTACGAAGACAAGATCCGCGTCTGCGAGCGCGCTTACCGGATGCTGGTCGACGAGGTCGGCTTCCCTCCAGAAGACATCATCTTCGATCCCAATATCCTCACCGTTGCCACTGGCATGGAGGAGCACAACAACTACGCCGTTGACTTTATCAATGCGACTCGCTGGATCAAGGCCAACCTGCCGCACGCGAAAGTGAGCGGTGGCGTTTCAAACATCTCGTTCAGCTTCCGGGGCAACAATAAAGTGCGCGAGGCCATGCACTCAGCATTTCTTTATCACGCCATCACAGCGGGCCTGGACATGGGCATCGTGAATGCCGGAATGCTCGAGGTGTACGAGGAGATTGAGCCCGAACTGAAGATCCTGGTCGAGGACGTATTGCTAAACCGCCGTCCCGATGCGACCGAGCGACTGGTGGATTATGGCGAGAAGCTCAAAGGTGTGAGCGCGGTAGTCAACGAAAAAAAAGCAGAAGAGTGGCGCAATGGCACGGTCGAAGAGCGTCTCTCTCACGCGCTGGTCAAGGGGATAGATGCTTATATCGAAATCGATGCCGAAGAAGCTCGCCTCAAACTGGGCCGGCCTCTATTGGTTATCGAGGGGCCGCTGATGGATGGCATGAGCGTGGTGGGCGATCTGTTCGGAGCCGGCAAGATGTTCTTGCCGCAGGTCGTTAAGTCGGCCCGCGTGATGAAGAAGGCCGTGGCGCACCTCACTCCGTTCATGGAAGCAGAGAAAGTTGCGATGGCTGCATCGGGCCAGAAAGTTAAAGCTCAAGGAAAAATCGTGCTCGCCACAGTCAAGGGTGACGTCCATGACATTGGCAAGAATATCGTCGGCGTTGTCCTCGCCTGCAACAACTACGAAGTCATCGATATGGGCGTGATGGTCCCCTGCGAAAAAATCCTCGAACGGGCCAAGGCGGAAAATGCGGATATGATCGGGCTCAGCGGCCTGATCACGCCATCTCTCGATGAGATGGTGCATGTGGCCCGCGAGATGGAGCGTCAGGGTTTCAAGCTGCCGCTGCTCATCGGCGGGGCGACCACCAGCCGGGCGCATACTGCGGTCAAGATCGCGCCGCACTACAGCGAGCCGGTGGTTCATATTCTGGACGCCAGCCGGGCCGTGCCGGTGACCACAAGCCTTCTGAGCGACGACGGCAAGGCGGCGTTCGTGGCACAGCATCGCGCAGATTATGAGGCGATCCGCAAGTCCCATTCCGCGCCCAAGCTCACGGTCGTCTCTCTCGAGACCGCGCGAAAAAGACGGACTCCGATCGAATGGCGTGCCGAAGACCTGCCAACGCCTGCGTTTACCGGCGTGCGCGTGCTGGAGAATTTTCCTCTGGCGACGCTGCGCGATTACATCGACTGGACGCCCTTCTTCCACACATGGGAATTGAAGGGCGTTTACCCACGTATTTTTGAGCACCCGGCGCACGGTGCGCAGGCGCGCCAGATTTTCGCCGAAGCCAACACTCTTCTGGATTTGATCATCGAGAAGAATCTGATCACCGCGCGTGGAGTATACGGCTTCTTTCCAGCTAGCGCCGTCGGCGACGATATTGAACTGTACGCGGACGACAGCCGCGGAAAGGCGCTTGAACGATTCCACTTCCTCCGGCAGCAATCCAACAAAGAAGGCAGCGAGCCCTGCCGTTCGCTTGCCGACTTCATCGCACCGAAAGAAACAGGACTGCGCGATCATATCGGCGCCTTCGCGGTGACCAGCGGGATCGGTCTCAAGGAGTTGTGCGACAAGTTCAGGGCGCAAAACGATGACTACAACGCGATCATGGCGGAAGCCATCGCCGATCGTCTGGCGGAAGCGTTCGCCGAATGCCTGCACAAGCGAGTGCGGGATGAATGGGGTTACGGTTGTGCGGAGGGTCTGAGTATAGCGGATCTCATCGCGGAGAAGTACCGGGGGATCAGGCCGGCTGCAGGTTACCCGGCGTGTCCGGATCACACGGAGAAGGGTGCTCTCTGGCATTTACTCGATGTGAAGGCGAACACCGGAATGCAGATCACTGAGTCGTTTGCAATGTGGCCCGGATCGAGCGTGAGCGGACTCTACTTCGCACACCCGGAATCGCGCTATTTCAGCCTCGGCAAGATCGACCGCGATCAGGTCGCCGACTATGGCAAGCGCAAAGAGATGAGCGTAGCCGAAGTCGAGCGATGGCTCGGTCCAAACCTGAACTACGATCCTGCGGAATAGCGCCTAGAAGATCCAGAAAAATCCTCAGCGAGCATCGTCAGCAACCCGAGGTTCTGGGGGCGGAGCAACACATTCCGCGAACGCCGGAAGGTCGATGCAAACGCGACACTAGTGGTCCTTTGAAAGTGGGAAGTGCGTGCGCTCGCTGTCATCGTCTGAAAACACGCGCAACCTTGTGGTTTCGCTCAGTTTGAATTTGTGGGGAGTCTCAGGACGGCACGGACAAAGCAGCCTTTGCCATTCAGGGGCGCCCGCAACATTTTCGATATACGCCCCGTTGCTATAGTAAAGAGCGCCTTTCTTAAGCAAATACTGCATGTGGCAGTTGGGGCACTCGAAATATAAGCGGGTAGTGGACATGGCTTGTGACCACGCCCAGACGCCTGAAACTGAAGCGCCGAGTTGCGAGGTACGGGTCGAATGTTGCGACTAACTTAAACTCTAACTGAGAACTCCGGAATAGCCCTTCCGTGCTAAATGGAATACCGGATCACACTTGCGCTGACGATTTTGAGTTTCGCTCCGTGGCTTCCAGATTCTTGCGGATGCGGCGCAGTTCGATAAAGTTTAACGCGGTAATCGCACACAGCACAGATGCAAACAAAATCATCACAATAGTATCCATTCGTCTCCTTAGACGACCGAATTGGCCGCAAAACAAAACGCTCCCGACTCAGATCTGAGCCGCGAGCGCTTGTCGGGCAGCCCTCCCCAGAACTGCTCGCTTACAGAGTAGAATCGTTCGCCGATCAAGTGAATAGCACCCGTGTGCCATTTATAAAGTCAATTTGCCTTGCAAAGCAAGTCGCGCACTACGGTGCAAGGTGCCAGCGCTCCTGAAAAAAACCACCTCCGAGATGTGGCGTGGCACTTTCGTCCATCGGATGTACACATGTACGCCGGGCACGGAATCGTGCGCGTCGTACTGACCACAATAGCATCGGGGGTCTGGAGGAGAGGGTGGGAATATTCAACCCGCAGCAAAATAGTAACGCACGAGTCGGTCGACTGCCAGCCCGCTATTGCGATTGGGGTAACTTGGCCTTGGTCAACCAAAAATCATTGAGGCTTTTCACCAGGTTTTCGAACGCGCTCAATTGTACAGGCTTGCAGAGGTAGGAATTCGCATGCAGTTGATAGCTTTTCACGATGTCCCCTTCCGAGTCGGAAGTGGTGAGAATCACGGTGGGGATGGTTTTCAGGCTGTCATCATTTTTGATACGAGCCAGAACCTCGCGCCCATCCATCCTTGGCATGTTCAGGTCGAGAAGGATAATGTCGGGCCGAGGAGCACCGGCATGAGTTCCTTCGCGCTTCAGAAATGCCATGGCTCCTACACCGTCGTTAGCCACATTGAAATGGACAGATATATTGGCGGCGTGAAAGGCTTCCTGCGTCAGCCGGACGTCTCCGGGACTGTCTTCGACCAAAAGAACCTCTAGGGGCATACTGTCTTCTCCATCGATATATCCACCGGCACACGTGACTTTGTTCGACTTCCTTCCAGGGCAAAGCTGAATGTGGCGCCCTGCCCGGGTTCTGATTCAACCGAGATGCTGGTGCCGTGGCGCTCGGCAATCTTCTTGCAGATAGCCAATCCGATTCCGGTCCCGGCGAACTCTTCTCGCTTGTGCAGACGTTGGAACATGCCGAAAATCTTTTCGAAGTACTGAGGCGCGATTCCCAGTCCATTATCCTTCACCGAAAATGTCCATTTCCCATCGCCATTTCGGGCAACCGAGACATGTACGCGCGGGGCGCCAGAATTTTGGTATTTGATCGCGTTGCCGATCAGGTTCTGAAATAATTGAGTCAGTTGCTTTTCATCCGCCATTACGGCGGGCATTGCGTCGTGAGTCACCAGCGCATGGCTTTCTTCGATGGCGCTGCCTAGATTCTGCAGAGCCTTTCGCAATGCTTCTTCGCTGGAAGCGTCGATCAAATCCCTTCCTTTTGTCCCGACGCGCGAAAAGGCCAGCAGGTCCTGAATCAGGAGCTGCATGCGGCTGGCCCCATCCACTGCGAAACCGATAAACTCGTCGGCCTCGGCGTCCAGCTTGCCCTTGTACCGCCGCGACAAAAGCTGGGTGTAACTGGCTACCATGCGCAGCGGTTCCTGCAAATCGTGGGAAGCAATGTAGGCAAACTGACCCAATTCCACATTGGAGCGATGCAGTTCCTCCACCTTGCGAAGAAGGTTCGCTTCGTCTTTTTTTCGCTTGCTGATATCGCGGATCGCCGCAGTCACAAGAATGCCTTCGGGACTGTCGAGCGGGCTCAGCATAATCTCGATAGGAAAATCGCTTCCATCTTTTCGCCTCCCCGTTAACTCGATTCCGGTCCCGATCCGCTGCTCCAGCGCGTCCTCTGCGGAGCGAAGAGCATCGGCAAGCAGCCGTTCGGCGAAGCCCACTGGGATGATGTTCTTCACCTCCTGACCCACCAGTTCATCGCGCCTGTATCCAAATTCTTTTTCCGCTCGAACATTCAGAAGCACGATCTCGCCAGCCACATTCACCACTACCATCGCGTCGGGAGCTGCTTCCAGCAACCCGCGGTACCGGCCCTCCATTAGGGCTAGATGGTTTTCCGCGCCTTTGCGCACGCTGATGTCGCGGATCGCCGCCGTTACCAGAACACCTTCGGCACTCTGCAGAGGGCTTAGCATGATTTCGATGGGAAACTGGCTGCCGTCCTTCCGCTGTCCAATGAGTTCGATCCCCGTGCCAATCTGTTGCGCCAGGGCCTCCGCCGCGGTTCGCGTACCGTCTGCGATCAGGCGCTCCGCGAAGCCCTCGGGAATAATATTCTTCACTTTCTGTCCCACCAGTTCATCCCGGCTGTATCCAAACTGCTTCTCCGCTTGAACATTCAGCAGCACGATCTCTCCCGCCACATTCACCACCACCATGGCGTCAGGAGCGGCTTCCAACAGCCCACGATACCGGCTCTCCATTTGCGCCAGGTGGGTCTCCGCCGCCTTGCGCACGCTGATGTCGCGGATCGCCGCAGTTACGAGAATGCCCTCGGGACTTTCGAGCGGGCTCAGCATAATCTCGATAGGAAACTCGCTGCCATCTTTCCGCCGCCCGATGAGTTCAATTCCGGTACCGATTTGTTGCGCCAGAGCCTCGGCCGCCGAGCGCGCGTCATCTGCGAGCAACCGTTCCGCGAAGCCTTCGGGAATGATGTTTTTTACCTTCTGACCCACCAGTTCGTCGCGGCTGTATCCAAACTCTTTTTCCGCCCGAACATTCAGCAGGACGATCTCTCCGACCACATTCACCACCACCATCGCATCGGGAGCCGCTTCGAGCAAACCACGGTACTTCGCCCCTGACTCTTTGCTTTCGCTGATGTCGGTGTTGGTGCCGAACCAGCGGAATACCTTGCCTTCCGAATCGCGGATGGGAACTGCGCGAGAGAGAAACAGGCGGTAGATGCCATCCCGGCCACGCAGGGGAAATGTGTCTTCCCAGATTTCTCCTGCCTGGAAACAACGGCGGATCTTTTCCACGACCCGCTGCACGTGGTCGCGATGATGCACCTTTTGCCAACCCCAGCCGGCCATCTCCGCAAGAGTGGAACCGGTGTAATCCAGCCATCGGTCGTTGTACCAGAAAATAGAGCCATTCTCGTCAGCCATCCAGGCCAATTGTGAGATGTTATTCGCCAGGGTGGTAAAGCTCTTCTCGCTCTCGCGCCGAGATTCCTCCGCAAGATTGCGAGCGGCAGAGTCGCTACGGACGCTCCAGGTGGCACCGGTGGCGATCAATACTCCCAATACAGTTGCGAAAAGCAGGGCGATTTTGGTCTGACGCAGGCTCCGACTTGCTTCGGCGTCGCGTTGCACCAACCGGCGCAGCTCTTCGGCCTGCATGGTGCGAATGACCGCTTGGAAATCTTCCATGCTGCCCTGGCCCGTTCTTCGAATGGCAGCCACGGCTATCGCGATGCCCTGGGACCGTCGCAGGCCCAAGACCACTTCTGCTAATTGGATCCTCTCCGTCACCAACTGGTTGAGATCGGGAAGTTGACGCTGCTGAGCCAGGTTGTCCACCGTCAATTCGCGAACTGTGGCTTGGTCCTGTTCTACCGCCAGCCGGCTGGCGTGGTAGGTCGTAAGATAGGACTCTTCGCCCGTCAATACATATCCGCGTGCGCTCGATTCAACGCTCTCCAGCGCGAAGCGCAAATCCTGAAGACTCTCCAGAACCTCGTGGCTATGATGCACCCAGCGGTCGCTCTCACTGGATACCAGCATGCTCCGATAAGAGAGAGCACCGACGGCGAGCAAAGCCAGGATTGCCGACCCGAATGCGAGTTGCACCTTCCGGTCTAATCGGGATTTCACCTTCATTTCACCTGACTTTGTGGTGCAATAGATTTCGAAGATCCCCCGGCAAGTTAGGGGCGCTCGATCATTCGCGGTGAGTTACGAGACAGTTACGTGCCGGCAACATTATTAGTATGCGCCGAGAATACTGGCGATCCCACATCTTAACTTCTGAAACTCGTGCCGCCGGTTCCCACATCGGGACATCACCCAATTTGGAAGAGTGCCGCACTGGAGTTAAGGCAGAATCCTGGGGCCGTCTATGGGCACGGCGTGGTTCGGTTGATGCCTGGAATTGGGACCTCGCGGCCGACGGCTCTTTTTTCCATAAAATTCTTCAGGGCGGAGTTCGCCGGCGAGGAAAGTTTTCGGATGTGCGCTCACGAAGGACCAACGCGTTGGGTGGGAAAATGCAATTACGTTGTCGAAGTAGTGAGATCGTCGTCTTTGGTCTCGCGAATTGCCAATAGTCCGACTAGGGTTAGTACCGCCGCCGCCGAAAGATAGTAGCCGACGTATTGTAGTCCGTAGGTCTTGGCCAGCCAGGTGGCGATATATGGCGCTAAAGAAGCACCCAGTATGCCGGCTAAACTGAAAGCAAGCGAGCTGCCTGTGTAACGCACCGATGTCGGGAAAAGTTCGGAGATCACTGTCCCGAGCGGCCCATAAGTAAGTCCCATCAACGATAGCCCCAAGGCCATCATCGCCACTGCCCCTGCCGTGCCGGCAACGAACATAGGCGCCAAAATCAGGCCAAAGACACCAATCGATACAGTTACCCAGAGCATCACGCGACGGCGTCCTCGCTCGGCCAGAACGGCTGAGATAGGAATGGTCAACGCAAAGAAAAAGATGCAGAACAACTGCATCTGCAGGAACCTTCCGCGACTGTAGCCGAGCGCGCTGGTGCCCCACGACAACGCGAAAACCGTCATCAGGTAGAAGAGAACGAACGTCGCTAGGCAGACCACGATGCCCGCGACCAGCGACCTCGTGTGATTACGAAGAACCGCCAGCATCGGCACTTTCACTTGCTCGTGCCGATTGACGGATGCCCGGAACACTGGAGTCTCAGTAATCGTCAACCGCACGTAGAGGCCAAGAAAAACCAGTACGGCACTCGCCAGGAACGGCAGACGCCAACCGAAAGCAAAGAACTGGTTTTCGGTGAGCCCTCGAGAAAGCAGCAGGAAAACACCGCCGGAGAGGAAGAATCCGATCGGGGCTCCGAGTTGCGGGAACATGCCATACCAGGCGCGCTTCTTCGGAGGTGCGTTTTCAATTGCGAGCAGCACAGCGCCACCCCACTCACCGCCGAGACCGAGCCCCTGCCCGAAGCGGCATAACGCCAGAAGTACCGGTGCGACAAAGCCGATCATTCTGTAGGTCGGCAATGCGCCGATCGCGACAGTGGATATCCCCATGGTCGACAGCGCGATAACCAGTGTTGTCTTGCGGCCAATGCGATCACCAAAGTGACCGAAGAGCGCCGAGCCGACCGGCCGGGCCAGAAAGGCGATTCCAAACGTTGCCAGCGAGGCGAGCTTAGCCGATGCCGGATCGGATGCCGGGAAAAATAGGCTGGGAAAGACAATCACCGCAGCAGTTGCGTAAATGTAAAAATCGAAGAACTCGATCGTCGTGCCGATCAGGCTGGCAAACAGCACCTGGCGAGGTGTGTTGATTGGCTTGTTGGTCTGGGCGAGGGTCGTGTCCATCGAATCTCCGACATCCAGAGAACCACAGATCGAAAAGGCTGTCCACCTGACCTTCTGTTTGGCATGATTTCGACTTGCGGCGATGGCGCTGAGTTATGAAGGCCTCAAAGTGCTCGGTTTGATGCGAGCATCCTCTCGACGATGAATTGGCGTCCTAGAATTGGCGCGTCTGTCTGACCAGAACACCTGTGCCTAGACCCGCTGACGGAGGTTGGGGCGCAATGTGAGCGAGCCGTCATCATTCAACCCTTGGTGACAAGCCCACCGCACGGGATAGCGCATTCCCTTTACCTCAATCTCAGCTCTAAGTTTCAATCCTTTCCAATCTGTGATGTTCGATAGCACGAACTGTGCTTGCCTGATCTTGCCCGGTAACGGGTAGCCGGCATCGAGACATCCACTCTTGAGTAGCTTTCCATCCTGGCTCTCTACGGTCACCCGCAATACACCCGGCACTCCCGCAATGCCATCATTCGCAAAGCCAACAATCAGCCCTTGATAACCGCCGTCCTTATAGCTCCAGATGAAAGAAGGCCTTACCCGATAGCCGATGCGGCGATTGATGCGGTCGAACACTGCCGGATAAGCCTGGTAGTAGCTCATCAGATTTTTGGCGCTGATCTGATGAAAATTCCAGAGCGACCAGTAATTCGCTCCGATATCGATCACATGATCGATCATGTTCTGTGCCGGAGATATCCCTTCCACTGCGACGCTCGGATCAGGCGGTTTCCCGGGAAGCCCTTGCTCGAGCAATGCCGCGATCCAGGGCGGACGATTGCTGAGCGCTTCGATCTGCTCGTTCTCGATAAAAATGGTGTCACTGCGAATCCAATTATTGCTGCGCACCGTGCGGTCCAGCAATTCCGAATTACCAACTCGGCTGAAATCCGGTTGCGTGTTGGTCAGCAGAGGAGTTCGCTTAAAGTTTTCGAGCTGCACTTCGAGCATATTCATCCAGATCCGCTCTGCAGTCAGATCGTCAGGGAAGGGATTGTTGGCGAATGGCCAAGTGTGCCCTTCACCCCAGAATCCGTACATAAAAGTGTCGATATACTCGACGAGCGGATTGCCATCGAATTCCGCCGCCAGTTGGCCAACCAGCTCTTTGAATGCCTCCTGAAAAAAAGGATGGTCAAACCGTGGCTGAAAACGCGAATGTGGATTCTCCAAGAATCTCTTTCCCTCAGCGGCACTTTCCTGGTCGCTAATAATCAGATCCACTTTCGGCACTTTCTCGAGGACAAAATCCGGTAAGGCCGCTTCGTGTTTGTAATCTGGAGCTGACATCTGAATTCGCAATCCGACCCGCTTGTTGTTCTTCTTCGCCAGTTCAAAAACCAGCTTCACGTAGTCGGGCAGCTCCAGACGTCCGGGCCGCGGCTGCACTTCTCTCCACGTCGGGCGGATATAAAGCTGCTGGCCCAGGGGAAAACGAACCAGGTCCTCGATCGCTTGCGGAATATTGTCTGACTTAATTTCCTCGGTGCCACTGTCTGCTGTGATATAGGTGACCAGTCCCTTGCCATAATTCGGCACGGCGTCTTCCGAAGAAGTAGTGGTCATCACCACATCGTCAGTGGGAATGACGGCATCCGGTGGATATTGAGGGAACGGACCCTGATTCAGCCGATCGGCTACCTGGGGACCGCACCCGAAGTTGTAGTTTCCCCAGTTATGGGCGGGAACCTTCGCTTGCGCTTTACCCATTCCGAGTTGTGCAGCAACTGCAACCGAGACGGTGCTCTTTAGAAAATCTCTACGCTGCATTTAGAGTTATTTCCTCCTCGTCGGTCAGCTACAGTCTTCGGCCTGCAGAAAGCCAATTCAAAATTCCTGTCCTGCAAGGTAGCTTCACCTAATGCGTGGCCGAGGCGCCGAAGAAGTTCGGCTGCTCCGGGATTGCTGCGCCGTCGGCGCGTGGATCAGAGGCACCGAAATTGAGGCCAGTTTTGCCGTCGTGAAGGATCGCCTGGCCGCGCCCCATCAGGGATGTGTAATCGGGATGCACCTGCAGCACGTGTCCCATCTGGCTGAGTGCTGCGAGTGTAGGCGGCGTCACACGCGATTCGATCACGATTCTGCAGCCGAGTTGCTGGCGATCAGTAAAACGTGGTTCTTCCATCGCAGCTTGAATATTCATATGGTAGTCGACAACGTTCGACACAAACTGTGCATGAGCCAACGGCTGATTCAGGCCGCCCATGATACCGAAGCCGATGTGTTCGTCACCTCGCTGCATAAACGCGGGAATGATTGTATGGAACGGACGCTTTCGGCCGGCAAGCGCATTGGGAGACGCGGCGTCGAGCGAGAAAAGGCCGCCGCGATCCTGTAGGGCGAATCCCATACCCAGCACGGTCACGTTCGATCCAAAGTTGTTGTAGTTGCTTTGGATGATGGAAAGGATATTGCCTTCGCGATCGACTACGGTGAAATACGTAGTATCGCTGGTGCCGAGCGCTCCCGGAGCGACCGTACAGTTGGCTCTTGTTGGGTCGATGAGTGCGGCGCGTTTCGCGGCGTAGTCCTTTGACAGAAGCTGATCGACTGGAATCTTGCTGAAGCGCGGATCGCCGTCGTAGGCCTTCACGTCGGCATAGGCGAGTTTCATAGCTTCGATTCGCGTATGTAGCTCGCCTGGGCTGTGCGGACCTGCGGGATCGGGCTTGAACTGCTCCATAATATTCAGCATCTCAAGCGCGGCCATGCCGTCGCCATTGGGCGGTAGCTCGTATACGGTCCAATCGCGATATTTCGTGGAAATCGGCTCAACCCATCCCGCGGAGTAAGACGCGAGATCCTCGGCAGTCATCGTTCCTCCGAGTTCGTCGGAGGTTTTGAGAATGGCCTTGGCGATTTCTCCCTTGTAGAAAGCAGCCTCGCCCTGATCCGCGACCAGCGTGAGCGCGCGGGCGACATCGGGATTGCGAAACATTTCGCCGGTCTCGGGGACTTTGCCGCCGGGGAGAAATACGCTGCGGCTCTCGGCATTCGTCAGCAAGCCATCGCTAGCACCATCCCACCACGCGTGAATAATCTCGGCCACCGGGAACCCCTGGTTGGCATAAAAAATTGCGGGTTGAAATAGGTCGCGCCAGGGCAGCTTTCCCCAGCGATCATGCAGCTTGGCCCATCCGTCGACCACTCCCGGAACGGTGACGGAATCGATACCAAATTGCGGCATCGCCGTGACGCCTTTTTCGTGGAGCCGCTCAATCGTGAGAGCCTTCGGGGCCCAGCCGCTGGCATTCAGGCCGTAGATCTTGTCCGTCTTCGCCTCCCAATAAATGGCAAACAGATCGCCGCCCATACCGTTGGAAGTGGGTTCGGTGACATTGAGTACAGCGTTAGTGGCGATTGCTGCATCGATAGCGGAGCCGCCCCGTTCCAGGATCACTGCTCCGGCTTGTGAGGCCGAAACCTGACTGCTGGCAACCATACCGTACTGCGTAGCGACAACCGACCGGCCGTAAGAACGGTCCTGGGCAAACAAGTTGAATGTGGATAGGAGAATGAACAACGTGACCGAAGGTTTGACTGCGATCATAGGTTTTGTAACCAGTTTATAAATGAACGTTTTCGCTCTGGAGTCCGCTGGACCCACGCAGCAACCACAGTATCCCATGATTCGCCGGGCTGGATCAGAAAAACCCCCAAGCTTCCTCCGATACCTCAAGGAAACGACTTGTCGTTTCTCGTTGGGCCAACCCTGCGGTCTCGTAACTTCCGGGGTGCATCTAATCCGATCATTCGGGAGTGCGACTGGCTTGGCCGTCGGGGAGCCACCGGTGGCAGACGCGATATTTTGCTTCAGATCCCAGTGGTTGTTCACGAAAACTGCTCTGTCACGGTCGCCAAGGTCGTGCTGTCCGGCTCGACGGCCGCGACAGCGAAACGCGTGTGGAGCACTCGGCGCGTGGTTAGCAACAGCCCTTTTGAACCTTAGCGGCAATTGTTGGTCATGGGGAAAGCCGGTGTATTTCCGGCAGTCTTCGAGCCAACTGAACGATCACGGAAGCGCAAATGAAAACACATCGCTTCCGGCGGCAATCGCGAAATACTGCTTTCCGTCGATTGCGTAACTCATGGGAGACCCGTGGATCAATTGTCCAACATGAAAGTGCCACAAAGGCTTGCCGGTGTGCCCATTCAGGATTACGAAATTATGAGCGTCGTCTCCGTAAGCAACCAAGCCCGTTGCCGTTGACGTGACGCCTCCCCAACCCTTATTTCTGCCGATCTGGGAATCTCGCCACGCGAAATCGAGCGTATTCATATCAAAGGCGTTGATATAGCCCTTGCCCGGCTCATCCGTGCTGTGCGTACCACTGGCGTAGTAGGCTCTACCTACCTCGATGGGCTTTGTGTTCGACTGGATGATGGCGCATGCCTCGTAGGAGCGGAAGTAGAAAATTTGGGTGGACGGGTCGTAGCTCGGTGAGTACCAGTTCGTGGCTCCGCCGTTGGCCGGACAGACGCGAACCCCATTCGTGTCGGGAATGAGTCCGGCAAGAACCGGCCGACCGTTCTGGTCAATTCCTTTGGCCCAATTCTGATTGTTCATAAAGGGCTTAGCAAAGAGGAATTTTCCGTTGGTCCGGTCCAGGATGTAGAGGAATCCGTTACGGTTTGCGGTCACAATCAACTTGCGTGATTCACCCTTGAACTTTGCGTTCACGATTACCGGCGTTTGCACGGCGTCGTAGTCGTATAAATCATGCGGGCTAAACTGGAAGTGCCACTTCAACGTGCCGGTATCTGGATCCAACGCTAACAGGCAGCTAGTGTAGAGGTCGTCTCCGGGGCGGACGCTGCCGTCGTAGTCCGGAGCAGGGTTGCCCGTACCCCAGTAGAGCCGGTTGAGCTCCGGATCGTACGTGCCCGTCATCCATGTCGTTCCTCCACCGTGCAGGTAGCTGTCACCCGGCCAGCTCTCATTGCCTTTCTCGCCCGGCCCGGGGATGGTCCAGAACCGCCATTTCTCCTCGCCCGTCTCCGCGTCGAAGGCCGCCAGAAAGCCGCGCACGCCCTCATCTCCACCCGATATGCCCACCACCACATTGTTTTTCACGATCAGCGGCGCACTCGTGGCGCCGTAGTTCTTGTTGCCGGTCCCGAACGCCACCTCCCAAATCAAGTGGCCCGAGCGCGCATCAAGACAGAGCAAGTGTGCGTTGTCCGTTTCCATATAGACGCGGGTGCCAAGTATAGCCACTCCGCGATTATGATGCTGGCCAGGGTCACCCACCAACCCCTGGGAAATGGGGCGGACGTGATGCCACAACACCTTGCCGGTCTTTGCGTCCAACGCATATGCATCATTTGCGCTGGTCACGAACATGACGCCCGCGACCACTACGGGAGTGACTTCGAGAGGGCTGACCGTCCGTGGATGAAAGACCCATTGTGCTGCGAGTCTGTCTACATTATCTGGCGTGATTTGAGTCAGGTTGCTGTGGCGAGCGCCACTGTAATCTCCATTGTAGGAAACCCAGTTGTTTGTGGAAGGGCTCTGGAGCAAGTCGCTCGGCTGAACGTTGATCAGTCCATTGCGATCGTCCGAGGTTTCGCGCATGCTTTCAGGGTTTCTGGTCTGGCCGTAGCCCACCTTGGTTTGCATGGGCAATAGCAGGCAAACAGCCACAAAAACTCTCACTACACGACTGGCAAATAACAACGGCATTGATTGCAGCCTTGTCATGTTGAGCGCCGCCTCCCGTACTCGCCACTCATCGACCCCCCTCCTTGTCCGGTCGCTGACTCCGGCTCTCGACAATCAGAAAACTCACAATATCATTCAATTCCTTCGGCGAAAGCCGCGTGCTATAGTCACGCGGCATCAGAGAGTGCTCGGAGTAGCGCACATCCGTAACGTCGCTCCGCGAAAGCAAATGATAGCGGCCATCTTCAGTCTGCAGGGCCAGCATGAAGCCGTCCTCGTTTCGCAGGGGTCCAGTTAGCTTCTGGCCGGTCCTGGTTGTCACCGTTACTACTTGCGAGGAGGGCGCGAGCGGAGTGTCTGGATTCGTGATGGCATGGAGGATCTCGGCCGCCGTTCGGTTCCGGCCGTAACCCGTCAAATTACTCGCGATGAATCCGCCTTTGCCCTGCATCAAGTGGCACGTGGAGCATTCCGCCTTGCCAAAATACAAGGTGCGGCCGGCATCGACGTCTCCGGTTACCATCACCTCTGCCGATGTGCCGCCCGACGTGGTGTTTTCTTCGAGCCTGTTCAAGAACTGGAGCACAGCCCGGATGTTGGCATCGCCGATCTGGGCGAAGGGTGGCATCCCGCCCTTTGTCCCATCGTGCACAATGCGAAAGCGTTCCGCGTCAGATGGCTTTGTGAGGTTCGAGTCCGAAACAACAGGTGGTGCCTTGTCGCCGCCTCTGCCGCCTCTGCCGTCGGCGCCGTGGCAGCCTGCGCAATATTCCATGAAACGCTGCGCGCCCCTGCCCATATCGTTTCTCGGCGTCTGTGCGCCTATGGACACACATCCGAAAAGGATCGTGCCGACGATCAAGAGAGTTTCAATCCGGCGAGGCCACATAAGTCTCTAAGCTCCGCACAAAGCAGGAGCGCATCTAACGGAAAGTGTGCCACAAATCACGGAAATGCGGCCAGAGGCAATCCATTCGATGCTTGCCGGAATCGGTCCAGTCTGTTTTGTGCCATGAAATTTGTAAGCATTGGCGGCAATCGAGGCCCTTGCTGCATCTATTTTAATTGTGGGATACTTCCAACTCACGATGTGGAGCGTGCCTATGCGTTCCTCTATTCTGCTCGGCTTCGCTTTAGGTTTAGCCCTCACTACCACACTTGTGATTTCTCAGGTCTCAGGGTCGGCAGGCGGCGTGCGCGCTCACATCGAGGGTATTGAAATACCCGCAGTTGCCAACGCACCATTCACCGCCAAAATCACTGTCACTTGGAACAAACCGCTTGTGGGCGGCGGCACGGCGTCGCGGCGATACTACACGTTAGTAGCACGCGATTCTCAGGGACGGGTTCGCCGCGAAATTCGCGAATTCGTTCCCGCGGATTCGAACGAAGAACCTCCCCTGCGCAGCTTCACCATTCTGGATCCAGTTTCCGACACCCGCACCGTTTGCACCAAGGCTTCGATGACTTGCGCTACCTCCGCTTTCTATCCGCGGATCCCTTTGGGAAACTCTGATGGCACGCTTGCTGGTAGTAACGTCACGCGTGCGAGCCTTGGCCAGCAAACGATCGACGACTTACCGGTCGTGGGAACTCGCGAAACCATATCCAGTGCCGGTAGCAGCCGTATTGCCCTCTCTCATACGGACGTCTGGTATTCCTCGGACTTGCATATGGATCTCAACGTAGTCCGCAGCGATCCGCAGTTAGGCGAAGTGACACTCCAAGTCACGAATCTCGCAAGACAAGAGCCCGATTCATCGTGGTTCTCAATCCCTTCCGGATACGCGGTCAAGGGCGCCTCCATCAAGTAGTCGGAAGCGTGCAACGCCTGAAGTTCAAGCGTGCCCAGAAATGCAGGGGGAGATTCTTTGCTTCGTCGTGTGTATCGTCGCCACTCTTTTTTTCGACGTAGCATTTTTCAACTCTCAATCACTAGCGGCGCAGTGACAGAGATGCGACTGCGTGTTTCGAACTTTCCGCAGCGAGTGACAGCTCGAAATCCGGTGGAGCAGATTCCAGTGCGGGCCGAAAGGGAACGGAGATCAGCGGTTGAAGGCCATAGAGCGGCACAATATTGGCCTGAGGATTGCGCGCAATGTTTATCGCGGCCGTGGCCGTTTCTTCCGGCGCATTCCCGGAAACGCCGTGGCTGCGAGCACTGTTGAAAAGAGTCGAACAACTGGCGGAGGCTGGTGAACTCGAGTTGACGCAGGCGGACAGAATGTTTGCGAGGGTATGAATCTTGGTCTGTGGAACCTTGTCTTGGGGCTTGGATGGGAGCTCGGAGTTGGCGAATCCCGTCGTAATGCTGGCCAGGTCAGCGGCACTGAAGATGCCGGTTGGCGCGGCCCGATTTGCCGATGCGGTGGCGTGAGTCGCGTCTGTAGCAATATCGGCCATCGCGTAAGCGGCCGCCACTGTTGTTACTTCGTTCACGAAGATGAAAGGAGCAGCAACGTCGAAGTTCCCGGATTCCGGGCAGGCGCCGAGCAAGGCTAACAGGCCAATGGCGGGGTTCGCCCCGTCATCACCGCTGTTACCGCCTTGGGCATAAACGTAAACCTGGTGGCCTGAGGTGCAGGTGTAGTCGCCGGCAATCGAGAAGCCGCCGTATTCACCGCTCAACACATAGTGACCGATAGAATCGGCTGGGTTGCCCGTTGCGGAGGTGAGCAGCGAGACCGATGAGTTGCCATAGTCGCGCGAGTTGACTTGAAGCACATAGACCTTTGCACCGACAACGGCGCGCGATTGACCGCCGTTCACGACGCCTTGGTACGGCCCAGGAGGAAATGCGGCCTCCGATGAGCCGTCTGAATCGGGCGACACAGAATCTGGACCGGGGCTGATGATAGCTGCGCCGGAGCCTCCGGAACTGCCACCGGATCCTCCAGAGCCACCCCCGGATGTGCCGCCTGAAGTACCGCCCGAGGTGCCACCGCCTGAGGTTCCTCCCGAAGTACCGCCGGAAGTGCCGCTGGATGTGCCTCCCGAACCACCGCTGCCGCTGGTCGTTACGTACTCGTTCCGATTGTGCGTTCCGCAACCGATCAGAAAGAGGCTGATGAGGATAACCGAGGAAAGGAGGTAGCTTGGGTAACGCATTGTCCCTCCGCGCTGCGGGGGGCGGCTCCCGCGATGCCTGTCTAGCGACATGAACCTCACCCTGCTGTTATCGATGATTATACTTTGACTTAGGTTGGCCGAAGCACTTGTTGCGGAAGGTGCCAAGTTATCACTGGTTTCTAGTGGTGGAGGCAGCGGGATCGAACTATGCAGCGTATTGACAACACGTAAGTTACTGATTCTAGGAACTGCTAGAACGGCTAAAAAGCCGGACTGGATCGAGAAAAAATGCGCCAAGCTTCCGACCAGGGATCGGCGGCACGCTCAGAACTCCAGGCGTGCCTGAAACGCGATCATGCGTGGACTGCTATCGCCACCCAACCCCACGCCCAGGAGCCCCGTCGGCGGTGAGGTTGTATAAGTAAGCGCTCCAAACCCTGTCTGGGTGGAAGGCTTTCCGGGAATTCCCGCCAGCGTCATGCTGGGAAGCCCAAAGTTCGGATGGTTGAGTACATTGAAGAACTGAGCCTCTACCCTAAGCTTCACCCGTTCGCTCAACGCAAACCATTTCGTGAGATAGAAGTCATTCCAGACGAAATCGGGCCCGCGCAGGGCATTGCGGCCGAGGTTTCCGAATTGACAGTGCTGTCGGTCATCGCCACCGACGCATTGGCCAGTACTCGGATCAACGGCGGAAAAAAACGCGGCCGGATTAAGCCACTGGAGGGTGCCCGGTTGCGTTACACCAGCGACGCGATGATGCTCATAGAGCGGGACGCCCGGAACCACGCTCGCGAACTGCGGTCCGCTGCCCTGCACAATGCCGTTTCCGTTGGCAGAATACGGCGTGCTCAGGACGGAGAACGGCACTCCGCTGTGCCAAAACGCGGTTCCGGAGATTTGCCAGCCGTTGAACGCCTGTGCCAACTGGCGATTCTGAAGGTGAATTGGTAACTGATACACATATTGCCCGTTAAGGTTGTGCCGGATGTCATAGTCGCAAGGACCGTAATCGCGGACCAGCTCTCCCGGCAGCGGAGAAAGGATCCCTCCCGCGGAGAACTGAAGGAATCCTCCGTTCGAAACCGTATCCATGCAGCGGCTCCATGTGTAGTTGATTTGCCCTTGCAGACCGTGCCCCAGGCGCTTCATCGCGGTGAGCTGCAGGCCATTGTAATGACTGTTCTCGCCGGTGGCGAGCTGGGTCACCGCGCTGAACCGTGGATCGGTTGGCTGCATGTAGGGGAATGGCGCAAAGCAGCCCTGGCACACCGTCTGGTATCCGTTTACTTGGGTTAGATAGGGCTGGTTTACCGCGCGTGTTCCCACATATCGTGCCAGCAAACTCGCGGTGGTTCCGAATTGATGCTCAATTCCCAGGCTCCACTCCATGAAGTACGGAGCATGCAGAGTACCCGTGGGCACCGCTGTGATTGCCACGGGTGGCAGGCACGTTGCGGGATCTGTCTGCGGGGATGCGCACGAGACTTGCCCTTGAGGGAATCCCGAGCTGAATCTCTGATTCGCGGCGACGGTCGCATCCACTGCACTGCCGGGCACTCCCGGCGCGATGGCAGACCCGCCCACGGTACCTAGCAGACCTCCCTGGAAGGTTTTGTCGTAAGGAGGATTGGTGCCAATCAGGTCGGCCACACTGCCCGGCAGGATGTCGCTGAAGATCCCGAAACCGATTCGGAGCACAGATTTTGGCTCGAACTGCCAAGCGATCGCAGTTCGCGGCTGGAGAATGGCCAGCGGTGTGGACGAAAACAAATTGCCGAGATGAGTCTGGATGGCGGCATTCAATGGCTGATTCACATCATGCGAAATCGAGTCGAAAGAACCGCCCAGACGCGCGACTTGGTCGTGGGGATTGAGCGGATTCGAGTTGAAGGTGTCGCGCACGCCGAACGTCCACGTAAGCGTCTGGGTTATTTTCCAGGTGTCCTGGGCGTATAAGTCGAGATTGAGGAAACGGAATGGTTCATTCGCGGACAAGGGAAAAGTCTGGGTTGCAGTAGATGCCACTCCATAAATGAATTGCGGCAACGTCGTATAAGCCACGGTTGGAACTGTGCCCTGCCCGAAGTCATAGTCATTCAAACGAAAGATTCGGGTGTTCGTGCCAAACCGGAGTTCGTGAGCGCCGTGGCTCCAAGCAAGGTTGTCATTGATGAAGAAGCGAGAAGCCCGCCTGCCTTGCACCCAGGTATTGTCGAGCCCTCCAATCGTGGTGAAAGGCGCATTAGCACCGCTGCCCTGCAACACGATGGGGAATGCTGAAAGAGTTTTTTGCAAGTCGCCTGGCCCAAACAAACTCTCATACCAGGAGAAGGCTGGATTGAAGTAATTCACCAGATTTTGTGAAAAGACGTGGGTGTAGCCTGCCGCGAACGAGTAGAGGGGCTGAGGAGAGACGGCATCAAACAAAGAGTTGATGGGATCTGTATAGGCAGCTTGTAGGCCCGTGTCCGCCTGAAAGCGAAACCAAGCAGTGTCCTTCTGATTGATGTTGTAGTCGATGCGGACAGTCTGCACTTGTTCGTGGTCATCGCTGGAATGCGATACGCTCTGCCGGTTCGCGCAGCCGTTTCCGTTCGGCGGACTGCCCGACGGGGTCGTGCCGTCCGCGTTCAAAGGACACCCGAGCACCGCGAGAGGTGTGCCGTTGGTATTTCCGTACAGGGCAAACATCTTTTGGTAGAACGAGACTGACTGCGGCGACGGGGAATAGATTGATCCAGTTACGGAGTCCGTTCCACCCAATAGAAGTTGCTGCAGCACATATTGCTGAAAGGCTGCGCTGGGAACCGTCGTGGGAGTCACAATAGGCAAGGCGATTCGCACCCATTCGCTGTCGAAGAAAAAGAACAATTTGTCGTGGACAATCGGCCCTCCCAAACTCCCCCCAAAGTGATTGACGGTCGCTCCGGGCTTGTGATTCCCCGGCGTCGCATTGGTAAAGTAGTCCGCTGCATTCAGCAAAGCGCCATTCCACAGTTCATAGAGATTCCCGTGAAACTGATTCGAGCCCGACTTGGTGACGTAGTTGACCTGGGATGCTCCGTACCGTCCTTGATCCACGGCATACGAAAGAGTATTAACCGTCACCTCTGAGATCGAGTTCAGCCCCAGCACGAGATTGGTGGAGAGGCCGCTGTTAAGATTGGTGAGCGGATCGTTGGTTTCCAGTCCGTCAACGATATAGCCGTTTGAGAGGGCAGGGAGGCCGTTGAATTCCACGTTCCCGTACCCGTTTGAGCCGCCAACAAAATCATTGCCGCTGCCTGCCGTGTTGATCAGGGCGCCCGGAGCGAACTGCAATGGGTAGGTGAGATCGCCGCCCGGATTGGGCAGATCCTCCAGGGCGGGGGCATTCAAGGTCGTGGATGTGTTGGCGTTCTCCGGGTTGAGGATTGGAGCCTCGCTGCTGACCTCCACCGCCTCACGGGATCGGCCGACTCCCAGCGTGAAATCCAGGGTTTGTTTTTGACCCAGGGCCGAAACGACATTGTCGTTTTGTCGTGGCTCGAAGCCCGGCGCTTCGACCTTGACCGAATAGATCCCCGGTTTTAGTTGGGGGAAGTTGAATCGGCCCGAGTCATCGGTCCTGGCGCTGCGTCTCAGGCCGGTCTCCGAGTTTATGATCGTTACACTGGCGCCGGGCACGACGGCGTTGGATGCGTCCCGAACCTGGCCAACAATGGCGCTGGTGGTTTCTCCTTGCGCCAATGCTTTCACTGGAGCGAGACACGCCACCGTCAACACAATGAAAGCGAACGGTACTACCCGCGCCATGAATACCCCCACTCATTTGCCGCAAAGCGGCATCGCGTCCCCAACGATCTATTAACCAGCGATTATTACATAAAGTTAACCACAGTTAACATGCAGAAGCAAGGGCTTAAAAGGCGAGATTGCGCAAGCCCGGTTGCGCCGGAGTTACGCGGAACCGGTAAGTTATTGGTTCGTCCGCTGGATTAGTACGGAGAAACGTCCTTGTGGTTGTTGACGGGTTGATTCTCACATTGCCGGCACAGGGCTTTACGTGAGCGTGCCGGAATGTCCAAAGGGACACACTTGCTGCGCAAGGCGACTCGGGATGATCTGTGGGGCAAACCACCAACAGTTCCAGCTTCCGGGGGCCACAGGAATTGGTACAAAGAGGGTTGTGCGCTATAGCCCCCTATGCTATGCTCCCCCGAGTATGAGTCATGCTGCCAAGAACAAAGAAAAGCTAATCGTGCGAGCTCGCCGCATTCGCGGGCAAGTTGAAGCACTTGAACGGGCCCTGACCGAGGAACAAGACTGTGGCGATATCCTGCGACTGATCACATCTGCACGCGGCGCCATGAACTCGCTAATGGTGGAGTTGCTTGAAGACCAGATCCGATTTCACGTCCTCGATCCCGACCGGAAGCCGACTTCTCAACAGGCTGAAGCGGCAGATGGCCTCGTTGAAACCATTAAGTCCTACCTGAAGTAAGACCCTCATTCCCCGAGCGCCCCCTGCGCGCCGCCCACCCCCGTTGACACTAGTGTTCTGTGAGTTTGCCTCCGGGACCTCCGCTCCCCACTGCCCTGAAACTTTTCTTCATTTTTTCCTTGCCACAGTATAGTCCCCTATACTATAAGATTTTTGGGGTTGGTAGTGACGTAACACCATCCAGTGGGAAGCGGTGGGCTTGTAACAGTCCCGTAACCTACCAGTGCCATCGTTAGACATTTGCAAGACTTAGCGAACCGAAGCATCCGACCCAGGTGCGAGACCGTGTGGGGAAAGACAGGTGGAGGATTTCATGCCGCGGAACTTGAGGGTTTTGTTCATCTGGCTGTTCCTTATCGTCGGCTTGGGAGAGATCGGTCTCGCCCAAAAAGCGCTGACGTGGCAGGAAGTTCGCGACAAGTTTGAAGCGGCAAACCCAACTCTACGAGCCGGACAAATCGGCATTGATGAATCGCGGGCACAGGAAATCACCGCGAACCTGAGGCCCAATCCCAGCTTGACTATCCTCAGTGATCAAATCGATCCGTTTGGCGGAGGCCCACCGCACGGGCCGTTTGCGTATCTTCTCGAGGAAGGAACTGTGAACTTCCTCTGGGAACGCCAGCATAAGCGCGGCCTGCGTCTCGAAAGCGCACAAAAGGCGACGGCCATTTCGGTGTCCGGGCAGGCCGACCTGGAGCGAAATTTGTTGTTCAACCTCCGCGGTGCGTTCATACAGACCCTTCAAGAGAAAGCGATCCTGAATCTCGCGAAGGAAAACCTGGCTTACTACGATCATGTTTTGGATGTAAATCGCGAACGCTACAAGGCTGGCGGAATCGCCCAAGTGGACCTGAAGCGTCTGGAATTGCAAAGAGTTCAGTATCTCTCTGACCTGCAGACGGCGGACGTGAACCTGCGCACTGCAAAAATTCAGTTGCTGATGCTGTTGAACGATCAGACACCGGTGGAACAGTTCGACGTCATCGGGCTTTTTGATTTTGCGGATCAAATTCCTCCTCTTAACGACGTCCGCCAGGCAGCGCTCGATACGCGCCCTGACTTGAGGGCAGCGTTTCAGTCCGTCGATAAAGCAAAGACTGATTATCGGCTGGCCGTCGCCAATGGATCTACAGACCCGATCCTAGGCTTCGATGTCGGGCGAAATCCCCCTATCGATACGTACGTTGGTTTCAGCATGAGCATTCCTCTGCGGATTTTCGATCGCAATCAGGGTGAAAAACGCCGGACCCAACTGGATATTGATCGCAATGACAGACTCGCAGCCGCAGCACGGGCACAGGTTTTCAACGATGTTGATTCCGCCTACGCCACGGTCAATAGCGCAGTAATTCTCCTCAAACCATATAAGGACCAGTACCTGGAAGAGGCATCGAGCGTAAGGGACACAATCTCGTTTTCGTACCAGCACGGCGCCGCATCGCTGCTCGATTTTCTCAATGCTCAGGCCGACTACCGGAGCGTGCAGGTGAACTATTTAAATCTGGTTGCTTCTTATCTGAATGCGGCCAGCCAACTGAATCTTTCCGTAGGACGCGAGGTGATCCAATGAACCGCAGGGATTTCGCAATCTGGTCCTTCCCTCTGCTAGTGGCTCTGTGTTTCACGGGCTGCAGTGGCGGAAAAAGTGATCCCCAGGCAGAAGCGCCGCCGCCACTCAAAGTGGAGCGCGTGGAAGACCGCAATGTGTTTCAAGTGGACCATCCCGAGCGCTTCCTGTTGACGCAGGCTGCGGAACACGTTGCTACCCCGCAGTTGAAGGTCACTGGCACCGTGACCCCGGACATTTCGCGCGCTGTTCCAGTGATTTCAATAGCCGCAGGACGCGTTGTGGAGATTGACGCCCGTCTGGGTGACACAGTAAAGAAGGGCCAACTGTTGCTCAAGGTGCAGAGCGCAGACATTTCTGGCGCCTTCTCTGACTATCGAAAAGCGGTAGCTGACGAACAGTTGTCTCAGACTCAGTTGGAGCGGGGGAAACTTCTGTATGACAAGGGCGCAATCTCGCTGAACGATCTCCAGGTTGCTCAGGACACAGAAGACAAAGCCAAGGTCGATGTCGAAACCGCAGCCGAAAAACTTCGAGTGCTGGGAAATCAAACGCTGGATCGGCCGAGCGGCATTGTCGAGATTCGCGCGCCGATTTCAGGAGTCATCACCGATCAGCAGGTTACAAACGCCGCTGGAGTCGCCGGGCTCGGTTCTCCGAATCCGTTCACCATCTCGGATTTGGAGTATGTGTGGGTGCTCTGTGATGTATACGAAAACGATCTCGCCAACGTACGGCTGCGCGAAAGGGCGGATATCCGTCTTAACGCTTATCCTGACCAGGTTTTTTCTGGAACTATTGGCAACATTGGCCCAGTTCTGGACCCGAATATTCGCAGCGCAAAGGTCCGTATCGAAATGCGGAACCCCGGCCTGATGCGTCCCGGCATGTTTGTAACTGCTACCTTTCACGGTCAAAAGAAACAAACGCGAGCCGCCGTCCCGGCAACAGCAATTTTGCATTTGCATGATCGAGATTGGGTCTACGTGCCGCAACAAAAAGGTCAGTTTCGACGGACTGAAGTTGTGGGCGGCGACATGTTGCCCGACAACATGCAAGAAGTTGTTTCAGGAATAGCGCCTGGCCAACAGGTTGTAGCCAACGCTCTGGAATTCCAGAATTCGGCGGAGTCGCAATGATTCGCGCCATCGTCGATTTCGCCCTTAACAACCGCTTCGTCGTGCTGAGTACGGCGGTGCTCCTCTTCATTTGGGGCATGGTCTCTTTTCATAACCTGCCGGTCGAGGCTTATCCCGACGTGGCAAACACCTGGGTGCAGATTATTACGCAGTGGCCCGGTCGTGCCGCGGAAGAGGTCGAACAGCAAGTCACGATTCCGATCGAGATTCAGATGAATGGAATTCCGCACCTTCAGCATGTGCGGTCGGCTTCGCTGGCTGGCCTGTCGGTTGTCAATCTTATTTTCGACGATGATTCCGATAACGATTGGGACCGCCAGAAAGCTCTGGAGCGGCTCTCCCAGGTCACTCTTCCGCCCGGAGTGGCCGGGGGGATGGGTCCCGATTTCAGTCCAATTGGTTCGGTCTATTGGTACACAATCAAAAGCACCAATCCCTCCTATGACCTGATGGAACTAAAGTCTCTGCAGGATTGGGTGATCGCCAAGTACATCCGATCAGTACCGGACGTGGTCGACGATTCATCCTTCGGTGGTATCACCCGCGAATACCAGATACGCCTGGACCCAGACAAACTGGTCTCTTATGGGCTGAGCCTGGCACAGGTTGAGCAGCAACTCACCAATGCCAACTCCAACGCTGGTGGCAGTTTCATCGAGCAGGGTTCGCAGCAGATCAACGTGCGCGCAGTCGGCCTAGTCACAGACATCCGCGACATCGAAAAAACGGTCCTCAAAACGCAAAATGGCACTCCTCTCCGAGTGAAGGATATCGCCGTGGTGACGCAGGGCCCCAAGATTCGCCTCGGACAGATCGGCAAGGCGCTCCATCGCGCGGACGGCGTGGTCGAGGACGATAACGACGTAGTGGAAGGAATTGTTTTCCTTCGCAAGGGTGCTGATACCGCGACCATGCTGGAAGCTCTTCACACCATGGTGAACCGGCTCAATACTCAGATTTTGCCGCCGGGTGTGAAGATTGTCCCTTATCTCGACCGGGACGATCTGGTGCACTACACCACGCACACGGTCCTGCACAATCTTGCCGAAGGAATGATCCTGGTCGTAATTATCCTCTTCATCTTCCTGGGCAATATTCGCGGAGCTATCATCGTCTCGCTGACGATCCCGTTTGCGTTGCTCTTTGCCTCTATCTGTTTGGACCTGCGGCATATTTCCGCGAATTTGCTCTCGCTAGGCGCTTTGGACTTCGGCATGGTTGTGGACGGCGCGGTCGTGATGGTCGAAAACATTGTGCGGCATCTAAACCGGCCAGAGGATGCCCCGCGAACGCTAACGGACCGTATACGTACGGCCGCGCACGAGGTGCAACGTCCGGTCTTCTATGCGATTGCCATCATCATTACCGCCTATCTTCCAATCTTCACTCTGCAACGCGTCGAAGGGAAATTGTTCAAGCCGATGGCGTGGACCGTAGCGTTCGCATTGCTCGGCGCCTTGATCTTCTCAATGTTAATTGCACCGGCGTTAGCGAGCCTGCTTTTCCGGGCGGACGCGAAACAATGGGAGAACCCGGCAATGCGATGGTTGACGGCTCGCTATCGAAAAGACGTTCGCTGGGCCATTCGTAATCGCTGGATCACCATCGGAGGTGGCGCGATCCTGTTTTTGCTGGCGATCTATTTGGCTTTCGGCGGAGTAATCGGATCGGAGTTCCTGCCTCACCTCGATGAAGGTGCGATCTGGGTCCGGGGGACCATGGCTCCCAGCACGGGCCCGACTGAGAGCGCGAAGATTGCGGACCGGGCCCGTGAAATCCTCGCTTCGTTTCCAGAAGTTCCGCAGGTGGTCGACCAAATCGGACGCCCCGATGATGGGACGGACACAACAGGTTTTTTCAATGCAGAGTTCTTTGTCGATCTGCTGCCAAAACAGAAGTGGCGCCCCGTTTTTCATCAGGACAAAGAGCGCCTGATTGCTGCGATGGATCGGGAACTGGAAAAGATTCCGGGAGTGTTTTGGGGCTTCTCGCAACCCATCTCCGACAATTTGGAGGAGGCTGTCAGCGGTGTAAAAGGCGCGCTCGCGGTCAAAATCTACGGCGACGACCTCAAAACTCTGGAAGAGAAAGCGGACGAGATCGCCGCAGTGATGCGTCCTATTCGAGGCGTCGAGGATTTGGGAGTGTTCCGAGTTCGTGGCCAACCGAATCTCAACTTCACAGTTGATCGCGATCAAGCCCCGCGTTACGGAATCAATGTCTCCGATGTTCAAGACGCAATCCAGACAGCGGTGGGTGGAAATGCCCTGACCCAGGTCCTAGTCGGTGAGCAGCGATACGACCTGGTCCTGCGTTACTTGCCGGAATATCGAGACACTAAAGAGGCCATCGAGAAAGTCCGTCTGTTGGCCCCCTCGGGCGAACGGGTTTCACTGGCACAGCTAACGAAAATAAACGTGCTGGACGGAGGCTCGGAAATTTACCGCGAAGCAAACTCGCGCTACGTCGCGGTCAAGTTCAGCGTGCGTGAGAGAGACTTAGGCAGTACGGTCGAGGAAGCGATCAAGAAGGTCAATGCGAGTGTTAAGCTGCCGATCGGATACACGCTTGACTGGTCGGGGGAATACGAAAGTGAGAAACGGTCTGAGCGGCGGTTGCTACTTGTGCTGCCGCTTGCCATCCTGCTCATTTACATCATCCTCTATTCCATGTTCAAGTCTGTGAAGTGGGCGCTCCTCATCCTCACCAATGTCGCGATGGCGCGCATCGGCGGTTTGCTCGCCCTTCTCCTCACCCATACCAACTTCAGCGTTTCTTCTGGGGTGGGCTTTCTGGCGCTCTTTGGAGTTTCAGTCCAGACCGGCGTGATCATGTTGGAGTACATAAACCAGCTTCGAGCCCGCGGGTACGATATTGAGGAAGCAGCGATTGAGGGTGCTGTTCTTCGGCTTCGTCCGATCATGATGACAATGCTGGTTGCGACCCTAGGTTTGTTGCCCGCAGCGCTTTCGCACGGCATCGGCTCAGACTCGCAGCGTCCTTTTGCCATTGTCATTGTGGGCGGGTTGATTTCCGACTTGTTGATGAGCATCGTTCTGTTGCCGACCTTGTACGTGTGGATCGCTCGCAGTGATGATCGGCTACCGGAAGCTGATCCCAATGACGTTGTCTAAATAGTGTCTGTATGAAAAGGGTGCTATGCACGGGAAGGCTGTGACCAATGACGAAAGATGAAGTGTGTGCGCGTATTCGAGAAATTGCCATCATTCCCGCCATCAGGGTTTCGTCCGGTGATGATGCACATTTTGCGGCGGAAGCCGTCACGCGGGGCGGCATACCGATCGTGGAGATCACGATGACTGTACCCGGGGCAGTTGAATTGATGGCCCACTTGATTCGCTCGGATCCAAAGCTCATCGTGGGCGCGGGCACGGTGCTCGACACGGACGTCGCGCGTGTGTGCGTGGATGCAGGCGTGAGTTTTGTCACGGCTCCCTCACTGAATCCTGCGATCATGGAATTCGCAGCTAAGCAGAATATAGCGGTCCTTCCCGGTGCCTTAACTCCGACGGAAGTGGTCACGGCATGGAGCGCTGGCGCCGATTTCGTCAAGGTCTTTCCCTGTGGTCCGGTCGGTGGGGACGCCTATATCAAAGCGCTGCATGCAGCTTTGCCACAGATTCCATTAATTGCGGCGGGAGGAGTGAATCAGCAGACGGCGGCCAGTTTCATTTTGTCGGGAGCAACCGCCATCGGGATTGGCACAGAATTGATTCCTAACGAAGCGATTGCAAGAAGGCAATCGAAGCGCATTCACGAATTGGCCCGCCGGTTCACGAAACTTGTGAAAGACGCGCGCGAACAGATAGAAGCTTGGAAACGCAGCCAGGTCGTGAAGGAATTCACAGGAACCGAAAAGTGTGAAAAGTAGCGAGTTCATCCAACGCACTCTACTTCGCACGGACGCAGCTCCATCAGCAGGTGCTCCAAATGAAGGCCACTCCTTTAAAACATTGCAAGGGCGCTGTGCCTCGTGGCAGCCGTTTGGATCTGCTTCGGTCATAACGGTCACACAGTCGTCCAGCGCGCACCGCGTGTTGTTGAGCACTCCCCGTCGAATGAAGTTGCTCCATCAGACAGTAGTGGCGGCGCTGTCAAAGTTGGTGTCGACTTGGTGCTGGTCCCGGCGACTGTTATGGATCAGCGGGGCCGCCTTGTGCTCGGCCTTGAAAGAAGTTAGTGGTGGAGGCGACGGGAGTTGAACTATTCAGGGTATTGATAACACGTAACTTATTGATTCTAGGATCTGCCACAACGGCTAAAAAGGCCCCATTGCCCGATCCATTGTACGTTTATTGTACGAAAATGTTTTTTGCTTTGGAGTCACGACACTACCTACGTTGACCCCAGTATCCCACAGATTCGTCGGAATGAAGAGTATTTCACCAGCCACCAAAAAGCCCCACAGACTGAGCCGTGGGCGTTGGATCGACCATTCACGATGCCGATCTCGGTGACGAGAAATTCGGCCCGGCGGAGGGATAAGGTTTGGACAAGGTGTTGAATGGCTGGGCGAAGCAAGATTTGCCTGATGACGAACTTCTGCAGCGGACGGCTTCACTGTATTGCGGGAGTCTTGCTACAGGACAAAACAGCGAGTTCTGCTTCTGCAAATGGTGAGGACGACTGGAAGCAGGTCGAGGCGGCAATGGGCCGTGCCTGGGCAAATGCAGCAGGGAGATGTGATCAGGTTCGCGATGCCGCGAAATTGACAACGCCCAACTAGCACTGTTTCCCATCCACTAAATGGGCCTTGAGTTTGCGTCCCTTAGGTGTTCGGATGGCTATGCTCTTGCCCTTGAATACGACCTACACACTTTTTCCGGTCGCCGAGGTCACATCCTCGATTTCGTCAAGAACAGGGGTTTCGTACTCGGAGCAGTAGGTCTGATCGGAGATTCGCAACGAAATGTAGAGCATGTAGTAGTGAATTTGAGGATATCGGCTCACAAAATACTGGTTACGCAGTACTTTTCGCACGCTCAGGATTCGCGCTGTCTGTTGGTTTTCATTCGACGAAGTGGGCGCTCGTCCTAAACCATACGCACATTGGATTTGTGCGAGGCACGCCCCCAAGATGAAGATTGCGAGCAGAACGCGCTGCAAACATTCGCTACGGGGTGTCATCCTCAACCTAATCAGTCGGTTGCACTGTTTCGGGGCTGGGCTCACAGGTCGGAGTTGAGATGCTAGAGTAGGTCCCTGTAGCGTTCTAACGCAACCCGAACCAGTTGGCTCCGAGTCCGCACTTCGGTTTTACCGAAAAGCTGCTGGAGAGTGTTCTTGACTCCACTTTCTGAAATTTCCATTCGTGATGCTATTTCCTTATTTGCCAGACCCTGAACAATGAGCCGAAGCACATCCAACTCTCGCGCGTTAAGCGTCGGCCTTTCCTTTTGGTCGAATGACGACCCAGCAGCGACGTTCTGCTCCTCGCTCACGTCAGCAATAATGGCGGCCAGCTTGGGAGTTGAGCCTTCCTTGTAGCTGGAAAACCATACTTCGGCGAGAAACGACTCTCCGTTGCCGCGGTGTCCGCGGCACTGCATCGACGTTCGGAACTGAGGTCCTTCCTCCGGTCGCAACGCGTGGTGCAGTTCCGGCAGAAATGCAGCGATAGGCTGGCCGATCAGATGGCCATCGCGCGGCGCCATAAGTTCGTTAGCCGCCTGATTGGCCAATTCGATGAAGCCTCGCTCGTCGACTGTAACAATGGCCGCCGGGCTCGTTTCAACTAACACGCGCATCCGTTCCTCGGCCTCAAAGCTAAGACGCTTATTGCGGAGAACCTCCGAGGTCAGTAGTCCACAGCCACATAGCGCCAGCGCTTCAAATCCCAAACGAATGTTGGCGTCGGATGGATCCAGGTTGCTGAAACGCTCGCTCAGCAATGCGCATGCCAAACCCAATAGGGTGATCGCCCAGCGCGGGAGAAAACCCGCGGCGAGCATAATGGGAAATAAATAGAGAAAGCCCAGCGAGAAATAGGGCTTCGTCCACCAATCCACCACAGCGATTGCAAGGAGGATGGCACTACTGGCCAGCAGAACGGGGACTCGGTTCTGCCGTTCCCAGATCCAATCCAAGTGAGGCATGAATTTGGTATCAGCTTTCGATTATCCCACGGTCCGCCCATTCGATGAACCCAATCAAACGATTTGTCCTCAAGATTAGGTTTATTGGGATCGATTGATTGGCCTACGGCTACGCTTCCGCCCTTTCATCCGTTTCAAAATCGAATGATTGGCTGTCGGATCGCTCCCCGAATCGAAATACCTCCGCTCGGCACTGTTTGAGTGTCTTCCACGAAAACCGCGGTCGCGATACACGAAGAAGATGACCTTGTGCCAAAGGGGTTCGGGGACGTGTGTCTACCGTGAAAACAGGTCGTGACGGTATGCCATCAACTGTTGGGAGGCGGTGGTGAACCTAGAGGCGCTGAATCGCTATGTGTTGGTCATCATCGGTTTGTTTGCTGTTGTCTTATACCTCGTAATGGTAGTCGCAGGGTTTTCGGAGTTGCTCTCTCGAATTCCCAAGGCCAAAGGTCAGCGCAAGCGCTCCAAGGTACGAGCCGAGCGATTGCGAAGTGTGAAGAAATCGACCTGATCTCGAACCTGATGGAGTTCCAAAGGTTGCGGAAAGAACTGAATGCCCCTTTCTGATCCAACGTCCCCTGTGGAAAACCCGGCCCGGACTCCATACTCGGTCCTTTACGGGCGATGGACCCATCGTCTTTTCCGGTGGCTACTCATCTCAGGATTGCTGGCAGTGAAAGCGCTCGGGCAGCAGGACAGTTATACGTGGCAGCAGATCCGAGAGAGGTTTGAAGCCTCAAACTCCACGCTGCTGGCTGGGAAACTGAACATCGACGAACTCAGAGCCCAGGAAATCACTGCCAATCTCCACCCCAATCCCGATTTTACCCTTTCAGCCGACGGCACCCAGATCGCTCCGAGCAAGAATGTCTGGCAACCGTTCGCCGGCACCTTCGTTTCACCGGGAGTCAGCTATCTTTTCGAGCGACGCAACAAGCGCGGGCTGCGTTTTGATGCCGCAAAGGAAGGCACTGCGATCGGTGTCGCCCAGCAAGCCGACTCCGAACGTAATCTGCTCTTCAATTTACGCAGTGCTTTTGTCGGCATCCTCCAAGCCAAAGCCGTGTTGCGCCTGGCACAGGACAACCTGGACTACTACGACAAGATTCTGAAGATCAGCCGGGACCGTTTTCAGACAGGAGACATCGCCAAGATCGATTTCGATCGACTTCGACTGCAGCGGTTGCAATACGAATCCGATCTGCAAACTGCCCTAGTAAATTTGCGCACGACAAAGATCACCCTGCTGGCTCTGCTCGATGATCGCAGGCCAGTAGACAGCTTTGATGTCGAGGGCCCATTCGATTTTCAGGAAGACCTTCTCTCCCTCGACGATTACCGCAAAGATGCTCTGGATGCTCGTCCGGACCTCCGCGCGGCAGTCCTTTCGGCACAACAGGCGGAAACGAACTACAAGTTGGCCGAAGCCGACGGCTCAACGGACCCCACAGTCAGCCTTTGGTTCACGCACAACGGTTCGTTCAACAACCCCGACGCCCTCAACACCCTTGGGGCCAGCGTCAGCATCCCGCTCCGTATTTTCGACAAGAACCAGGGTGAGAAGCTACGCACGAAAATTGACATCAAGCGAAGTGAAAAGCTACGCCGAGGCGTTGAGACGCAGGTCTATAGCGACGTGGACTCGGCCTACGCCATTCTTATCAGTGACATCAATCTACTGAAACCTTACAAACGCGAGTACCTAGACCAGGCATTGAGTGTGCGCGACACGATTTTCTTCTCCTACCAGCATGGCGCTGCATCCCTTCTGGATTTCCTGAACGCAGAAAGCGAGTACCGAACGGTGCAACTGAGCTACGTGAACCTTGTTGGTTCGTTTCTGACGTCAGCTGCACAGATGAATTTGTCGGTCGGTCGCGAGGTCATTCAATGAACACTTTTTCACGTCGGAGTATTCCTGCGGGGCTGTGTCTGTTCACAAGCCTGCTAACCGTCGCTTGTAGTAGCGGCAAGGCGGACCCGCGCGCAGAAGCGCCACCCAAGGGTGTCGTTGAGTCCGATCTCGATGCCAGCAACTTCAAGGTCGACCATCCTGAACGATTCCCCCTGACAATCGCCGTCGAGCACAAGGCACCTCCCGCGCTCAATGTGACCGGAGTGGTTCAACCCGACATCGTACGTGCTGTCCCGGTTGTCTCGCTCGCGTCAGGACGTGTCGTGGAGATCAAGGCAAGGCTCGGCGATGCCGTGAAGAAAGGCCAACTCTTGCTGCGTGTTCAAAGCAATGATGTTTCCGGCGCCTACCAGACCTATTTGAAGGCCGAAAACGATGAGCGTCTGGCTCGTACACAACTGGAGCGGGCTCAGATTCTTTACGAAAAAGGCGCCATTGCGAAAAGCGCTCTGGAGCAGGCCGAAGCAGCAGAGGTCGATATCAAAGCCGACCTCAACGCGGCGACCGAACAACTGCGCCTTCTCGGGATCGATAAGCAGCATCCCTCCGGGGTCGTTGACATCGTTGCACCGATCTCCGGCGTCATCACCGATCAGCAGGTTACGAATTCGTCAGGCGTGCAGGGTCTATCAGGCCCGAATCCATTCACTATCGCGGACCTGTCTTACGTCTGGATCGTCTGCGACGTTTACGAAAACGATCTCGATGCGGTTCGCGTTGGGGAATACGGAGACATCCATTTCAATGCATATCCCAATCAGCCGCTCAAGGGACGCATCGATAACATCCTGCCTATCCTCGACCCCACCATCCGCACGGCCAAGGTCCGACTAGAGGTTAAGAATCCTGGAATGCTCCGGATCGGAATGTTTGCCAGCGCTACGTTCTATGGGAAACAACCTGAGATGCATTCGGTCCTTCCAGCCAGCGCGGTCCTGCACCTGCATGACCGAGAGTGGGTTTATACGCCACTCGGGGATGGCCGTTTCAAGCGCGCTGAAGTAGTCACGGGAAGCATGCTGCCCAACAACCAGCAAGAAATCGTGTCCGGGATCAAGCCCGGTGACCAGGTCGTTTCCAACGCCCTGGATCTGCAGAACACGGTGGAGCAATAGGTGATTCGGCGCGTCGTCGATTTCGCGCTCGGTAACCGCCTGCTGGTTCTCGGGCTGGCATTTGTGTTGTTTGTCTGGGGCATCATTTCGTTCCACAATTTGCCGATCGAGGCGTACCCCGACGTTGCCGACAACTACGTCGAGATCATTACCCAGTGGCCCGGAATTTCGGCGGAGCAAATCGAGCAGCAGGTCACGATTCCGCTCGAAACCGCCATGAACGGCATTCCCGGAGTCGTACATCTCAGATCATTCTCACTATTCGGCCTCTCCGACTTAAAGCTGATCTTCGAGGACGGCACCGACAACGCCTGGAACCGCGAGCGCGTCCTTGAGCGCCTGAACCAGGTAACTCTTCCACCGGGCATCTCGCCGCAGATGGGCACGGACTGGAGCCCGGTCGGCCAGATTTATTTCTTCACGCTGCACAGCACAAATCCGAAATATGACCCGATGGAGCTGAAGTCCATTGAAGACTGGGTTGTTGAGAAAAATCTCAAGTCGGTTCCTGACATTGTCGACGTTGCCAGTTTTGGCGGTCCCACACGTGAATACCAGGTCCGCGTTGATCCCAACAGACTCGTCGCCTACGGTTTGAGTCTCGCCCAGATCGAACAGCAACTCACCAATAACAATGCCAACGCGGGCGGAAGCTTCATCCAGGAAGGCTTGCAGCAAATCAATGTCCGCGAGGTTGGCCTCGTCGACCGCGTTCACGACATCGAACAGACCGTCATCCTCACGAAGGGCGGCACGCCTCTCCGCGTGAAGGACGTTGCCGTTGTTTCGCAGGGACCCAGGATCCGCCTTGGCCAGTTCGCCCGCGCAATTCACCGTGAAAACGGCAAGATCATCAACAACGATGATGTGGTCTCCGGCATCGTTCTGCTGCGTAAAGGTGCTGCCGCCGATCCTGCCCTCAAAGCGCTTCACGAAAAAATCGAGGAGATGAACGACCACATCCTTCCCCCAGGAGTGAAAATTGTCCCCTTCATCGATCGCAGCGATCTCGTTCACTTCACCAGTCACACTGTGCTGCACAACCTGAGTGAAGGAATGATCCTTGTTTCGGTCATTCTGTTCCTCTTCCTCGGCAATATCCGTGGAGCCATTATCGTTGCCGCTACGATTCCGTTCTCGTTGCTATTTGCCTCGATCTGCCTGGACCTGAAGCAGGTTCCTGCCAATCTCCTTTCCCTGGGAGCACTGGATTTCGGCATGGTTGTCGACGGTGCGGTGGTAATGATCGAAAATATCGTCCGTCACCTGACTTTTAAGCACGACACCGAGACCCCGACTGAACGGATCGGCGATGCCGCACACGAAGTGCAGCGTCCTGTCTTCTACGCCATCGGCATCATTATTACTGCTTACCTGCCTATCTTTACTCTGCAGCGCGTCGAGGGTCGCCTATTTCAGCCCATGGCATGGACGGTCGCATTCGCCCTTCTGGGAGCGTTGATCTTTTCAATGTTGATTGCTCCGGTGCTCGCCAGCTTCGCTTTCGCCAAGGGCGCGAAGGAATGGCATAACCCGGTAATGTCGTTTCTCACTGAAAGCTACCGGCACGCGGTTCGCTGGGCGATTCGCCATCGCATCATTACAGTTAGCGTCGTCGGACTCGCTATTCTGGTCGGAAATGTTCTTGCTTTCAGTGGTGTTATCGGGTCCGAATTTCTACCCCATCTCGATGAAGGCGCTCTTTGGGTCCGCGGAACTCTCGCTCCCAGCACCGGGCCCGACGAGGGAATCCGAGTCGCGAACCAAGCGCGCATCGTCCTCTGCTCGTTCCCCGAAGTTCCGCAATGTACAAGTCAGGTCGGCCGCCCCGATGACGGCACGGATACCACAGGCTTTTTCAATACTGAGTATTTTGTCGACCTGAAACCGAAAGAGGAGTGGCGGCCGATCTTTCACGAGGACAAGGATCAGCTGATCGCAGCGATGCAGCGGGAACTCGACCGAGTCCCCGGCGCAATTTGGGGATTTTCTCAACCCATTGAAGACAACATGGAAGAGGCCGTCAGCGGAGTGAAAGGCGAACTCGCCACCAAGATCTACGGCGATGATTTAAAGACTCTGGAGGCCAAGGCGGATGAGATTGTCACCATAATGCGTCGCGTTCCGGGAGTCGAAGACCTGGGCGTTTTTCGCGTCCTCGGTCAGCCTAACTTGAACGTCACAGTAGATCGGGACGCGGCTGCGCGTTACCAGATCAACGTCGCGGATGTGCAAGACGCAATTCAAACCGCGGTCGGCGGCAACGCGCTCACGCAAGTGCTGCAGGGCGAAGCGCGATATGACGTCGTCCTCCGCTATCTCCCCCAATACCGGGACACCAAGGAAGCAATCGAAAAGATTCGACTGTTATCTACCACCGGAGAACGTGTTTCTCTCGCTCAGCTTTGTAAGATCCAGGTGGTTGATGGTGGTTCGGAGATCTATCGAGAGGGCAACCAGCGTTATATCGCGATCAAATACAGTGTGCGCGGGCGCGATCTTGGTAGCGCGGTAGAAGAGGCGATCGACAAGGTGACCCGTCAGGTCAAACTTCCTACCGGCTATCACCTCAAATGGGAGGGAGAATACGCGAGCCAGAAGCGAGCCAACGCGCGGTTGCTTATCGTATTACCAATCACTATCTTCATTATCTTTGTCATCCTTTACACGATGTTCAAATCCTTCAAATGGTCGATGCTGATTATGGCCAACATTGCCATCGCGCCCATCGGCGGCGTGCTTGCCCTTTTGATGACTGGGACGAACTTCAGCGTTTCCTCAGGGGTCGGCTTCCTGGCCCTCTTTGGCGTCTCAGTGCAAACAGGTGTGATCATGCTCGAATACATCAACCAATTGCGCGTGCGGCGCTATTCCATCGAAGACGCAGCGGTCGAGGGAGCCGTCTTGAGACTTCGTCCCATCATGATGACGATGCTGGTGGCGACTCTAGGACTGCTGCCGGCTGCCCTCTCGCATGCTATCGGTTCCGATTCTCAGCGTCCCTTCGCAATTGTTATTGTCGGTGGTCTGATCGCAGCGCTGGCGATGAGTATCTTCTTGCTACCGACGCTTTATGTGTGGATTGCCGGCGACCACGATGTGCTTCCCGCAGCTGATGGGCAGTTCGCAGAGGGAGAACACATCGACTGAGGGATCCCATCATATGGGGGCTACAGTCCGCGGATAACTCGCCCGCGTAGAAACCTATTGTACGAAATTAAAATGTGTCTGTAAACAATTGATAACAAAAGAGATATTGGTGGAGGCGACGGGAGTCGAACCTTCCAGCTCCATTTGGATTCTGTAACTTACTGATTCTAAGAAGTGAGGAAAGTGCCAAAAGGCCTACACAAACCTGTCCATCGTACAATTATCGTACAATTTTGCTTCTTGAAAAGCCGCCAACTGCTCCGGAAGGAGACGAATGCGGTCGGGCGTATCGAGTTTTAGAGTAAAGAAATTGGCCCTTCACGCGTGCCTATGATAGCAAGGCTGATTGTCTGGGTGAGCCTGCCCCGTCCCACTCAGCGAGCACCGAAGTCTTTAAGTTCCATGATGTTCTTAGCGCGAGCCCGCTGGCTGCGCGCGTGTCGACGCTGACGTTAGCGAATCCGGAACAAGCACCCGCTTCACCGATTCGGGTATCTCATTCGCGTGCGCGAGCAGCTCGCTAACCTGCCATAGTTGGGTGTCGGATAGCTTGGTCTTGAAGGAGGGCATCCCCGAAAGACGGATTCCGTTTGCCGCCTTCCAGTAGGTCTCTGATGCCGGATCGTCGGTCACACCCTTACCGCCGAACAATTGTGGCGGCTTCGGAAACATCGTTGTCGCATAGTCAATGGGCGGCTGCCCTGGGAGTCCGTGACACAAGGCACAATGCTGTTTGTATACGCTCGCCCCGGCAAGAAAATTAGGTTCGTCCGCGGGCACGGAAGATGGAGGAATGTGTTGTTTCTCAATATGCGCGTCCAGAGCCATATTCGCGACCTTCTTCTCAAAAGGCATAGGCGGATCGGCCGTTGCGACTGGCGCCATGCCAGTAGAAAAATAGATGAAAACACAGCCCACTGATAGTGCAATGGCCAGAATGAAGCCAATCACGATGCCCTTGATCACTTGTGCGCTCCTGTTCTTTATCAGAAATTAAAGCGATATCCCAGAATCATCTTGGCAATCAGGTGGTCAGTCGCACCCGTGACGCCCACGCCGAGGCCGAAATTGATCTCCCACTGCGGTGCGATATTCAAATCAATCGCAGGGAAAATCTGGTGCTGTTGCTGCGACACCGCATCGAATCCCGTCACCGGGCCGACTGAACCGTAATATTCCAGACCTCCCGCGACTTTCGGAGTGAAATCGTAGCTGAACTTGAAGTTTGGCGAAAAGACAACGCCCTGGTTCACGCTCTCGCCGTGGAAAGAACGGTCGAGCGTAGGATTCAAGGACCAATACCATTTGCCGACTTTTTGGTCCACGATGGGGCGGATTTCCCATGTCCAGGTGTCTACGGAATATTGCCGCCTTTGGTAGCCAATTTCGTTTGAGATGCTTACACCTACAGGCCAGTGCCATTTCTTAGGGACAGCAACGCGCGGGCGGATGTGATCGCCCACCCACTGCCAGCTCTGGCCCTCACTTATGGAAGTGAAGATGTAAAAGCCGCACTCGAACCAGTCATTGAAGCCGTGGGTGATCTCGACGGTCTCGTGCTCGGCGTGATTAGTGGGGTAAACACCGTCGACGATTGTCTTCGATCCATCGATCGTGAAGTTGCTATGGAGTTCCACCATAGTGTGTCGCGGATCGACCAGGTCGGACCCGTACACCTGGATTTCGTAATTGTCTTGAGCGCGGCTGAGTGACGCAGCAAAGATGAGGATTAGAAATACGATCGCGAGTTGCCGGTAAGGCACCGTGCGATCGCATTCACGAGATCCCATGAGGAAGGTTATCAGCTACAGGATGAATTCATCGTGGCGAACACATGACAAGTTGTTCATGTTGCCTTGGGAGGCGCTCCAACGTGCATCAAGCTTAGTAGCATGAGGAGGTTGCTGTCATCTTCGTTTGTTCCTATGGTCTGCCGTCTCCTGGTTTCCGCTAACTTGTTGATGGGAGGAGTTGTGGCGATTGGACAGGAACCGCCAGGGCTCCCAGATGCGCCAAGCGCGTGTCAGACTCAGTCAAGTCCATCCAGCGTTACGCAGAGCGTGCCGCAGCATGAGCCGAGCAAGAATCACATCTTCTGGATAATCCCCAACTATCGTTCAGACGAAAACGCCGCGGAGATCAAACCGTTGACGCCTGCCGAGAAGATGAAAGTTGCGTTGGACGACTCTTTTGATCCCTCAGCGTTTCTGGTGGCTGGTATTTTTGCCGGACTATCCATGGCCCAGAAGCAGTACAGCTCATTCGGAACAGGAGCGCAGGGATTTGGCAAATATTACGGAGGCGCATTCGCAGACCAGGCAATTGGCAACATCATGAGTGAAGGGCTATTTCCAGTCGCTCTGCACCAGGATCCTCGATATTTCGTGAAAGGCACCGGGGGATTTTGGAAGCGAACTGGATATGCGATGAGCCGGGAAGTTATCACTCGCGGCGACGATGGCCGCAACCACTTCAACACATCCGAGCTGGCCGGAAATGCAGTGGCCGCAGGCATCTCCAACCTCTACTATCCGGCCGCGAATCGATCATTTGGAAATACCGCGAACAAGTGGGGACAACAAATAGCCCTGGATACGTTCTTCAATGTGGCAAAAGAGTTCTGGCCCGACGTGCGCAACAAAATGTTTAGGCATTGAGCGCGCGTGACGCTGACACCTGGTTAACGCTGAGGGGCAATGGAAAGCCGAGAGGACAAAGGTGACCATGCCACGAAGGCCTCCGATCTCTGCTGAGACATCGCGAGCATACGCAACACGCATCGAGTTTTGCAGAGTGTTCGCAGAAAACATGGATAATTTGCATTTGCTTTCGTTCTTGCTCACAGCCGATCTGGCGAAGGCCGAGGAGTGTTTTGTTTCCGGCTTGGAAGACTGCGTCGAAGGAACTTACGTGTTTCGAGACTGGGCGCAATCCTGGACTCGGCGGACCATTATCCAGAATGCAATTCGCATGTTGGCACCCCGCAAGAGCCACCCGACCGTCGCAGACGCACCAAGTGATGCGGTCACTTGCAGTTTCGGACGGATACAGGATACCGATTACGCAATCGCCCGCATTCTCCGACTTGAACGCTTCGAACGTTTTGTCTTCGTGATGTCCGTCCTTGAAAAATACTCGGATCAGGATTGTTCCGTTCTGCTTGGCTGCTCGCGGCAGGATGTTGGGGAGACAAGAATACGGGCGTTGCTGCATCTCGCGGAACGAGACGGGTTACGCAGCGCGGCTCCGTCCGGGTGCAGCTCCACCGATCCTGAAGACGCACCGACGCCAGAAGTGCAGTTGGAGCCGCAGTTTTGAAGACTATCAAGCGAGGCGTCTTTCAAAGGATGCCAAGAGCCGTTCTGAAGCAGGCTCTACAAAAAAGAAATATCAACAGATCGACATCGCTCGTGACGGCCCGTGCGGTGAATCCTAGACGATTCAAGTAAGGAACTGTCATGAGAATTC
>JBAVGI010000627.1:0-7551 GCA_049684755.1 Candidatus Sulfotelmatobacter sp.
CTTTCAGCGCTGCGATTATGCTTCTCAAATAAAATTGGGCTTTAGCCCCTCCCTACACAGACTGCTAAAATTAATCAAGCAGATGTCTGCCGCCCATTTTCATTCCCGACCCGATCCCCTCTACATCGACCCTCGCCTGGTTTCGATCCCCGGTGCCTGGTTCCTCATGGGTTCCGCCACCGGTCAGGATTGTGAACGTCCCGTCCACCGCGTCTGGGTTGACGCTTTCGAACTCGCCGTCACTCAGGTCACCAACGCGGAATACGCAGCCTACCTGCGAACCACCGGATTACAGTCACCGCGATTTTGGAACGACAAAAACTTCAATGATCCGCAACAGCCTGTCGTAGGCGTCTCCTGGTTCGAAGCCGACCATTACTGCCGATGGCTGTCCTCGCAAACCGCCCGCTCCTACCGTCTTCCCACCGAAGCCGAATGGGAACGCGCCGCTCGCGGCGATCTTGAGCAGAAAGATTTTCCTTGGGGTAACGAGCCGCCTGAATCTCTTCCCGACTACGCCACACGCTGGCAAACTGGGCCCGAGCCCGTCTCCCGCTACGCTCCAAATTCCTTCGGCCTTTACAACATCAACGACAATGTCCACGAGTGGTGCAGCGACTGGTACGATCCTAACTACTACGCCAACTCGCCCGACCGCAATCCCCGCGGCCCCGAACCGCACTCTGGGATCGGCCAACGCAAAGCCTCCCGCGGCGGATCCTGGCGACACCACGTCAAAGTCTCCCGCTGCTCCGCCCGCTCCAGCATCCCTCCCGAATTTCAATATGCCGACTACGGCTTTCGCGTCGCGGCTGATCCATTGTCCATCCGCATATAATTTTATTCATTCCGATCTGCATTGCCCTCCAACCCCTATAATTTGTCATTCCGAATCGGGCGATAGCACGGTGAGGAACCTGCTTTTCGCTGACATAGGATCGAGCCAAGAATTATGTTCCGCGCAGATCTTCTCGCAAACAAACGCATCCTCATCACTGGCGGCGGCACCGGTCTCGGCAAAGCCATGGCTCACCGCTTCCTCGAGCTCGGCGCCGCCATTTACATTTGCGGCCGCCGCGAAGGCGTCCTTAAAAAAGCCAGCACTGAACTTTCCACCGCAACAAAAGGTGAGATATACGCTTTGCCCTGCGACGTGCGCAATCTCGACGCCGTCGAGGCCCTGATCGATTCGATCTGGAAAGATGGTCCGCTGGATGTTCTGGTCAACAACGCCGCCGGAAACTTCATCGCCCGCACCGAAGAACTTTCTCCCCGCGCCTTCGACTCCGTCATCGGCATCGTTCTTCTCGGCACGCTCCACGCCACCATGGCTTGCGGACGCCGTTGGCTCAAAGCCAAACACCGAGGTACCGTTCTCAGCATCTCGGCAACGTACGCGCCGGTCGGCTCAGCCTACGTGGTTCCGTCCGCCATCTCAAAAGCCGGAGTCGAAGCTCTGACCCGCAGTCTCGCCGTCGAGTGGGGCAATCGAGGAATCCGCATGAACGCAATTGCGCCCGGCCCTATTCCTACGCAAGGAGCATTCTCGCGCGTCCTGCCGCGCCCTGAACTCGAAACGCTCGCGCTTGATAGAAATCCACTACACCGCTTCGGCACCACGGAAGAGTTGGCAAATCTCGCCGCATTCCTGATAAGCGACGGCTCCGGCTATATCAATGGCGAAGTCATTCGTATGGACGGTGGCGAATTCCTGCAAGGCGCCGGAGAATTCAGCAATCTCGGCCGCGTCCTTACCGAAGAAGATTGGCAGGCGATCAAGCCGAAAAAGGCAGGCTCTGTTTCAACCGAAAAGAAAACGTAGTCAACCACTTCACCACGAGGTCACGAATCCCATCGATCGCCTCTTCGTGATACTTCGTATCCTTCGTGGTATATCGCTTCTTGTTTGCCTCCGAACGAACTAACGGCCGCTATTCGAAGGCATCACGATCGCCTTCAGCAACAAATTCACCAGGCTCAACACAATCGCGCCCACGAATGCAGCGAAGAATCCGCGCACCTGAAAACCCGGCGCCAGCAATGCCGAAGCCAGTTCCAGCATCAGTGCATTGATCACCAGCCAGAACAATCCCAATGTCACCAACGTCAGCGGAAAAGTAAGAATCTTCAGCACCAGCCCGATCGTCGCATTAATAAAGCCGATGACCAGCGCTGCAATCAGCGCCGCTACCGGACCGCTCACGTGAATTCCCGGCACCACGCGCGACATAATCCAAACCGCCAACGCACTCAGCACCCAATGCAGCAGCATCCTCATATTTGCTCCGATCTACCCTCAATTGGTCCTCGCAAGATTACACCCGAACCGTGTGGGTCGGACACCTTTGTCCGGCAATGTCGGATACCCATACAATTGATTCTCGACCTTTACCCTCTCTAAGCTTCACACATCTATCGCGTCCCCTCGTAAGGCTCCAATTTCACCGACCCGTCCGCCTCCACGATCCAGAATTTCCGTCCGCGATAATAATCCAGCAACTCCTGATTCTTCTTCGCTCCCATGTCGCGTGCCCACACAATCTTTTGCTCATCAATATTCGCACTATTGAATACCCACTCGCGGTCCAGATCAAAATCGGGAGCATACCTTACCAGCACCACATCTTTTTCCGGCATCGCATCCAGCTCTGTCACGATAGCCGCACGCCCCATGTCTCCATGCTGCCATTCTTTTTCCGGATGCACGTGCGTCACAGCCATTCCGATACGCAGCACAACCGTCGCTACATAGATCACGGCAACTGCCCGTACCAATGCCAACCCTACGGGACGCTCTCTCCATTCAAACCAGCGCAGGTGCCGCATGCACTGCATCAAAAACAAGTAAAGCAATGCCGTCGCCGGAGCGAAATAATGCGGCAGGAACCACACCTCGACCGCCAATCCGATCACAAAAATTCCAAGAATCATCCAAGGCACTCGCAATCGCCGGTCACGCGCTGCGCACGGCAGTGCAATCAGCACAAATGGCAACGGAGGAACCAGGTACACCTGCCAAAAATAATAAAGTTTGCCGCGCCCCCGCCGCATAAACCCGCGCAGCGTTTTGTACTCAGTCGCCTCGCGCAATTCCCGCTCATACTGCGCCTGCATCTTCGCATGATGATAAGTTTTCTGCGGCCACGGATTCTGCCAGATGAAATACCGCCCCATGGCATACATTTCCCGGTTTACGTCATACGCCATGCGAAACGGGCTTCCCGTCACCCTGTAATAGTAGTAACCCGTCCATGCGGCAAGCGGAGCGAGAGTCAGCACCAGCGGAAGCACGATCCTCGCCCACGAAACCCGCGCCGGTGGTCCATGCTTTCCCAGCATCCATGCGAATAAAGCAATCGCCACGCCGACGCTCAACAAAAATCCTTCATACGGACGCGTGTTCGCGAGAATAAATAATCCAACCGCCATCACAACCGCATGTATTCTCCGCGCACCATGTTCGATCCTTGGCAATGCTCCTAGAATCAACGCCCCTCCCACCGCCGGCAAACACGCGCTCCAATATCCATTCGTGAAATAACTCAGCAATCCCAGCCGCGCCACCACCAGCACGCCGCCCAGCAAGGCCCATCGCGCAGGAATCCAACCTTGCAGCATCCAGCAAACCGCCGCGCACATCAGAGCCGATGCCAGCAACTGCCCGATCCACGGATTCCCCAACACCTCGCCCAGCGCCAGTATCAGCCCCTGGCCCGGCGGATACATCGACATATAGGTCGGGTGCCAGATCACATGAAATGTTTCGAAGTGCACCCACATCGGGTGCGGAGGGTTGGTCAATCGGCCATGCGCGAAGGTATCGGCCGCCAGCAGATAACTGAATTCATCGTGATAGTGCGGCAACGGCGTAGCCAGAAGGAGTGCCCCCGCGCCGCGAATCACGAATAACGAAAGTCCCACCAGAAAAACGCTGAGACCTCTTCTGCTCGCGATTTTCTTTCCAAACCGTTCGATCCGCCCCAGTCCCAGCTTTTCCCACCACTGCGGAAATCTGATCTCGAGGTAAACAACGACCGCGACGATCGCGACCGGCTTCAGAACTTTCAGCGCCCAAGAAAGCGCGTGCGCTGTCCCTCCAGCGGCCACCACCAGATTCTCCACTTCATTCAGCGCCAATCACTCACCTCGCGTGCAGATAGGATACCGTGTTCGCCGCGCCGCGCCGCTGCAGTACAATCCACCTCGTGGATCATTTCACTGACATCGAAACCCGCGTCCTCGGCTCGCTCATCGAAAAAGACATTACTACTCCCGATTACTATCCGCTATCCCTCAACGCTCTTGTGAATGCCTGCAATCAAAAAAATAACCGCGATCCCGTCATGTCTCTCGAGGAAGATTCCGTGGCGCAAGCTCTCGCCACTCTGCAGGAGAAGCGTCTCGCCGGTCCCGCCAGTGGAGCCGACAGCCGGGTCACGAAGTACGAACATCGCCTGCAGGAAGTTTTCAATTTCGATCGCCGCGAAATCGCCATCCTCTGCGTGCTACTTTTGCGCGGCCCGCAAACTCCCGGCGAACTGCGCAGCCGCACCGAGCGCATGTACCGCTTCGAAGCGCTTGACGATATCGTCTCCACCCTCGACCGCCTAAGCCAGCGCCAGCCGCCGCTCGCCGCCATACTCCCGCGCCAGCCCGGCACCAAAGAATCCCGCTACATGCATCTGTTCTCGAGCGACAATGTGGCGCGGGCGCCCTCGCTCGCGGATTCAGCCCACACCACATCCCGTGCCTCCGCCGACGATCGCCTATCCCATCTCGAAAACGAAGTCCTCGAATTAAAAAGGGAAGTCTCAGAAATCCACGAGCAACTCGCCACGTTCCGCAAACAATTCGAATAACACCCGGCTCTCTCAGCGCCCTCCGCGGCCGTTCTCAGCGTTCTCTGCGATAAGCCTTTTAGTGTAATCTCGTATCAAGCGCGCCCTCGCACCGGAGGTCCCCCATGCATCGCCGCGATTTCCTCATTCGCTCCACCACAGTCGGAGCCGCTTTCCTCACCTCAAAGAATCTCCTCGCCGCTCTCGCCAACCAGCAGCTTCCCGAAAAATTCTCAGCCTCCGACACCGTAACCCTCGGCAGCACCGGAATCAAAACCAGCCGTCTCGCCATGGGCACCGGCACGGTCGGCTCCGGTCATCATTCCAATCAGACCGCGCTCGGCATCAAAGGACTCTCCGACCTTCTTCTCAACGGCTACGATCACGGCCTGCGTTTCTTCGACGCCGCCGATTCTTACGGAAGCCATCCTCACGTCGCCGAAGCGCTCAAGCATGTGCAGCGTGACAAAGTCACCGTCCTCACAAAAACCTGGGCCCGCGATCCCGCCACTGCCCGCGCCGATCTCGACCGCTTCCGCCGCGAACTCGGCACCGACTATCTCGATATCTGCCTCATGCACTGCCTCACCGAGCCCGATTGGACCGAGCGCTACAAAGGCTTTATGGACGTTTTCTCCGACGCCAAGCAGAAGGGAATCATCCGCGCCCACGGCTGCTCCTGCCACAGCATCGAAGCTCTGCGCGCCGCCGCGAAATCACCGTGGGTCGAAGTCGATCTCGCCCGCGTCAATCCCATCGGCTCGCACATGGACGCCGATCCCGAAACTGTAGTCGGGGTTCTAAGAAGTATGAAAGCCGCCGGCAAAGCCGTAGTCGGCATGAAAATATTAGGCCAGGGCGATCTAGCCACCCGTCAGGATGAAGCTATCAAATACGCTCTATCGCTCGGCATCCTCGACGCCTTCACCATCGGCGCCGAAAGCAAGCAACAACAAGATGACCTGATGCGCCGCATCGCAGCCGCCTAGATTGCGGCGCTGAAACTAAAAATTGGAGACAATGTGGAGACAGCCGCCCTCGGCTGTCCACGGGGTGCAGGCCGCCCTTTCCACCCGCAATGGATCCAATTGAAGTAGCGCGCCCGCTTTTGGGTGGCGCAGCGCTTTCAGCCCTGCGATTGTGCCTCGTCTCGTCGGAGCCGGGCTTCATCCGTCCCAAATCAAACGATCGGATGAAACTGAGCAACCAACTCAATCTTTCCCACAATACTCGCATTCAAACTCGCCAGCTCACTCGCCGGAATCCAATATTCTCGGTGAATGGAATTCCCGACAACATGAATCTCATATCGCTGTAAAAACTCCGTCTGCACATTAAACCGAAGCACAAACCCCACGAAACCGGAACGCTCATCCTTGGTATTCCAGTCACGTGCGATTTGCGTTGCATACTCCTCATTGAGCACCGGATAGAAGAATGGCTGCTCCGGCAATCGCGGTGGAAACCCCAGGAATCCACTCGCCCGCACCAACTCGAACTCCGTTTGCCTTACAGGTCGGTAAAGGGTTATCGTGCGGGGCACGTCTCAGGATAGTCGATATTCGTTGAAGTTCGCTGCCGCCGTGCCGTGTCCCGCTCTCCACACAGTGTCCGCCTCGCCACGACCACCGAACCTCCTCCTCACCTTAACCCCCGCAAAATCAGCGCCCCGCCCACTGGCCCGTCCCATGCACTCTCCCTGGTGCTGCTCAGCAGCAGGAGGTGACCAACCATGAACCGTATCAACCTGTTTCCGCTCAATTCCGTTGCGTGGGGTAAATCAACCTACGCCAAAACTAATTTCGACAAAACCAGCACGCTGATTTTCGCCGCGCTTCTGATTGCCTGTTCACTCACCGTCGGATGCTCCAACGATAAGCCGAAACCCGTAAGCTCCATCGGCCCGTCGCAAATCGCACAGCCCACGCCGCCGGTTACAACTAGTTCTCTACCCGCGGCCACTCCGGTAGAGCAGGCCACAGTCAAGCACGTTCACAAGAAAATCATCCGCAAAGTTCCGCCGACAGTGACCTACGTCGATAGCGTTTCCGGAGTCACATTTCAATATCCGCGCAAGTACGCGCTCAAGACCGGCGACGCCGCCAACGAACTCGTTTCCTCCGGCCCGATTCCCATGGACTTCGTGCAACCCGGCGGCGTCGCGCTTGCAGCCGTTGCCCTGCCCGACTCCACGTATCCAAACTCGGACCTGGCTTCGGCCTTCTTCAACGTGAGCGTGAACAAAACTCTCACGGCCGATCAGTGCGGCGAATTCTCGGTTCCGCAGCCGAATCCCGCGGCCCCGGCGGACCCCAGCGTGCAAGCCACGGCGCAACTCGCAACTGCTCCGCTTTCGAAAGTAATGATTGGCGATATGGAACTTGATTCCGCCGAAACCAACGCCACCGGCGAAACCACGAATAGCCCTGGCCAGGAATCGTCCAAGTATTACCACGTCTTTCAAAATGGCGCCTGCTACGAGTTTGCGCTGAAAGTCGCAACCACCAAACTCGAAGTGGCAACCACAACCAAACCCACCCCAAACCACATTGACCGTGCCGAAGTCTTTCACCGCCTCGAGGCAATCCTGGCTACGGTGAAGATCAATCCCATCGCCGCTCCTGACGTCAACGCGGAAGCTAAGACAGGCACTCAACCTGCATCCCCGGAAACTCCCGCTCAGTAATCACAAAGGCGCCGGTCACCGTTCATG
>JBAVGI010000628.1:0-19027 GCA_049684755.1 Candidatus Sulfotelmatobacter sp.
ATGGTGGTGTGGTCGATACGGAAGTTGTGGTGCAGGCATTCCTTCACATCGCGCAGGATCCGCTCGCTCACTGACGGCGGAATATCTGCAATCGAGATATGGCAGGAGAGCGCTCGCGTCTCCGAGCCAATACTCCAGCAGTGAAGGTCGTGCACGTCGTTGACGCCTTCGATGGACCGGATGGCCACTTCGACCGACTCGAGCTTCACCCCGCGGGGCGTACCTTCGAGCAAAATGTTCAAGGTCTCATGCACGATGCCGAACCCAGACCACAGGATCAGCGCGCCGATTCCGCAGGAGAGCGCGGGGTCGATCCAGGAATTACCGGTGACCAGAATGGCCCAGCCTCCAGCGATCACGGCAGCAGTGGAGAGCGTGTCGCCGACTTCATGCATCAGGGCACTGCGGATGTTAACGTCGCCCCCGGAGCGGTAAAGCAGCAGAGCGATCACTCCATTCATCACGACGCCCGCGCCCGCCACCCACATCATCACGGCGGCTTGGACGTGCTCGGGATGCTGCAACCGGCGGAAGGCCTCGTAGAAAATAAAGAATGCGACGGCGACAAGGGACACCGCGTTCACCAAGGCCGCCAACACCCCGGCGCGATGGTAGCCGTATGTCTTTGTAGAGCTTGCGGGACGTGACTGCAAATACACCGCAACCAGAGATAGTAGCAGCGCCAAAAAGTCGGAAAGGTTATGTCCGGCTTCGGAGAGTAGCGCCAGAGAATGGGCGCGAATTCCGGCCACCACCAGCAGCACGATATAGGCGAGCGTCACGCCCAGCGAGATCTTCAGCACTCGCTTGGGACCACCCCCGCCGTGGGCATGCACGCGCATATCCTAAGTGTACGGGCGACGGAGACCGGCTTCAACCGTGGATTAGAAATTTGAAGTGGACGCCTTAGTGACGCTCAGCGGTTGAAAAGGTTCTGCAGGTAACGGTCGTTGTACATTGTGGTCGTGCTCTGAACGAACTCCAGGATGCGATACATTTTTTCGCGCGACTCGCGGCTCATTTCCTTGAACTGCACCGCTATCCCTGATCCCGGATGGATTCTGGCAACGCTGCCTTCGGCGCTCAAATCTAAATTGTCCATGGAGAACACCACTTTGACACTGGAGCCAGGGGTGAGGATGGCAGCAGTTTCCACATAGCAGCCTCCCAGGCTGATGTCGATCAGATTGCCGAACACTGGGGCAGTACTGCCCTGGGCGTGCAACTCAATTGTGAGCCGGCACTTCATTCGCGTGTGCAGCCGCTGATCCTTCTTCGTAGGCTGCTTCTGTTTCTCCAGATACATGCGCCGGTCCGCTTCAGTGAGTAACTGTTCGGCGTCGTTGCCATCGTCGGGAGACACTGCCAGCCCCACGCTGAGTGAGAGAATGTCTTCTCCGCAAACATCGAACCCGGCTTGCCTCGCCAGCGGCCGAATCTGTTCGATCTTCTTGGCCGCTGCGTCCGTGGGCAACCCCGGAGCAATCACCACAAACTCGTCCCCGCCCATGCGGGCCACATAGTCATACTCGCGGCAGCTGTCTTTCAGAGCTTGCGCAAAAAGACGCAAGACCCGATTCCCTTCCAGGTGTCCAAACCGGTCGTTAATTTTCTTGAACCCGTTCATGTCGCAAACCATCAAGGTGAGCGAGACGTTGTCGCGCTTGCAGCGGGCGAGTTCGCGATCGAGTTGCAGAAACAAAGATCGGGCGTTGGGCAGTCCAGTGAGGTAATCCGTAGTGGCTGAACTCTCCGCTTGCTGATATTTGACTGCGTTTTCGATGGCCAGTGCCATTTTGCCGGTCACTGCCAAAAGAATCCGCAAATGATCGGAAGTGAATGCATCGCGCTCGGCGCGGTAGAGAGCCAGAACACCAATCACGCCGGTCACTCCCTCAAGCGGCAAAGCCAGCGCCGATCGCAGGGTGCTGAATTTGGCGGGATCGTTCAGGTACCCCGGCTCGACGGAGGGATTTCCATTTATGATCGGCTTCTTATTCTGCGCTACCCAGCCGGAGAGACCATCTCCCATGGGAATTCGCAGGGAAGCAAACAGGCGGTAGTTGTCGCCATTCACATATTCCGGAATCAACTCATCCCCGCGCCGGATGTAAATCGCAATGGCGTCGTAGGGAACCATCGGTTTGAGTTTTACCGAGAATACGGAGAGAGTTTCTCCCAAGCTCAATGAAGCTCCCAGATCCTGGCTCAGCTCAAACAAAGACTGAGCTTCCTGGCGAGCGGCTGCGATCGAGGAGAGGAAATTCGCTTCACGTCCGGGCGAATCGGAAACTGCAGCGCTTTCGAATCCCGCATCTGGCTCCGGGCCGCGCGCAATCTTGATCCCGCCGGAGTGCGTCGGAATTCCATCTTCCGCTGATTTCTTCAGAGCCAGATTTTCCAGAGACCGGTAACGCCTTTTCAGGACGTCCACCACCTTCGGATCGAATGCCTTCCCCGATTCGGCGGCCAGCCGCTGCATCACTTCATCCAGCGGCATCGCGCGCCGGTATTGCCGATCCGACGCTAGAGCGTCCAGATAGTCAACTGCGGAAAGAATCCGGGCTCCGATCGGGATTTCCATATTTTTCAAGCCATACGGATAACCAGATCCGTCCCACTTCTCGTGGTGAGCCCGCACAATCGGCACCACCGGGTAGGGAAACCGGACGCGTTCCAAAATTTCAGCCCCTACGACCGTGTGAATCTTCATCTTCTCGAACTCTTCCGGAGTCAAACGCCCGGGTTTCGAAATGATGTGCTCCGGCACCGCCAGTTTGCCGATGTCGTGCAGCAGGGCGGCCGCGTGAAGAGCTTCCAGTTCCGCCCCTTTGACCCCCAATTCTTTGGCTACCTCGATGGCGTAAATCCGCACCCGTTGCAGGTGTTCGTGGGTGGTCTGGTCTTTCGCTTCGATAGCGAGCGCCAAGGCCTCAATGGTGCGAAGATGCAGGTTCGCCATTTCTTCAACGTGGCGTTTTTCGTCTTCCAGTTTCCCCAGATAGAGCCGGTAGGAGCGGTAGATAAGATAAATGGCAGGAACGAACAGCAATGAAGTTTCCCAATTGAATGCGTGATTGAACCAGGAGATTGCGGCGGCAATTCCAGCCCCGACCAGGTAGTAGGGGAACGACCAGAAGTAGCAGCCAACCAAAATGCTTCGCAGTGGCTTGCCTTCGCTGAAAGAAATTACTGCAGCGATACACCCGGCGTTAACAATGAAATAAATAGTAGCGGTGAGGCACAAAATCAGCGGACGGTTGCTGATCAGTTCGTTGCATAGTGCATTGTGATAGACGAAATAACCTAAAGCCGTCGAGAGAGAGCCCGCGCAGACGTTAAACGTCAACTGAATCGCGGTCGGTCGTCCTGGGTACAAACTCTGCGCCACCATGGCAACCGCGCCCAGGGTGAGGGCCTCGGAATAGCCCAATTCCGCAATTGCTACCAGAATGAAAAGAAAGTTTACTGACAGCGTCCCGGTAATTCCGGGCAGGGTGACGCGCAGTCGCGAGGCCAGGACCGCGATTCCGGTATAGCAAATGAACTCCGCGATGTTCTTGCTGTTCTGGTGAATGGCAGCCTGAAGCAGGCAGGCGGTGCCTCCGATAATCACGAGGGCAACGAATGCCTGAGCCCCGAGCGGTAGTCCCCTCCACGAGTTTGTGCTGGCAGACATTTAAGCAGGGATCACCGTGCCACTATTTCCGCCCACACCTGGGGCGGCCATTCTTAAAGGATAAGCACTTAAGGCTTTTAGCGACAGGGGTTTGAGAGCTTGCGCGGAAACTTCGGTAACGCCCAAAAGTAAGTTGCTCAGACACTCTTGCGGGCAGATCATCCCCAAGCTTTCAGGAATAAAGCCTTTAGAAGCCCGCTGGGAGGCAGGTGTCTGGTGGAGGCGGGCGATTGGTGGCGGCGCGTGGACTCGAACCACGGACCTACGGATTATGAGACCGTCGCTCTAGCCACCTGAGCTACGCCGCCACTGTGTTCAAAACAAACAACTTAACATGTTACTTTGGTGCCATTGCATCGCATGGCTCATCGCATTAAGCTGTTGATGAGGTGCAACATGGCCGAACAACAACACCAAGTTGGTTACATCTACGAAGCTTTCAATGCGTTCCACGTTCGTTATTATGCCACAGAGAATCGTGATGGGAAGTTGGTTAGGGTGCAGAAATCGCACAAGCTTTGCCGCAAGGATGAGAAGAAATACAAGAGCGCAACCTGCCGTGCGGTGAAGAACCTCTGCGAAGATTTCATGAAAGACAAGGTGAACGCACCTAGCCGGGTCATCACCGATGTTGATGTCAAGATCGCGGAATTTTGGACCAACACCTATCTACCTCGCGTTGAAACCCGGCTCAAACCTTCCACGATCCGAGGCTATAAACAAATCTGGAAACAGCACCTCAAAGATCACTTCGCGGACCTCACCCTGCAAGGTTACGAAGGCAAGCTTGGGCAGCGGTTCCTGAAATCGTTGGCCGATACGCAGAAGCAAAATAGGAACACACTCAAACACGTGAAGGCTCTCGCCAGTTCGATCTTCACCACTGCGGTTGAGCAAGAAATCATTTCATCGAACCCTTGGCGCGATGTGGTGATGCCGCGCGATGCCAAAGCACCTGAGCGTACCAAGCATTACACGCTTGAGGATGCCGAGAACATGATTTCCGCGTTGGTGGATCACGTTGAGGCACAGCTTGTGCTGGCACTCGCCTGCTTCCTTGGTCTTGGACCGGCAGAGATTGCCGGGTTGCGATGGGGTGATGTTGAAAAAGATTGGATTCACATTCGCCGCAACCGTGTGCGCGGCGAGGTTGTCACACCGAAAACACCTGAGCGCATGGCAGCCGTGCCGATCATTGACCAAGTGCGCGTGCCGTTGGAGTTGTGGCGCAAGAAGTCGCAGAGCACCGACGAAGCATCGTGGGTGATTGCTGATCTACCCAACCTCATCAATCGCGTCATCATTCCCCACGTCGAAGGTTTGAACAAGTGTTGGACGTGCGAAAAGACGCCGAAGAAATCAGATGTCAAGTGGGTTGGGCTTTATGCCGGTCGCAGAGGTGCTTGCACAGCCGTGGTTGAAGCGACCAACGGCAACTATGCTGTGGCGCAAGCGTTGTTGCGGCACAAGACAATGACCACGACGTTGAACGTTTATAAGAAAGCGATCACGCAAGGTGCTTTCCAAGCTGGTATGAAACAGTTGGAGAAGACCCTGAGCAAGTAGCAGATCGTCGCTAGAATAGGCTCTAATGCGAAATACGAGGCCGTCAGGGTGCGATGCCTGACGGTTCTGTTTTTGCCGCGCGGCCTACGGCTCTACTTTCACGTTTATTACGGTACAGGTGTGCGATGCACCATGCGATGCACCCCTGAGACCCGCATGTTTAGTGGTCGCAAAACGTCACGATGGTTAGTCAAACCGTCGTTCAAATTCCAAAAACGACTTTTATAAGTCGGCCTAGTCGGCCCACCCGGCCCGGTAACGTTTCACAATGCTCACACGTGGCCGACTAGGCCAGCCAAAAGCAAGCGTGATGGTAAGAAAATTTATTTTATTGAAGTACCGAGGGTTTTCGGTGGCCTAGTCGGCCCACCCGGCCCAAATACCGCACCCATCAAGCCTTCCGCGCTATATTGTCCTTGACAGTCATCCCTTCGTCTTGCGACAATCTTCTTGCAACTGGAATTCCGGCAAGGTCGCCGCGCAACGATGTTAAGAGCGTGGATGAGCACCGGGAACACCTACAAGTCAGCATTGACTCAAACTGCTACGGGTTGCGCCCGTATAAGAGGCTGCCAGAGCATCAAGTAGCGCGAAGACTCGCGCCACTCTGGAGCCAAGTTTTGAAACAACTCAATCTCTTTGAAGCCCGAAGTGCGTCCGAACGAAAGTTGACTATTAAGCGAATTGGACGTAAAGCTGCGAAGCCTTCACCGTGGGCTTCAACGGCTGATCCGTTCCATATAAGGCCGCGTCTCCCTGCCAAAGGATTTTTTCGCACCATGGTGAAGCGTGGTCTGATGACGTTCGATGGTTGGGTCAAAACGAAACCGATTCCTCGCGCGTTGCCAAAGCTGCCGACTGAGCGCACCTACCAAGGCGCGAGCGTAATCTTTCGCCCACTGCCGGAAGATGGTGGTGTACCGGCTGAGGTGTGGATAGATTTCGATGAGGTTGGTTATCTGCGCGATTGGTCGCCTGTTTTCGATGAAGCAAAGCGTCTAGAAAAGTGAAGTAGCAACACAAGTTGTTTACGCGGACCCTCTTTCGAGAGGGTCTTTTTTATTTAAGGTGAAAGTTGGTTACACATGAAGGAATTCACCATTAATCTTCCGGGTGGTAAGACGCAAGTCTTACAAATACCTGATTTACCACCACCGACCACACCCATTGCAAAGCCGGACGTGGCTTCGCTTGATCTGAGCGACCAAGGTTTGACGGCTGAATTCTTGGCGACGAAGCCACTTTTGAAATACATGACCGATGAACAGGGTTGGGTTGGTTATTTGAAAGGGTTGTGGCTGCCGAAGGAAACTCCGACGAATGAAATTGGGTCAGTGCTCAAGAAGTTGGAACCCGCAGACATCCCTGACCCAAGACTTGCAGCCCGCGTTCATCGTCATCTGAACTCAAAGACCGCAGTTGCAGCCGTGACTTTCTTTGCCGAGGCGAGGCCGGAACTCGGCATCACGGCAAGCGAGTTTGATCCTGACCCGATGGTGGTTGGTCTGCCTGATGGTGAAGTGCTTGACCTTAAGACCGGGGAACGTCGTGCGGCTACACCTGATGACCTCATTACACGTGCGTTGCCAGTTGCACCAAAAGGAAGCTGCCCGCGTTGGTTGGAATATCTGAATCAGGCTCATCCGAATGATCCTGAGCTAGTCGGCTATCTGCAACGTTGGGCCGGATATTGTCTGACTGCGTGGACCAAGGAAGACATGATTCTGTTTTTGATTGGGGTTGGCGGTTCTGGCAAAGGAACGTTTGCCGAAGCATTGCTAAATGCGAAAGACGAAATCATCAAGTTGCTGGAAGTGAAAATCACGTTGCTTGGAGACCTCGCAGAATCGCGGAGGTTACACCTGATGGCGCAAAGCAAGGAACTCGCAGACCTTCGCCGTTATCACCACGTCAACCAACGTCGATGGGGGTTCTTTTGGTTTCTTGTGCTCGGTGAAATTTGGCCGTTCAAACATATTTGGAAAGAGGAGAAATAAAAAATGAAGTCCATTGAAGTTCAACTGCACGAAGCACTGGAAATTATCAAAACCAAAGATAGTGAAATCGTTTCGCTAAAGCGAGCCATTCACTCGAAACAACTCACCATCGCAAACATCCAGCGTGATTGGAAGCTGAAAGAAGCCGGGTTACCAGAGCCGTGCGTGAAGCGTATCCACGATGCTTTCGCAACGTCACTTGATAACGCAGGTTTGAAAGAGGCAATCAACGTTGAAAAGCGAAAGGCAGGTGTGCAATGAGTGTCATGCAAACAGCATTGCGAGATGTTGGTTATAAACCAACCAAAGGCGAACGTGAGATGGTCGCCCACAACTTAGAGATTATCCGGCTCGCAGAATTAAACAAGCCGCGCAGGAACTTCGCCAACGTCGCATTCGGTGGCGGGGTGGTAGAACCTCTCATCAAGCCTCGCAAGATTCAATTTGAACGTTGCGGATCGCATGTCCGCGCACGCTATCAAGGTGAAAGAACATTTGTAATTGGTGTTGACAAGCGTGAAGCAACTTCACGCTTGAAAACTTAGGCAGGGAGGGCATGATGAGTGATCTTATTTCCGAAACAGCAAAGCCGGTGCTCGAAACCGCACCTGGCAAGAGCCTGATAGAAGAGGTGACCCGCCTGAAAACTGCCATTCAATTGATGGTGGAACTTCAGGGTGAGTTGCTAAAGAAACTTCAACAACAAGATGTGAAGCTGACCGCGATTGCTCGCTTCGTGGCCTCTCAATCTGCTGAGAAGCCATCCTTCGAGGTGCTGTGATTGCCCGGACCACGACACAAAAATAGACGCGGGGATGTTCAACCTAAACCCCGCAAGGTCAAAAAGCTGGTTGCACCGAAGTCAAACGACATGGTGCGCGAGACGGCTCATGGGTTCCTGCTGAAAACGTTCAAGCTGGAAAAGCTTTGAAAATCACTCAGTAAGTTTGTAAGACACCATCTGACCACGCTCAATAACCAATTCATGCTTCGCACCACATTTCAGGCATGTACTGTGTTGAAGGCCGGTCTTTTTCGTAATAGGTGACAGTCCGAGTGGTGAGCCGCATTTTTGGCAGGTCATCAAGTAACACCTCAGGTTGATTATCAACCAACTTACGTCCACCCTCGGATAACTTTCACATCCTCCATGTTTCCGCAGGCAGTCCAAATTTCTTCCTCAACTCATCGGCATGTTCCATTATTGCCTTCTCGTCTTTGCAACTCTGATCCAGTGAAAACTGCGTTGCTTCCGGGTGTCGGTTCAACCCCCTGTGCAATACATTGAGCATGGTTCCTGTTTCCACCGCGACTACCTTGTTGTTAACGTCATACAGGATCACAATTCCAGACTTAAAAGGAATCCTGTCTCTATCGGAGATAGGTCGCTTGATGTTATCTGTGATTGGTTCAAGTACAGGAAGCGTGGGAGTGGGAACGTTCTCTCGACGGATCATTGTAACGTCACCTCTTTGAAAAATTGTCCACCATCGGTTGTAGGGAAGTCTAGAGAAAAGCGTTTTGACCTGTCGGCTATTCGTCGGCTAAAGTCGTCCGAACACCCCGGAAAAGCCAGAAATCAGCGGAAGAGAAGGAAGATGTTGTCCGCCTGTTCCGCGACAACCTCAAGGACGGAAAGTTCGAGTGCTCACTGCTGTCCGCCGTGCGGACACCTGTCAAGCCTCGCGGTCACGATGGGCAGCACGAATGCGGCTCTGTGAACTGCATCCTCGCTGCGCTCGGCAACAAAGTATGGACACGCTCGGGAGCCTTTGCCAACTCATACACTTGGCACTTGCTGATTTTCAGCAGTGCTGCGACCTCAGCAGCCGTCATGATTTCCATTTCAGCATCTCTTCCGGCTATCATCGCATATTGCATCGCATGATCGTACTACGGCTGATTACGATACATCTCGAATGGCCGAAATTTCCCGTAAATGACGTGAGCCCTCGGATACCGTAAGTAGTTGAAGTGATTGTATCTTGTTGAAAACAGGCGCGTTATGAGACCGCCGCTCTAGCCACCTGAGCTACGCCGCCATTCACTTGGGGAAGCGCAACGAGAGGGACTAGTCGCATCCGCGCGAGGTCTCGCTGCCTGAGCCAAAGAACCGGAGTGGCTTTTTGTGCCCAGTTGTTTATTCTAAGAGCGCTTGCAAAAAAGAGTCAAACGCGCGGTGGCTCCGCCCATTCGCCGGATCGATACTTGCCAGGGGCACAATCAAGCCGGAAACTTCTCCTGATGAACACTGTTGCCGTCATTCCAGCTCGCCTGGCCTCGACCCGTCTACCGCGAAAAATGCTGCGCGAGCTTTCCGGCAAGCCATTGATCGGCTGGGTGTACGAGGCGGTTCGATCGTCGCCGCTGCTCTCCGACGTGATTGTCGCCACCGATTCAGAAGTCATTCTAGAGACCTGCCGCAGATACGGCTGGAGAGCGGAGATGACTTCAGTCTCGCATAAGAGTGGCACAGAGCGCGTGCACGAGATATCTAACTCGCTGGTGGCGGATGTTTATGTCAACGTGCAAGGGGACGAACCACTGGTGCGCCCCGAACAAATTGCCACCCTGCTGGATGTGATGAAAGAACAATCGGTCGAAGTAGGAACGGTGAAAACCGCTTGCCCGCCCGAGGATGTTCAAAATCCAAATGCAGTGAAGGTAGTGACGGCCAGCAGTGGACGCGCGCTCTATTTCTCGCGCGCCACCATTCCATTCGATCGAGACGCCAGTGACCCGCGATACTTCAAGCACCTGGGCCTGTACGCGTATAGAAAGCACGCACTCGATTGGTTTGTGACCCAGCCGGAATCCCCGCTGGAAAAGAGTGAGCGTTTGGAACAGTTGCGCTTCCTCGAAAACGGAATCTCGATTTATGTGGGCGAGACGCCTTACGATTCAGTGGGAGTGGATACGGAAGAGGATCTACAACGTGTCGCCGAAATTCTGGGTCGGCGTTGACTTGGTTCGACTCTACCTACACCTGCGGAGTTGCGCCCTGGACGCGCTCCCACTCTTCCGCCGCTGCTACGCGCCGGGAGATTGCCGGGTGAGAGTGGAATAACAATTCGATCCACTTCGAAGGGGTACGCTCCGCCAGGTTCTGCTGTGCCAGCTTGTTCATCGACGAAATGAAGGGACCTACGTCGGCAATCGATTCGAAAGCATAGCGGTCGGCCTGCCGTTCGTTGAAGCGCGAGTAGGCATTCAAGGCCGGCATCAGCAACAGCGAAAGCAGAGTTGCCGTGATCGCCAGCAAAGGCAGGTTTGCAAAATCGGAGAGCTCCTCGAACATGTGATGATCGACCGCATAGTGCAGCACGAAATTCGCGATCCAGAAACCCAGGAAAGTAATTCCGGCTTGTACGAAGATACTTTTCAGAATATGGCGGTGCACATGGTGTCCGAGTTCATGCGCCAGGACCGCTTCGATTTCCTCGGGAGCGTAATTATCCAACAGCGTGTCAGCCAGGATGATTCGCCGCGTGCTGCCGAGCCCGGTTAGCGCAGCGTTAGCTTTCTTGCTCTTTTCCGAAAGCTTCCAGCGGTATACCCCGCGTACACGCGTCCCTGCCCGCTCGCCCAGAAGCACGAGCCGCCGCCGCAGATCTTCATCGTCCAGAGGCTCGAACTTGTAGAAAATTGGAAACAGCACCACCGGCGCCAACTGGGCCAATAAGATAAACAGCCCCATGAATAATGCCCATGTGATCAGCCACCAGTGTTGTGGAGACTGGCGAATCATGAAATAGAGCAACTCGACTACGATCGCAGCTAATACCAGTCCAACCAGAAAGCCCTTCGTTTCATCCCAAAGCCACGATCGAAAATTCTGCGTAGAGAGCTGGAAGCGCCGCTCCAGTCGGAATCCATAGTAATCAAGACCGAAGCCCAACGCTTTGCTGAACAAGAGTAAGAAGAATAAATACAAAAATACCGCGAGCGTGTAATTCTGGAACCCGCGCCTCAACGCGAGATCGCGCAACCAGCCCGACCATCCTGCGATCAGGAGGACAACGAGGAAAGCGGCGCCAATTACAAAATCGGCAATGCCCAGCCAGCGATGGATCCGGTTATAACGGCGCGCCTCAGGCGAATCGACCGGATTCGAAGGTGAGGTTGCTTCTAGAGTCATGCGAGTTAGAAGTATCGCATTACCACATAAGAAATGTGTAACCATCGTTCCAGTTTTACGCGCCCTTTCGAACAAAATTCTCCGCGGCTGTCAGGATCTCGGTCACCAGTTCCAGCGAGGCCGCCTCCGCGTAAGCGCGCAGCAGCGGCTCTGTTCCCGAAGCGCGGAAGAGGATCCACGCTTCTGCCCCGTTGCCATTTGTGGGCGCGTCAAGAAAGAACTTGACGCCGTCGAGATTCTCTTTCTTCACTACTCGATAGCGCCCCAGAGTCTGCGTGCCTTCATCTCGCGCCCGCCGAATCGCGCTCTGTTTAGTTTCATCGGCTATCTGTAGATCGCGCCGGCCGTAATAGTGCGGGCCAAATTCGCGTTGCAGGTCGGCGACCAGTTGGCCCAGCGGCTTGCCTTCCTCCGCCATCACATTGGCCAGCAGCAGGCTGTTCAGGATTCCGTCGCGTTCCGGCAGAAAGCGAGAGTAGCCGATGCCGCCAGATTCTTCCCCACCGATCAGGATGTCATGCTCCATCATCAGATCGGCCGTGTATTTAAATCCAATCTGGGTTTCATAAAGTTTGCGGCCGTGTTTGGCGGCAATGCGATCGAGCATGCGTGTGGTATTGAAGGCGCGCACTACATCTCCGGACCATTTCTTGCGCTCCAGCAGCCAGCGCAATAACACGCAGAAAATCTTGTGGGAATCGACAAAGCTGCCATCTTCGGCGACCGCACCGATGCGGTCAGCGTCACCGTCCGTGGCCAGTCCCGCGTCGCACTTCTCGCGAACCACGATTTGCTGCAATAGAGCGACGTGTGGTTCTATGGGCTCGGGATTGATACCGGGGAAGAGCGGATTCACTTCTTGTCGAATGGTGACGTGCTGCACTTCACGTTCGGCAAATATTCCTGCAAGAATGCCGCGACCGGATCCATACATGGAATCAATGGCGATCTTGAATTTTGCTCTACCGATGAGATCCAGGTCAGCAAACCGGCACAGCGCTGCGACGTAAGGAGCCTTGAGATCCACTTCCTCGATAGCCGCCTTCGTCCCCTGCGGCATCGCTTCAACTCGCAATTCGTCTTCGATTTTCTTCATGATGGCCGGCGTAGCAGAGCCGCCAAAATTTCCTTTGAACTTCACCCCATTCCAGTTCCAGGGATTGTGGCTGGAAGTAATCATCACTCCGCCAGCCGAGCCGCCTTGTTTCACGGCGTAGGACACTGCTGGCGTTGGTGTGTAATCGTTAGCCAGCTTCACCGGAATGCCGGCAGCGCAGATCGTCTCAGCGGTCACTTGTGCCGCCCTTTGCGACGCGAAGCGCGTGTCATACCCGATGATGACTCCGCCGCCGGCATTCTCATATTTCAGAACATAAGAGGCGATTGCCCAGGCAACTCTCCGCACGTTGTCGAAGGTGAAGTCATCCGCGATGATGCCTCGCCAGCCGTCGGTACCGAATTTGATTTCTTGCGCCATAAAAACAAAGCACTATGTCAGCCTGTGCAGCTTCTTGTCATCCAAATACTTCACAACTTTACCCACGTCCTGCGCGTTCTGCCGCGTGGTAATCAGCAATGCATCCGGAGTGTCGACGACCACTAAATCATTCACGCCGACGGTCGCCACAAACTTGCCCGGCGCGTGTACGTAATTGCCGCGCGCATTCAAAAGAAATACTCCCGAGCCATCGATGATGTTGCCTTCAGCCGAACCACTCTTGGCAGCGTGATGTTCATGCAGCGCGGTCCACGAACCCAGATCATTCCAGCCGAAATCTGCAGGCAGACAGAAGATGTTACTTTGCGCTTCGCCCTTGGCCGAGCGCGGCTCCAGAACCGCGTAATCGATGCTGATGTTTTCACACTTGGGATATAGCTTGCGAAACGTCGCAGCAAATTTGCGTGTGCCGAAACTGTCGGCAATTTCTTCTAATAGCGGAGCGGTCTTCGGCAGATACTCGCGCAGAGCATTGGCCAGAGTTCGCGCACTCCACAAGAACATTCCACTGTTCCAGAAATAATTACCGGCAGCCACAAAACCGGCGGCCTTCTGCGCGTCGGGCTTTTCGGTGAAGCGGCGAACCCGTCGAGTGTCGTCGCTGAATATGCTAGCCGCCTCGATGTAGCCGTATCCCGTCTCCGCCCGATTCGGCCGGATACCAAGAACCACAATATTGTCGCCTGTCGCCGCAACTTTCGCTCCACGCTCAATGGTCGAGCGATATTTATTTTCGTCTGCGATCACGTGGTCTGACGGAAACATTCCAATCACCGCATCGGGACGTTGGCGAAGCAAAATGAATGCCGCCAAGCCGATCGCGGGCGCAGTGTTGCGCCCTACCGGTTCGGCAATCACCTGAGCTTTCGGCAGCTTCGGGAGCTGCTTCAAGATCGCGGGACGGAGATCATCGTTAGTGATGATCCAGAAGCGACGCGGAGAAGCCAGCGGCAGCAAGCGCGCCACCGTTTGCTGAATCATGGTTTGCTTGCTATCCAGAGCGAGCAATTGCTTGGCGCGCTTCTTCCTGCTCAGGGGCCAGAAACGCGTGCCGCGCCCACCAGCAAGAATTACAGGATAAAAGTTTGAGTTCTTAGCCACGTTCTTAGGATACGAATCTCTATATTCGTGTCTCGGGCTCCGGCAGTCCCGCGCCTGGAACACGAGCGCTGAGAAATTCCAGCGTCCACTGCGGACGAACAGTGAAGTTCTCGACCGACGCCGGCACGACTACGGCGTCACCTTTGGTGATGGTGATCGGTTCCGAGTTGCCCGCCTCCACCATGCCGCAGCCTTCCACTGCCACCAGGATCTGCGCCGAACTCCTGCCAAAATCGCCGCGAGTCGAGAGCTTCTGCGTGTCCTTTAATTCAAACATATCGACAACGAAATAAGGCGCGGCCACCAACGCGGCCTGGCGATTCTTACCGCCCGGGATTTGTTGTGGGGCGGGCCGCAATACTTTTCCCGAAGACACGTTCGGCTTTACCGCGGCCAACCCCTCTTTCAAGTGCAACTCGCGGGGTCGCCCATAATCATACAAACGGTAAGTTGTATCCGACTGTTGTTGCGTTTCGATAATCACGGACCCAGGCCCCAGGGTATGCACCGTTCCGCCGGAAACATAAATCATGTCACCGGTGTACACGTTAATCCAGTTCAACAAACCCTCGGCGCGATTCTCGTGGATGGCATGTTCGAGTTGAGATACGGTCACGCCGGCTTTCAATCCTAAAGCGATCTGCGATCCGGGCTTGGCATGCGCCACATACCAGCATTCGGTCTTGCCCCAGGGCTGACCCACGCGGATAGCTTGCTCGTCATCGGGATGAACCTGCACTGAAAGCTTCTCATGTGGGAACAGAAATTTCAGTAGCAAGGGGAAGCGCCCGGCATCGCGGGCGGAATCGCCCACCAGTTCCCGCTGATACTTCGAGCTTAGTTGTGCGAGCGTCCGTCCTGCCAGCGGACCGTTTGCCACTTTGCAGTCGTCGCCAGTCAGCCAAGCCTCGCCAATCTTTTCCGCGAACTGGCGGTTCGGATAAATCGGGGATAGATCATGTGTGCCCCAGGGCCGCGGATCGAATGCCGGAACCATCAGCAATGGATAGAGATCGCTCATGAAATATCTGCCCGAAAAAAAAGGGCCGTTCGAGAACGGACGGCCAGAGCCGAACTATCAACTTCCACGATTTACAACGCAGCAAAAAACTTCCGCATGCGCTCCAGTCCTCGATCCAATTCCGCCTTCGACGTCGCGTAAGAAACTCGAATATGGTCGCCGGTGCCGAATCCTTCTCCGGGGACGGTTGCTACGTGGGCCTCGCGAAGCAATCTTCCCGCCACGTCGGCCGCCGATCTGATGCCACCGCGTCCGAGAAACGCCGAGATGTTGGGATAGGCATAGAACGCGCCTTCCGGCAAAGTACACGTGACCCCGGGAATCGAGCGCAAACCTTTCACTACATGATCGCGCAACTGGATATATTCCCGCCGCATCTGCTCGACGCATTCCTGAGGCCCCTTCAGCGCGGTGACTGCAGCTTTTTGCACGATCGACGTGGGATTCGAGGTGGACTGGCTTTGTAACTTGGACATCGCAGTGATCACAGCCGCGGGGCCGAGCGCGTAGCCTAGCCGCCAACCCGTCATGGCATATGTCTTCGAGAGCGAACCCAGCACTACGACGCGCTCTTTATATTCGCGCAGCGACCCAACTGAAAAATTCTTCCCTGTGTAATTGAGATAGACGTAACACTCGTCAGAGAGTACCCAGATTCCGCGCTCGTGCGCCAGGCGCACCACGGCCGTGAGATCTTCAGCACTCATCACCGCACCCGAGGGATTCGAAGGCGAATTCAGAATAATGACTTTTGTCCGCGGCGTGATCAGGCGTGCGACCATTTCTGCCGTAACCCGGAAGCCCTGCGCCTCGTCGGTTTCCAGCAGCACGTTCTCGCCCCCGGCGTAGCGAACAATATCCTTGAACGAAACCCAATAGGGCACAGGCAAAATCACTTCGTCGCCGTGATCGACCAATACCTGGATCGCATTGAAGAGCGCATTCTTGCCGCCGGTCGAAGCGATCGCCTCTTCGCGGCGATAATCGGAATCAAAATCGACCGCGTGACGGTGCACAACGGCGTCACGTAACTCCGGCGTTCCGGGGACCGCCGTATATTTCGTAAAATTGCCCTGAATTGCGGCGATTGCAGCATCTTTGATGTGCTGTGGCGTGGCGAAGTGCGGCTCGCCGGCGCCAAAGTCGACTACGTCGATACCCTGCGCGCGCAGCTTGTCGGCCTCAGCCACCACCGCCATCGTGGCTGAGGGTTCAATGCGGTTGATTCGGTCGGTGAGCCGGAGCGCTTCCGTGGTTGCCGTCGTCATGATTTTCTTTTTCTCCCTTTTCTTGCCGGCGCGCGGGCCGTCACTTCTTGCAGTTCATCCTGCATTTCGTCGTGAAATTTATAAGCGGGCTCTAACTTTGCGCGCAGCCGTTGTTCCACCACTTCGGGCACCAATCCTTTCACCGGCCCCCCCACCTGTGCCACTTCCCTCACCAAGCGCGAGCTGACATAAGAATACTTATCGGCCGGCATCATGAAGACAGTCTCGAGAGTCGGCTCAAGCTTGCGGTTCATGAGAGCCATCTGCAATTCGTATTCGTAGTCGCTCACCGCTCGAATTCCGCGCAATACGCAAGTCGCATCGATGGACTTAGCATATTCGACCATCAGCCCGTGAAAGGCTTCGATTCGAACGTTCTTCAAGTGCGCGGTTAGCGTTCTCAGCATATCGAGCCGCTCGGCCAGGCTGAACATCGGACTTTTTTCCGAATTCCTGAGAATGCCCACCACAAGTTCCTCAAAAATCTTCGCGCCTCGCTCAATAAGATCGAGATGTCCGTTGGTGGGCGGATCGAAGGAGCCGGGATAAAGGGCGCTTACTTTGTTCAATGGTCCTCGCAGGAGGATGCCTGTGCTGGGCAATACAGGATTCTATTCGGGCGAGAGCGGGGATGGCAATTCCGGATTAACTCTTCATGGCTTGTCATCCCGAGCGCAGTGAGGGACCTTGTTCCTGTTTACAGCGCACCCGGTCTGTCGGCGACCACAAGCCTATGCAATCTTCGGAACGAAGCGGAATGTCTGCGGCTGATCCCACTCCCGTGACAAATCGTCCCACTTAGGATTCGTCGAGTCCACGAGCGCGAGCCGCTTGGCACGCGTCCAAGCCTTAACCTGCTCCTCACGTTCGATCGCGTTTCGAACGCGAGAAGCTCTCGAAGTAAACGAGTCGGGTGATGTTGAACTTGGCTGCAAAGCCGGGCGTCAGCTTCAGCTTATGTTCTGGAACCCGCCGTCGAATGCTGTTGGTCATGCCAGTGTAAAGCCTCTTGGAAGAGTTCGCCGTGATATAGACGAAGTAGCGTCGCTCTTCTCGCATCCGTCAGCCTCACACTGTGATCCCTCGCGGAGCGAGGCATTTTGGTTCTTGCTGGCAGCGCAAATCAGTGGCGGTTCAAGCAAACACCAAGATCCCTCGCTACGCTCGGGATGACAATCCTAAGAAACTTATCGCTTCGCGGCCACCGGTACCCTGGCAGGCTCGGGAGGGGCACTTGGCATGGTTGTCACCCGAGCGCCCTGAGCCGCCGTTTGTGCCGCCCCATTCACTGGCTGTGTCTGAACGGGAGCCGCTATCAAGCCCAGCGCTTTGCGCACTTCCGTGTCGAGCTTGGCCATAGTGTCTTTGTTGTCTTTGAGGAACTGGCGCGCGTTTTCGCGGCCCTGGCCGATGCGCTCGCCTTTGTAGCTGAACCACGAGCCGGATTTTTCGAGAATGTTGTTGTTCACGGCAATATCGAGCAGATCGCCTTCGCGGGAAATGCCTTCGCCATAAAGAATGTCGAATTCAGCTTCGCGGAACGGCGCGGCTACTTTGTTTTTTACCACTTTCACGCGAGTGCGCGAACCGGTGACCACGTCCCCGTCTTTTATGGCAGCGATGCGCCGAATGTCCACGCGGACCGACGAGTAAAACTTCAAAGCGCGCCCGCCGGTTGTCGTCTCTGGATTGCCGAACATCACTCCGATTTTCTCTCGTATTTGATTAATAAAGATCAGGCAGGTGCGCGACTTGGAAACCGTTCCCGTCAGCTTGCGCAGCGCCTGCGACATAAGCCGCGCCTGCAGGCCCATGTGGCTGTCTCCCATTTCGCCGTCGAGTTCGGCCTTGGGCACCAGCGCGGCCACGGAATCGACCACCAGCACATCGATGGCATTCGAGCGCACCAGCGCTTCCGTGATCTCGAGCGCCTGCTCGCCGTAGTCCGGTTGCGAAACCAGCAGGTTGTCGACATCGACCCCCAGTTTCTTGGCGTAGGCGGGGTCGAGCGCGTGCTCGGCATCCACAAATGCGGCCATGCCGCCGGTCTTCTGCGCCTCGGCAATTACTTGCAGAGTAATAGTGGTCTTGCCCGAAGACTCCGGGCCAAACACTTCCACCACGCGTCCCCGCGGAAAGCCGCCCACGCCGAGCGCTGCGTCGAATGAGATCGCGCCGGTGGAGATCACCGAGATGGGGACGATTGCTTCCTTCGACCCCAACCGCATGATCGACCCCTTGCCAAACTGCTTTTCAATCTGCGCAACTGCCAGCTCAATTTGCTTGCCCCGTTCATCCGCCATGGAAGTGGCTCCTTTAAAATCGCCGAACTAAATTGCAGAAACTAATCTGGCCGGATTATACATACAGATAGAAGCGAATAAAAGGCGAATATAGAAAATATAAGTGGAAAAGTTTCCGAAATGGGAGAAAAGCTCACCTCAGCGGCTGAAGCCTGGCGATGATTTTGAAGATTTACGGCACGAGTTCGTGCCCTTCCCGATCACAGTTGTGCTAGTCGCTTGTACAGCTCACGATACTTTTCATTGGAGCGGCGATAGGCGGCCATCACCTCCGGTCTCACCGTCTGTTGCGAAGGGACAATGTCATTCATTTAGCCTTCTATCTCTGAAGCAAGTCCACCGGCGCCGTCACATCGTGCACCCGAAAATACTTGGCCAGCGCCGGATACCTCCGCGCCACAGCCTCATACATCGCGTAGGCCACGTTGCGGTACGAAACATGTCCCGCCGGGGTAG
>JBAVGI010000629.1:0-13208 GCA_049684755.1 Candidatus Sulfotelmatobacter sp.
GCCGCTCTGCGCGCCGGGTACAGTGCTGCCCCAATGGCGATTGCCCCCAGCAATCCGGCGGCGACGAGTCCCGAAGTCCAGTCTGGAATCAGGCCGGCGAAAAAATCGGGCATGGGTAACAAATTCACCAGAGCACAAAACCCGAATGCCACTCCCAAGCCAATCGCTCCGCTCAACAATGCAATAATCAGAGCTTCCACAAAGAATTGCCGCAGGATGGTTCCCGCCGGGGCGCCTATAGCCTTGCGAACTCCAATTTCGCGCGTGCGTTCGCGCACCGCAACCAGCATTACGTTCATGACGCCAATACCGCCCAATACCAGTGTCACAATGCCGACCGCGCCAAGAAAATATTTCATGCCATCGGTCATCTGCCGGAATGCTTTGGCCTCCTGCACCGTGTCCCAGATGGGGCAAGCCTCTTTATCGTTGGGATTGTAACGGTGCATACGCGCCAGAGCGACCCGTACTTCGTGCTTGCACGCTTCATGCTGCTCCACCGATTTCGGAGTCACCAGCAGCTGATCGAAAGTTGTCGGCGTTCCCGGAGGCTTATCGGGAAAATCGCGACGCATTGCAGAGAAGGGAATAAATATTTTGTTCACATCCCAGCCGTCGTAGCTGGAATCCTGCTTCTTTTTTGCCATTACGCCAATCACAACAAAAGGAAAATCGTTTAAATAAACATTTTCGCCGACGGGATTTCGCCCCGGAAACAATTGCTTGGCCGCGTCCGATCCAAGAAACGCCACGCGCCTGGCCTCGCGCATGTCATTCCAGTCATAAAAGCGCCCTAGTCCTACGGTCAGGCTGCGAATCGCACTGAACTGCGGATACGATCCGGTAACTTCGAGCGACGCGTTGTTGAAATTGCTGTGTGTGAGGACGGTCTCCTGCTCCAGTTCCGGGATGGCATATTCGCAATCCACACCCTCCGCCTGCACCACCGGCACATCCGGATCTTCCCAGTGAACCAGCCGGCCTGCGTGCATTCCGCCGGCTTGCAGGCTGGTGCGACCGTGGAAGACGATCATTACATCCTTGCCCAGTGTTTGAGATTGCTCTTCTTGTCCTTTGCGCAGACCCTCGCCGGCCGCCACCATCAGCACGATCGACACGATCCCCCACGCAATCCCGAACATGGTCAGAAACGCGCGCAACTTGTGCGCCCACAGGGTGCGCATCACATCGACAATAAGATCTCGCAGCGTCATCGCACTTCTTGATTGGACGCAATTGACCAGGGAACGTGAGCCTGCTGCGCCTTGTTTAGTCCACTAATTGGATACGAATCCAGCACATGTTTTGTTGCATGAAAGTTGGAATTCTGTTGAACCGGCGATTCGGTTTCACTTGCGTGGGAAAATGGTTTTCTCCATGGTAAAAAGAGGAGTACCGAATAAATCGTTAGGGCCTGCATCCGCGCGTCGAAAACCAAATCGTTCATACAAACATATGGCCTCACTTAGAAATGGAGTAGTGCTGAGAAACAGCCGGACGCATTGCGCCTCGCTTGCCCAGTTCTCTACGTGCTGCAGGAGCTTAGCTCCGATCCCTGTTCCGCGCGCAGACGGCAGCACCGCCATCCCGCGAATGTAACCGGCTTTACCTTTAACCACGATCGCCACTGTGCCCAAGACCTCAGCGTTACGTAGCGCCACCCAAACCGCCCCCTCCTGAATGCGCTCTAGAACTTTCTGTGCAGTCGGCGTAGTGGCGCTAAAGCCGCCTGCGGTGTAAAGGGGTTCGAACGCGGCGAACGATTCGCGCAACAGATTTGCAATTGCAGGCGCATCCTCCGGTTCCGCGCGGCGAATCTCCGGTTGCGGGGACGGTAACATTCTGAAGTCTCTTCCCAAATGCAGTTTTCGAGTTAGGCTTGGACTGCGGTCATTCCGATCCCTTCCATCCATCCGTCGAACGCTCTGAGCGCCAGTTCGCACTGCACGCGATGCCGCTCCTTGCGATCGCGAATCTTTTTCTCGAGCGGGGGCAGAAGGTCAAAAGTGATGTTTGCAGGTTGGAAATGCTTGGCCTCGGCGTGAGTTACATAATGCGTCAACGATCCGAACGCCGAAGCCCGTGGTGGGGGCATGGGCTCACTTCCGCGAGCTAAGGCCGCGGCGTTCATGCCAGCCATCAGCCCAGTGGCAATTGACTCCACGTAGCCCTCCACACCACATATTTGTCCCGCAAATAAAACTCGAGGATGCGCTTTCATTTGAAGTGTCTCGCGCAGAAGTGCCGGACTGTTGATATAAGTATTGCGGTGAATCTGCCCGTAACGCAGAAAGCGGGCACTTTCCAGCCCTGGGATCGTGCGCAACACTCGCGCCTGTTCCCCGAATTTCAAATGGTTTTGAAATCCGACCAGATTGTAAGAATCCGCTCGCAGATTTTCCTGCCGCAATTGCACCACGGCATACGGCATTCTTCCCGTGCGGGGATCTTTCAGCCCCACCGGCTTCATCGGACCAAAGCGCAGGGTATCCCGCCCGCGGCGGGCGATTTCTTCAATCGGCAAACAACTTTCAAAATAATTCAATTTCTCCCACTCTCGCTCCTCGACCGATTGCGCGGCCAACAGTGCGCCGTAAAAGCGATCGTATTCCTCTCGCGTCATGGGGCAGTTAATGTAATCCGCTGAACCTTTGTCATAGCGAGCCGCCATGTACACGCGCGACATATCAATCGAGTCCGCTTCCACGATCGGACTGATCGAATCGTAAAAATATAAGTGTGGGCTGTGGTCCGATTGTTCTGCGAGGGCACTCACCCGCGCGATTTCTCCGGCGAGAGCCTCCGACGTCAGCGGTCCAGTCGCGACGATCGTGATCCCGTCATCAGCTTCGTCAATATGCGTTACTTCTTCGTGCCGCACAGTAATTCGTGGATCGCGCGAAATCGTCTCGGTCACTTTTGCCGCAAAGGTGACGCGGTCAACCGCCAGCGCATGCCCTGCCGGAACCGCGCACTCGCGCGCAATCTCCAAAAGCAAGGATCCTGCTCTCCCCATCTCTTCCTTCAACAGCCATGGAGCCGTATTCTCGGAATCGGATTTCAAAGAGTTCGAGCAAACCAGTTCCGCAAAATCCGCTGTCTGGTGGGCTGGAGTCGACCGCGTGGGCCGCATCTCAAACAACTCCACATCGATGCCGCGCCTCGCACACTGCCACGCCGCTTCCGATCCTGCCAGTCCCGCTCCGATAATTCTGATCATTGACATTTTCGTTTACTTCCTTCGCGGCTGGCGCGGCTGGTGAATTCTTTCCTTTCTTTCGAGCATTCCCACGAAATGCCGAATCTTTGCGGCCCGGGTTGCCGCTTTCTTCACGGTTTGAATCCGATACAGGATGGCATACCGGTTCGCTCGATCGAGCGAGAGGAAAAACTCCCGCGCTTCCTGACTTGCATCCAGCGCCGCATACAGATCGTCGGGCACTTCGGCTGACTTGGGCGAATCGTAGGCTGATTCCCAGCGCCCGTTTTTCTTCGCATTCTCGATCGCTTCCAGTCCCGCAGCCTGCATTCTGCCCTGCGCAATCAGCGCCAGCGATTTTTCCCGGTTGATCTTAGACCAGACACTTTTTGCAGATCGGGGAACGAATCTTTGTAACCACGCCTGTTCGCCTTCAGGTCTCTTCTGACCATCAATCCATCCGTAGCAAATGGCAATCTCCAGCGCCTCGCCGTACGATACTGAGGTTAGTCCCGAGGCTTTCTTCGCCAACCGCAGCCACAATCCATCCGACTTACGATGATTGCTTTCCAGCCACGCTTCCCACTGACTCTGGCTCGAAAATAATCGTGCCGGTCCAGCGGTCTTTTCTTTAGCGCTCTTTTCTTTGGCGCTCTTTGGTTTTGCCTTCACAGGATTATTATGGCCCGGTTTGCTGGAATGCCGCGTCCCAGCGAACAAACGCTCCACAAGGTTAATGCTAGCAGGAAGATGAAGCGCAGAAGGGAAAAGGAAGTCAGCAGACGCTAATGGTTGATGAGCGTTGAGTGGCTGGCTACGCACTCCCAACTCTCGTTACGGCGGATCCAGGTATCGGAAAAGCGTTCGTGGAGTGTGTAGGGTTTCCCGTTCCTCTCACCAGTTTCACGATAAATTCCTTCGACCACGGCCGCGGCCCCGTAAAGATGAACATTCATCGATTCGCTCACGATCCGCTCCGGCTGCATCGTCTGCGATTGTACGCTGGCGAGATATTGTTGTTTGTCCATCAGCGTGCCATCGTAATCAACGTAGACTAGCTCTGTTCCCAGCAAGAGCTTGAGCGCAACCGTATCCTTCTGGCGCACAGCCTGATTCCATGCGTTTTCTAGAGCGAGAATCCTGCTGCGGTCGCCATCAGACTTGTCCGGGGCCTGAGAGTTGAGATGCGCAGATAGCAACAGAACGATAAGAACCCACTTCCACATCTCAGCTCCTTCATCCCGCGCCGGCTTACGAGAATTCGCACGACGATAAGCGTCCGCCTCAGTGCACGATCGGAGTGGTGGCGGCGGCCACGCATATCCAGTTTCCGTTCGTCCGTACCCAGATATCTGTGAAGCGGCCACGTCGCAGGTAAGGCTTCCCCTTCTCCATTCCTTTGACCCGGTAAGTCCCGACTACGACCGCGGTGTTTCCAAAAAGTTGGACGTTCATTTCTTCCGCCACAATCTGCTGCATGTGGGTAGTATTCCCTTTCACGCGTGCCAGGTATCCCGCTTTTGTCAACACCGCGCCGTCATAATCGACGTATATCAAAGAATCGTCGAAAATTGCTGAGAGCGCCTTCACATCTCCGCGTTCTTGTGCCTGATCCCAGGCGTGCTCCAAAGCCAGCACATTCGACCTTGCGCCAGAGTCGCCGGAAGTTTGTGCTTTTGCGAATTGCCCCGCCGAACAAAACAACACGAAAACGAGAGCAACATTTTTCATGGTCTAGCCCCGATAGGAGATATCGGCATTCCGCAGTCTTTTCTGTAGTGCAAAGTAAGTGCAAAGTACAATTTCGTCTGGACATCGTCGCGGCAGGCACACGATTCCTCTATGATGAGCAAAGTTATTTTGATACTGGAGGCTTCAATGGCACGCATCAGCCTGATCGCACCGGAGTCGGCGTCCCCGGAAGTACGCGAGATTTACGACACCACGCTTCGCGGCAAGCCCGGCAATGTGCAAAAGGCGCTGGCCCATCGCCCCGAGATGCTTAAGACATTTCTAAGCTTCTATGCCAGCGTGGGACGGTCTCTCGACCGCAAGCTGTATGAGCTGATCTATCTGCGCGTCTCTTTGATCAACGGATGCCGCTATTGCACGCAGCACCACGTCGCGTCGTCGAAGCGCGTGGGACTCACCGGGGAAGACTGGACGGCTCTGAAGGCAGGAAATTATTCGCGCTATGGCGAGAAAGAACGGGCAGCCCTCGTTTACGTCGAACGGCTGACGCGCGCCCCGCACGAGATCACGGAGAATGACTTCAACGAACTGAAGAAACATTTCTCCGATCCGGAGATTGTCGATATTCACATGCTGGCCGGGCTCGCGAATCTCACCAACCGCTTCACCGATCCGCTGGGCTTGGAACTGGAATTTCCGGACGAAAAAATCTAAGACTTGCCACGGATTTTCACGATCACCACGGATAGATCAATTTCTGGTTTTAGTGCTCCCCGGTTAGATCCGTGAAAATCCGTGGCCATTCGTGGCTACAGAATCTGCCTCGAGTCTCCGACGCGCTTGGTCACTCGCTCGCGATCCAGAAATTCCAACAACGGAATGGCATATTTTCGACTCACTCCGGTCAGTTCTTTGAACTTGCCAACATCGATGGTTGCGGATTTCAATTTGTACGCCGCCATCAGCCGCCGCAACCCTTCCAGCGCGCTGTGATGAAAAACTAATTCATCCGAAATCTTGATCAAGACCTTGTCCCGCAATTGCAGCGTCACGATCTTCTGGGCTCGTGTTTTGTCGATCTGCAGGCCAGCGAGAACTTGGTGGAGCGCCGGTACGTTCAGCCCGGCCGTCATAAACGCGCTCTCGATCTTCTTTTTTGACTCCGCTTCTTCATCCTTCATGACCACGCCATGACCGGGCAAACGCACCAGGTCGCCGAGGACTTCGATTCTCTTATCCCGTACCAGCGTTGCAAGAGCAGCATCAAACACCGCGCCCGACACCGCGATTTGATCGCGCAGTTGCTCCTTGGCAATGCCTGCAACCAATGGGTTCGTCTTGTGAAAGTCCTCAAGCGCGCTTACCAGAAGGATCTGAAGCGCTTCCAGCGCGGGAGCATGGATGAGCAAGTCTCCCGTTCGCAGGATTGGACCCTCTTTGAGAGCAGCGGCTAGTTGTGTCTCAATAAAATTCTTTGTCCAGCCGGTTTCCGCAACCAGCCGGGATACGGCAATACCGTTATGATGGCGTCTCGCAATTCGTGATCTCAGAATCGCTTCCGGACTGCCGCTGGCCAGTATCCTCGAGAAATCGGCTTGTCCCGACATGCGCGGAATGGGTGCGGCATCCAGCACAACTCCGCCGCCAATCGTCACCACCGGTGAGAATTGCCGAAGGATGAAGTGGTCTCCCGGCAAAAGTAGTGCAGCCTCGGGCAATTTCAAACGGACGAACGCCTGCTCGCCAGGCGCAATCTGCTTGGTCCCCGCCAAAACGATTTCCGCCACTGTCTCCATCGTGTAGGAATGAAGATGTACCTGCGCCCGATTCTTCAACGGGCGCGCTGCCGAAGGCAGCAAGCGGAGTGAAACATCGGCACGCCGCGCTTTCTCGAGTGTCGCGGGAGGGACAATAGTCATGCCGCGCGATAAATCTTCTGTGCTCGCGCCCGCAAGATTGAGAGCGGTCCTTTGGCCGGCGACCGCCTTCTCGGCCATCTGCCCGTGCACTTGAACGCCGCGCACGCGTACACGCTGACCTGTGGGGAAAACTTCCAGCTCGTCCTCGCGACGAATCGTTCCTGCTACCAGCGTTCCCGTCACGACCGTACCAAAACCTTTCATGGTGAATACGCGGTCGATCGGTAACCGCGCGATGGCATGAGAATCCCGCGGTTGTATCTCGGCCGCCGCCGCAACCATGGCGCGCTTGAGCTCTTCCAGCCCCGAACCCGTCAAGGAGCTGACGGAGATGATCGAGTTTGGTTTGTCGAGGAAGGTCCCGCGCAGGAACTCTTCCACTTCCAGCCGCACCACCTCGAGGGTCTCCGAGTCCACCGCGTCGGATTTCGTGAGCACCGTGATTCCGCGCTGCACGCCCAGCAGTCGCAGAATGTCGAAATGCTCCCGCGTCTGCGGCTTGATCGCTTCATCTGCGGCAATCACCAGCAGCACCAGATCGATTCCACCCACTCCCGCCAGCATGTTGCGCACAAAACGCTCGTGTCCAGGGACGTCTACAAAACCCAGCCGCAAATTTTCGCCATTCGGCCCCGGCAAATCCATGTGCGCGAAGCCGAGATCGATAGTGATGCCACGCCGCTTCTCTTCCTGTAGTCGGTCCGCATCGATCCCTGTCAAAGCCTTAACCAGTGCAGTTTTGCCGTGATCGATGTGCCCGGCAGTGCCGACAATAATCGATTTCATCTGCTAGGCATCTTACCGGAACAGGCAAGTCGGTAGACGGGTTGTTGCCTTGTAGAGCAGAGGCGCTCCGCGGATAACGAAGGTAGTTGCTCGCGCGCCGTTCTTTCGTCCTTAGGCTTTGATGTGGCAGCTGGCCAGGCCGCGCTTTTCCAGATATTGCTGGTGATAGTCCTCAGCGGGATAGAAAGTGACTGCGGGAACGATCTGCGTGACGATGGGTTTTGAGAAGCGGTGGGCTTTCTCCAGCGATTCCTTCGAGGCCTGGGCGGCGGCCTGCTGCTCCGGCGAATGGAAAAAGATGGCGGAGCGGTACTGTGTGCCCCAGTCCGGCCCCTGACGGTTGAGCTGCGTGGGATCGTGGTTTTCCCAGAAGACCTTCAGCAGATCCTCGTATTGGATCCTTGCTGGATCAAACTCCACTTCTACCGCCTCGGCGTGGCCAGTGCGGTCTGTGCAAACTTCTTTGTAAGTTGGATTTTCGGTGTTCCCGCCGATGTAGCCCACGCGCGTCCCCAGCACACCCGGCATCTGCCGAAAGGTGGCTTCTACTCCCCAGAAACATCCTGCTGCAAATGTGGCTTTCTGCATCTGAATTTCCCTCCTCGTCGGCCGCCTGCCGGACGGTTCTGCGGCGAGACATTCGCCCACCCGTGCAACTCAATCCATTAGATGACGAACTCGGCAGAAAGTCACGTTATTGCAGAGCGGGCGAGAAGAATGCCCTTGCCCCTCCGGCAATTGACGCTGCGGGGCCATTCGAGATAAAGTTCCGCCAAGGTTGTTGCAGCAACGTTCCTAGGAGAAGTCTGTGGTTTTGAGATCCAGCCGGGCTAGACGTGCGCCGAGGTTTGCCCTCTGGTTGCTTATCGCGTTCTCAGTAGCGCAGACCGCGCTGGGTGCAGCGATTCCGGCGGCCAGCTTCAGTCCGCAGCGGCGCATCGGCTACATCAATGGCGATCAATGGGAACCGGCGCTGGCCGCCGACGGCCAGGGACACATCTATATTCTGTTTCCTCAATATGGAGCGGTAACCGACTGCCGCGCGTGCGCTACGCCAACTATCTCGCTGCTGGTTAGTAATGACAACGGAATGTCCTGGGAAGCTCCGCATTCGCTGGCGCCTTCGGCGACTGGCCAGTTTGATCCGCAGATCGTTGTCGACCCGGTGGACCGGCAAACCGTGTATGCCTCCTGGCTGCAGGATAACAAACGCGATGTGATCGTCGCCCGATCACAGGATTTCGGCCGGACCTGGTACTTTTCTGTCGCGGCGCGTTCGCCCGATGATGCCGATAAGCCGGTGCTGGCCGTCCATGGAACTGACGTTTATGTGGGATTCAATCACGAGCAGAATTTTCAAGTAGCCGCCTCTCATGATTACGCGCAAACCTTTACATCGGCGGCGGTGAATCCCGGCGCCAAGCCGGGCTGGTCGCTGGCCGGAGGCGCGACAGTCGACGCCAGCGGCAACATTTACTTTTCGTGGACGGCTTACGCGCGGCAGGAATCGAGCACCCGCCCCGTCAGCCTTTATGTCAGCCGGTCCTCAGATAGCGGACGTAGTTGGAACACGGTTTTACTGGATGTTTCGGGCGCGGCGCCCGATTGCGCAACCGAAGGTTGCGAAGCCGGCTATCTGGGGGCACAAGCTGCACTCGCTTCGGACGCCGCTGGAACTCTTTACGTATTGTGGAATGCCGGCACTACGAATGGCGGCAACGAGCGCATGTTCTTTTCTTCTTCCACCACAGGCGGAGCAAGCTGGTCCGCCAGGACGGAAGTCTCTTCCGCACCGGGCTCGGCAGAGCACTGTTTTCCTGCCATTGCGGCAGGCGCGGCGGGCGATGTACGCATCGCGTGGATGGATACGCGAAATCAGCCTTTAGGACCTCAGCCTTTATGGAATGTTTTTGAGCGCAGTTCGAGCAACGGCGGAGCTACCTGGTCGGCTGAAGCCCAGCTCTCAGGGCCACAGCGCGGTTTCGATTACATTCTTCCTGAAGGTTTCCGCTTTCCCTTCGGCGACTACTTTTCGATCGCCATAGATAACCTGGGGAACACGCACGTGGTGTGGGGCGAAGGGCGCAATTACAAATCTCCAGGATCGATCTGGTACGCGCACGGGCGTTAGTTCCTTATCGCTGAGATCGCGGAGTGAGACGGGATGATCGTAGCGAATCTGTCTTCTACTTGAGTTTATCTGTGGTTCTCGGCGGTTTTTCAGCGATCATTATTCGATAATCAGTCCGCCGATCAGATCGGCTAAGCGTGTGACGTGGCGATCCTCGCACCACCTCTGCAGATCGCTTACAATTTTTTCGGTAGCACACGGATCCCAATAGCTGGCGGTTCCGATCTGTACTGCGGTAGCGCCGGCGAGCATAAATTCCACGACGTCCGCAGCGGTGGAAATGCCTCCCATGCCAATCACGGGAATGTTCACCGCATGTGCCGCATCGTAGACCATGCGCAAAGCGATCGGCTTGATTGCGGGCCCGGACAGTCCGGCGGTGACGTTCGCAATACGCGGCTTGCGCGTGTCGGCATCAACAGCCATGGCCACGAAAGTATTCACCAGCGAGAGGGCGTCGGCACCCGCCTCCTGCGCGATGTGGGCCATCTGCGCGATGCTGGTCACGTTAGGCGACAGCTTTACAATCAGAGGGCGGCGCGCAACCCGCTTCGCGGTAGTCACCACTTCATCAAGCGACCGCGGATCGCTCCCGAACTGCAACCCGCCGTGCGCTGTGTTAGGACAAGAAACGTTGAGTTCGTAAGCCGCAATGCCCTCGCCGTCGTTGAGAATCTCGATGGTTCGTTCATAATCTTCGCGAGTGTAGCCGAAGATGTTGGCGAAAACGAGGACGTTCTTAATCTGCCGGAGTTTGGGAAGTTTCTCTTCCAGAAATGCCGCAGCTCCGATATTTTGCAGCCCGATGGCATTGAGCATGCCTGCCGCGGTTTCCCAAAGACGCGGCGGCGGGTTGCCGATCATCGGTTCCCGCGAGAGCCCTTTGACGACGAAACCGCCCAGCTTGTCGAGGTGGACTACATCCTCAAATTCGACGCCATAACCAAAGGTCCCGCTTGCCGCAATGATCGGGTTCTTAAGCGGGATTCCAGCAACGCTTACGCTGAGGTCCAAGTTCGGTTTGGCGCTGGCAGAAGCGGGCGTCACTGCGGACTCCTCTCCGCGTTTGATCCCGCTGGCTCCGCTGCATTTTCCGCGTGGTGAGCGGGAACCAGCGCCTCGGTCAGCACTCGGCCAACGGCATGAGTAGGAGCGTTGATCCCGAGTAGCGATGCCAACGTCGCCGCCATATCGACCGGCTCCGAGTGTGTTCGATAAGTGCCTGGCCGAAATGGCAATCCATAAAAAGCCAGCGGCACGTGCGTGTCATAGGTATAAGGCGACGCGTGGTCCGTACCTTTTGCCGGGCCAACCGTATAAGGCTCCTGAACTCCCATCACGTACCAGCTGCCCTCAGGCGAGTAGCTATTCAAAAACTTCTTGCCTAGAGCGGTGTCAGGAGCTTGGCCTTCGGCCAACTGTGACTTGGTGAAATACGCGCGTATTCCCGCCTGCTTCATCGCTTCGCCCACCGCAGTTTCCGCCTCTGGCTCCTTTACATGAGCCGCGGCAAAAGCGTCCTGATCGAGCCATGCAATCGGATAGTCGAGTTTTATATACGTTGCAGCGTGACCCGGCGAAAACTTCGCCGTCAACGCATTATTAATCTGCACTTCAAGTTTGCCCGCATCCAGATTGGCGGCGGGAATGCGCAACCTCTTTGCGGCATCGGGCAAAGCGGATACTCCGTGATCAGCTGACAGCGCGATCCACACATTCGCCAGACCGATCTGATGGCCGAGAAAGTTGAAGAAGTCGGCCAGTTCGCGATCGAGCGCCAGCGCCATCGCAGCCATCTCCGGCGAATCGGGACCGACCTGATGCCCGAGAATATCGTTTGCCGAGAGACTGATGGAGAGTAGGTCTGTGGCGCGTCCGCCACCGAGACCTTCATAAACCACTAACTGCTTGGCGAATTCCAACTCGTATTCGTTGGCAAAGGGCGTCGAGCCGATCACTTCGTAAAATCCAGCATCGGATCCATCCTTACTCTTCCGATGCGCAGTCGAGCGCAAGATGTCGCCGTTACTATTCTTCCAATCGCGGTCCCAATATTTCGCGGCGCGATTTCCTGAGTTGAAATCCTGCGCCCACTTGGGCAAATCGCTGCGATAGTATGTGGAAGTAATCCATGCGCCGCTTCTGGGTTCAATCCAGTACGCCGCGTCGGCTGCAAATCCTCCGGGCAGCACGGCAGCTCGGTCTTTCAGCGAAACGGCAAACACGCGCGCCTGTCCCTGGGTAGCCAGCTTGAGTTCGTCGCCTAAAGTATCTGCTAACAAATTGTGCGGCGATGCTCCGGTCTTTTCTTCAGGGACACCCACAAGCTTGGTGCTGTCATCCTCAACCGAGGTGACCATGTGCTTCTTCCGCGGATCCCACCATTCGTTGGCCGCAATGCCGTGACCATTGCTGTAAGCGCCCGTAAACAGCGTGGCATGGCCGGGAGCGGTGCGGGTATTCGCGTAATCATAGTTGCAGTCGGTGAAGTTGGCGCCATGGTCGAGCAGCAGGCGGAATCCGCCTTCCCCAAACTGATCGCGATAACGCTCAAGATAGTCGCCACGAAACTGATCGATCACAATCACGACCACCAGCTTGGGATGGGCGTTATAAGCTGAGGCAAAACTGGCTACCACGCATGCCGACAATAGCGCGAAGATGAGTACGAGGCGCGCCGCCGCAGAAAAATAATGGCGCATAGGTGAAGAGCGGGGGAGAGATCTCATCGCGAAGCTAGTTTACACAGTTGGGAGTTCCGCGGCCAAAAGAAGACCTGCTGTTGCTTGGCGGCCGTTTCAACCCGACTCTCCCACCCGCTATAATATTCGGTTGCGGACGTTCCTCTGTTCCGAACCGTGGGCCGCGTGAAAGGAAATCATGCCGACTGACATCCTCATGCCTCAGATGGGCGAATCCATCGTCGAGGGCACCATTACCAAATGGCTGAAAAAGCCTGGCGACAAGGTTCAGCGCGATGAACCGCTCTTCGAAATCTCCACCGATAAAGTTGACGCAGAGATTCCCGCCCCCGCCTCCGGCATTCTGCAGGAGATCAAAGTCTCTGAGGGCAGCACCGTGGGGGTGAATACCGTCGTCGGCACCATCTCCGTGGATGGCGAAGCTGCAGCCGCCCCGGCGAAATCCGCGCCAGCCGCCTCCGCACCAGAGCCCGAAGCAAAGCCAACCGAGAAAAAAGAAGAGAAGAAAGCTGCGGCACCGGCTCCCGTGCCCATCACCAGCGCAACGCCCGCCCCACAGCCGGCAGAAGAAGGTGCAGAGGAGGCCCGTTCGTCCCCACTGGTACGCAAGATCGCTCGCGAGCACGGTGTCAATCTTTCGCAGGTCTCCGGTACCGGACTTGGCGGTCGGATCACAAAGCAGGACATCATGGCCTTCATCGAGCGCCCTGCTTCATCGCCGGCCGCTGCTGCGGAACCCGCTTCTCAGCCCGCGCCCGCGGCCGCCCGCCCAGCCGCTC
>JBAVGI010000630.1:0-1660 GCA_049684755.1 Candidatus Sulfotelmatobacter sp.
TCTCGGCGAAGCGGCCGTCGCGGCGGAACAGGCTAAAGGAGGCGGGCTCGCGTTTCACCGTGACGACGTCGCCGAGCTCGACATTCGCGCCCTGGCGCGTGGTGCCTCCGGCAGGCAGCGGCGTCGAGAGAATGCGCTCTCCCATCCACTCGGCGCGCTTTGGCAGCTTGACGTCGATCTCAATCGGCTTCGTGCCGTAGCCCCGCTGCGAGTAGCCGACTTTCACCCCGCCGATGATGGCCGCGATCGTGTCGTAGACCGCCTGCTCGTCGACGCCATAAAATTCAAGGTTTTCCTGGTTGATCGAAAAGCGCAGCCGATCACTGGGCTGGTGAAAGGTGTCGTCCACATCGACGACGAAGTTCACTTTCTGGAAGGCTTCGCGCACCTTGGTCGCCGCGGCGCGTCGAGTCGCCTCGTCGGGGCCATAAACCTCGGCCAGCAGCGTCGCGAGGACCGGTGGTCCGGGCGGTACTTCAACGACCCTGACAACGGTGCCCGGAGGCTTTGGCAGATCGGACAAGCGATGCCGAACGTCGAGCGCAATGGCGTGGCTTGCCCGTGCCCGCTCACCCTTCGGCAGCAAGTTGACCTGGAGATCCCCCTGCTCAGGGCTGCTTCTGAGGTAATAGTGTCGGACCAGCCCGTTGAAATTGAACGGTGCGGCCGTGCCGGCATAGAGTTGAATCGAGGTGAGCTCCGGTAGATCTTTGAGCCGGTCGGATGCCGCCATCAGGAAGCGCTCGGTGTCTTCAAGCGTCGTGCCTTGCGGCAAATCGACCACCACCTGAAGCTCCGACTTGTTGTCGAAGGGCAAGAGCTTGACGGTGACGTCCTTGGTCGCAAACAGGACGCAGACCCCCGCCGTGGCTGCGGCGACCGCGAGCAGGAAACGCTTGGAGCGACGTCGTCCCGTCAACAGCGGCCGCGCGATCTTGAGATAGAAACGTCCCATCGCGCCAATCTCATGGCCCTCGGGCGTCACCGTTCCGAGCGGCTTTTCGGCCTCGAATCGGCGGCGCGCGATGTGGTAGAGGAGCCACGGGGTTATGGTGACCGCGACGAAGAAGGAGAACAGCATCGCCATCGAGGCGTTTGCCGGGATCGGGCTCATGTAAGGACCCATGAGACCTCTCACGAACATCATCGGCAGCAGCGCCACGATGATGGTGAGGGTCGCCACGACGGTGGGATTACCCACCTCGGCGACCGCCTCCACTGCCGTCGCGATGAGGTCCTTGTTCCCTCGGGAGTGCCAATGCCGGACGATGTTCTCGACCACGACGATCGCGTCGTCGACCAGAATGCCGATGGAGAAGATGAGCGCGAAGAGGCTGACCCGGTTGATCGTGTAGCCCATCAGCCATGAGGCGAAGAGCGTGAGGAGGATGGTGGTCGGGATGACGACGAGGACGACGATTCCCTCACGCCAACCGACCGCCAGAGTGATGAGCACGACAATTGAGACAGTTGCCAGCGACAGATGGAAGAGAAGCTCGTTGACCTTCTCCGTGGCAGTCTCGCCGTAGTTGCGAGTCACGGTCACGGAGACATCGTCGGGGATCAGCCGACCCTGGACGGTTTTGAGGCGATCGAGAAGCTGCTCCGCCACGACGACCGCGTTGGCCCCCTTGCGCTTGGCGAAGGCGATGGTCACCGT
>JBAVGI010000631.1:0-5085 GCA_049684755.1 Candidatus Sulfotelmatobacter sp.
CCTCCCGCCCGCTGCATTCTCGATCACTTTCACTCGCTGGAACTCTTTCTGACTCATCGTCACCATCCTGTGAGAGTGACAAAGTCTCGTTGCAGTTATGGGGTGACATTATCTTGGAGCAGCTACATCGGTGAAGAACCTCATTGACAACGAATGCTAGCCGGAGTATTTTTCTTGCTACTCGGGGTGTGTGTCGTGAAGCGATTTCGTTGGCTGCTGGTTCTTTCTTTGTTGGGAGCGGCAGTCTGCGTATCAGTTGTGCCCCGCGTCGATCTGCCCGAAACCAAGTTCAACGAGGCGGATGCGCCTGTAAACCTGGCGCCTCCCGCACGGCTTCGCATCCAGGTCGTCTTTCCCGTAGTCGATCCGAACTTTGTTTTGCCGACGCTGCCGGTATATTGCGCAGGCTGCGTCTTCAGCACCCGCATTCCTGACCACGCAACCGCGCCCAGCCAACGCCATCAACGGTCTCTACAGCATCTCCTCTGTACGCTCCTGATCTGATTCAACTCTCGCACTCAGGCTGAATCCGCGCGACCAATAGTTACTCCGTTGTGTGCGCGGAGCATTTCCCCCGACCTCACCGCGTGGACGCAACCTTCGCCGCATTGGCTTTCAGATTGCCGTCTGCAGGAACCGATGATCCCCTAGGAGCGATAAAATGAAGTTCAATAAGTCTGACCAATCCTGGCGTTCTGCCCTTTGGAAACCAGCCCTTCTGTTCGTTTCCGTATCCGCCCTTCTGATCGCCGCGGATCAGCTCTCTCTTCACTTTGGGCTTGAGGGGGCCCGCCGTATCGTCGACGACTTGCTGGGAGGTTTGATCGCCGGATCAATCTTTCATCTGTACGAACGCCAGAAAGCGCGCCGGTTAAGCGAACACCTCCGCCTGATCGATCTCACGAATCACCATATTCGGAACGCTCTTCAGCCCCTGATGTTCGTCGCCCACGGATCGGAAGGCAAAGCGCAGATGAAAGTGGTCGAGGAATGTGTGCGTCGAATCGATTGGGCTCTGCGCGAAGTTCTTCCCGGAAAAAGCCAGGAACAATTCGGAACCCACGCTCGTGGATCCACCCAAAGGAATGGCCTAACCCTTAAAACCCAGGAGCCGGCTTGGTCGTCCGAAACCGAACGTTCCCAGCCACACACCCCAAAAACCCAGCCCAAACCGTTTTTTAGCCAATGGCTTGACACCTGGAGGAATCGGAATGCAAAAGCAAGTTAATGAATGGTCTAAGCATTTTTTCCTGGAACCTGGACGGCGACACGTCGTTCGGTTCCGGTCAGAGAGGCGGCGATGGATAAAATAAGCGAGCTGTTTCCTCATTGGTCAGCCGAACCTTTGCACCCGGACCGTGCGTTCGGCAAGGCTTACTCCGATGCTCGTTTGTATCTCAAGGATCAGAGAGTCTCTCAGTTGGTAGTGCTGCTGCAACAGGTCCAGGAATCCGCCGGAGGATTGGGAGCATTGCCGCAACCTCAACTCAATGAAATCGTTTCCAGCGCGGTTCAGTTGTGTGGCTTTGCTAACCCCATCCTCGCTGAGGACGTGATTGCCACAGTTCTGGAAGCGTTCGAAATGCGAGATTCAATCCCCGGGAGTCCGTGATTTGTTGCGTAACTTGAAACAACCAAGCTTGCACGGCTCCGCCTTTTGAACTCATTGGCGGCGCAGTGCGCGGCTGGATGTCCGACTGCTGTTGAGTGAATGGCCGGGGGACCGTTACTCAACGCAGTCGGACGCCACCTGCCACTAGCGATATGCAGAACCCGATGCGGATGCCCGTCCTTGTCCCTGCGCATTTTGCAGGGACAGAGCGGGGTCTTTGATTTCCTCGAGGTATGATAGTTCGAGGAGTAAGAGCCGTGACCAAGCGTCCACCCCAGGTTCACCCTCAACTCGCTCCCCCTCAACTCGCTCAATCCGCCGTGCAGATCTTTGCCGCCAACGATCGCATGAATCAGATCCTCATCGAACATATCGATCCTGCCGCCTGGAGGGCCAAGCCGCCCGGCAATGTCCGCACCATTGCCGCAATCTTCACCCACATGCACAATGTCCGCACTAAGTGGGTCAGGCTTACGGCGCCGCATCTGAAAGTTCCGCCACAGCTCAACCGCGCCCGCTGCACCCCGCCGCAGGCCCGCGTCGGATTGGCCGAAAGCGCCGCTCGCTGCACGGAAATGCTCGCTGAAGCGCTCGCAGGCGGAGGCCGCATCAACAAGTTTTGCAGAGACGGCTGGGCCCAACCGTGGCCGGTCGGCCCGGAAATGCTTTGCTATATGCTTGCTCACGAAGCTCACCATCGCGGGCAGGTGAGTATGTTGGCGCATCAGCTCGGATTCCCGCTGCCAATCAACGTGATGTCCGGCCTCTGGAATTGGGAAAAGCTGTGGAAAGAATGCGGACTGTCCGGCAGCCCCGCCCACTCTTAAGGAAGCTCGAGCCGGGCGATGATGCGAAGATAATGGTGCCCCAATCTTAGCTCAGTGCAGCACCGGTGTTGCCGACGCGGATATGCAAATCCAGCTACCGTTTTTCTTCATCCAGGCATCAACGAATCGGTCCTGCCGCACGTAAGCCTTCCCGCCTTTAATGCCCTGTGACCGAAATACACCAGTGGCGATTGCCACGTCGCCCTTTACGTGCACGCTGATCGATTCCGGCGTGACCTGCTCTTCTTCAGAGGCGTTGGCAGAATGGATCAGGTTCAGGAAATCGGTCTTGGTCTGCAAGCTGCCGTCGTCATTGATGAGCACGATATCGTCGGCGAGTATGGCGTCGACAGCCTTTGTGTCACGAAGCTTGAACGCCTGGTTCCAGGCTTTTTCCATTGCGACGATTCTCGACGTTACCATCGCAGAATCATCCTGAGCCCGAGCACTCACGCCCACGCTCATCAGCAAAACGATACCGAAATACCAAGCCTTCATTTTGGACCTCGTTTGTTTCCAAACACCCAGTATCGCGGTAAGAGCCGGTTTTGAGAACCATCCAAGCAGTCACTGTGCACTCGAAAGTAACGGCCCATCCGTGCAGAGCCAAGAGCTTGTTCATCCTGGCGAAGCGCAAAAACTTAGAGGGGCGGGAGCGCTTGCCCGAACGTGCTCCCGTTTCCACGACCAAGGCTGCCCCATTCGTCGCGGTTTTCGACGAATGGGAACCACGGACCTCAAAGTTCCTATTCCCTTCGTCACCACCAACCCGAACAGAGGATGAATATTTATGCGACTTCAGACGGGTGGCCCAGGCTCTTACGTAGTTGGAATTTGCACCGACAGGTGTGGCCCGTTCCCTAGCGTTCTATGCGAAGGGGCGGGTACCAGGAACGACGGTTCTCGGCCGCCCGATCCGCCGGGTGTCCAAATCAAAAAAATCAGGCCACCCAAGGCGGCCTGATTTTTATTTCACCTAAAAGTTCAAAACTAGAAGCTGCTTCTAGTCACCCGCTACCGGCTCGCCCACTTCCGGTTTCGGAGCGGAAGCGATTCCACCGTTCGGCTTGCCCAGCGCGCCGAGCGGAATGAATCCATTTTCTGCGACCGCAGGTTTTTCTTTCAGCACAACTTCACGATACAGCGAAGCCATGCGCGCGTTGTAAGCCTCATCGTTTTTCTGCGGTCCGCGATGTCCCGGAATCGGAGTCTCGGAGTGATCGACCGCCAAAGCCGCCTTCGCATCCCGTGCCCGCTTCTTCTCCTCGCGCGCATTCTTCGGGATGCCCAGATTATCCAGATCGTGTTGCAACTCGGTCGTCACAATATTTTCGCGGAGCAGCAGTGAATGCGTCTCATCGTCCATCTTCACTTTCTTGCCGCCGGCAAAAATCTCATGCCGCCCATGCTCTTCGTACCACTTGGTAAGTGTGGCCGTCATGTGCATCTTCTCGATAATGTTTCTCCAGCCCACGCCCGTGTTGTAAGCGCAGAACGAAATCTCGCCTTCCTGCGTCGCGTAAGGAATAATGCACTGCTCGGTCCGGCGGAAATCGTAGTTGAACAAATCCTGGAACCACATTCCCGCGATGAACAGGAAGTTCCACCGGTCTTGCCGCCGCTTCATCACATCTTCAACGCTCCGGTCCGGACCAACCTTCCCGTAATTTTTTCCCGTCGCATTAAAGTTCTTATCAAACTTGCGCAACAGATCGATCAACTTGAAATGCGTCGGCGCCTGATACGGATCGTAATTCTTCATCAAACACAGCGCCATTCCCACCACCGTAAGAAATTTCCCGCGCGCCGCATCATTCACCTTCGCAATATCCTTCGCCAGTTGATCCCCCGCCAAAAACGCCGTCACCGGCACCGCTTCCTTCGTTTCCTTGTCAATCATCACCGCCATGCCAGTTCCGCAATTCGGGTGGCAACCACAACTTAGTTGGCCCCAGTCGTTTTTTACGTCGTTGGCGTGCATTAAGTCTGCCCAATCGCTGAATGTTCCCATGAAGCTGATGGGGAACCAGTCGCGGCTGGGTTCGCCTAGGCCGGTTTGATTTTTTACGTCGTGGGCTAAGTGAGAGAGCGTGTAGCGCTGGGCCTGGCGGCGATCGTCGGTGACGGCTTCGTCGCGGCCGGTGAAGCTTACTGGCTGGAAACTCAGGAAGCTGATCGTCTTCGGATTATCGAGCGCGAACTTGATGATGCGTCCGACTTGTTCGTTGTTGATGCCGTTAACTATGGTTACTACGGGAACGATTTCTACTCCGGCTTTGTGCAGGTTCTCGATCGCTTTTAATTTCACATCGAATAAATTGCCGACCATGCGGTGCGCGTTGGCGGCGTTGCCGATGCCATCGAATTGCAGGTACGCGTAGCGCATTCCGGCTTCAACGGCCTGCTGGCAGAACTCAAAACTTTTTGCGAATTCGATTCCATTGGTTGCGGCTTGCACGGAGTTGTATCCGACTTTGCGCGCGTAGCGAACGGCGTCCAGGAAATACGGCGACAATGTTGGCTCGCCGCCGGAGAACTGCACGCTCATCTGACGACGCGGTTTGATGGTGATCGCGTTGTCGAGCATGGTCTTGATTTCTTCCCACTGCAGTTCGTGGACGAATCCGACTTGATTCGCGTCCATGA
>JBAVGI010000632.1:0-7213 GCA_049684755.1 Candidatus Sulfotelmatobacter sp.
CCTCCCGCCCGCTGCATTCTCGATCACTTTCACTCGCTGGAACTCTTTCTGACTCATCGTCACCATCCTGTGAGAGTGACAAAGTCTCGTTGCAGTTATGGGGTGACATTATCTTGGAGCAGCTACAGAGATCCGGCATCAGCCTTGACCGACCGGAGGCGTCGATGTCACACTGTTTCTTGCACTTATTCTAATCAGGCCCAGGATTCCCGTTTCATGATCATTCTCGTTACCATCGTCCACGTGATCGTCTGCTTATTTCTGATTATTGTTGTACTCCTCCAAAGCGGCAAGGCCGGGGACATCTCGGCGGCTTTCGGCGGCCAGGGCAGTCAGGCGGCCTTCGGCCCGCGCGGCGCAGCCACGGCTCTTTCCAAAGCCACCACAATTTCCGCTGTTCTCTTCATGTTGACCTCCGTAACTCTTTCTATTAATGCCATCAAACATGAAGGTCCGCGCTCTGTTTTACAGGGAGAAAAATCAGCCCCGGTAAAGACCCAGCCTGCCACGCCAACACCTGCCAATCCGACGCAGAAATAAAATCGATTTACCGACGATGCGGTCTCGCGGATGCGCTCCTAGGGGTTCTGCCGTAATTGTATTTCCAGTATGCGGGTGCTACGATTTGATTAGTAATGCGGCACTTATAGAGGAGGTTTTCCATGTCTGATCACGATGGCAGCAGCTTCGTGTGGTTTTTGGCGGGTCTAGCTGTGGGCGGTTTGGTCGGAGTGCTTTATGCGCCGCGAGCGGGAAGCGAAACCCGCGAAGAGATCAAAGCCCGCGCAGAACAGGGACGCGAATACGTCCGTAGCAGAGCGCGTGAGGCTCGCGAGCAAGCTTCCGGTTGGGTCGACAAAGGTCGCGATGTCGTGACTCAGCAAAAGGACCAATTCAAAGCCGCATACGAGGCTGGTCGACAGGCCTACCAGGAGGCGACGACAGAAACAGCGCCTCCGAAGGGCGTATAAGCGGTTTTACTTTGGGCTCTCTCCTAGGAGCTTTCTATGATGGAAAATCTCGTTCCGATCTTCATTGCCGTGACTGCGGCTGCTGTGGTTCTGCAGGCGATGATACTCGTGGGTTTGTATGTCGCGGTCCGAAAGACCACTGCCAAACTCGAGAGTGAAGTCGCGGAGATCAAAGTTAAGACTCTCCCGATTGTCAACTCCACCGATGCGATGCTGGTTGAGTTGCGCCCTAAGGTAGACAAGATCGTTGACAACCTGGTGCAGTTGCATCCCAAAATTTTGCTGATTGTCGACGCGCTCGTGGAATTGCGGCCCAAAGTAAACGTAGTGGTTGATAACTTGGCGGAAACGTCAGCCACTGTCCGTTCTGAAATTCAACGAATCGATGCGACGGTGAGCGACGTCACGGACCGCGCCCGCCTGCAGGTAATTCGCGCGGATGAAATGCTGACCCGAACCTTCGACCGCGTAGAGCATACCTCAGACGTTGTGGCCAAGACCGTGGTGTCGCCGGTGCGGCAGGTTTCTGGTATCGTCCGCGGGGTGACTGCTGGTGTTGAGTTTCTGCTGGCCAGCCGGGGCCGCAAGAACGGCGACAGTCGTAGCCCCCGCCGACCCGTGCCGCAGGACGAAATGTTCATTTGACAACTTCGACTCCTCAATCTCTGCTCCCATTCGCAGAACAGTAGTGTCGATACTGCTCGACAACCTGCACCCGATTATGCAGAGGCGAGTTGCGATTCGCACAGCGGTTCGGTCCGCATTGGCAGTGCTTACCCTCCCCCAGCTCTAGTCGTAATACTCCAGCCCCAAATGCGTAATTAGTTCCTCGCCCTTCAGGTGCCGCAACGTGTTCTTCAGCTTCATCAGTTGAATAAATAAATCGTGCTCGGGATAAAGCCCTGGCACCGTCATCGGAGACTTAAAGTAAAAGCTTAACCATTCCTGAATTCCCAGTCCGCGCAAATCCGAACAGCGCTTCGCCAGATCCATCAGCAACACCAGGTCGAGCACAATCGGCGCCGCCAGAATCGAATCCCGGCACAGAAAATCAACCTTGATCTGCATCGGGTAGCCCAGCCATCCGAAGATATCGATGTTATCCCAACCCTCTTTATTATCACCACGAGGTGGGTAATAGTTAATGCGCACCTTGTGGCACATATTTCCGTACAGTTCGGGGTAAAGCTCCGGTTGCAAAATGTGCTCCAGCACCGAAAGCTTCGACTCTTCCTTCGTCTTGAATGACCCCGGATCATCCAGCACTTCGCCGTCTCGATTGCCCAGAATGTTGGTCGAGAACCATCCATTCAATCCGAGCATGCGCGCCTTGAAGCCGGGCGCAAGAATCGTCTTCATTAAAGTCTGCCCGGTCTTGAAATCCTTCCCGCAAATGGGCGCTTCATTCTGGCGCGAGAGTTCAAGCATCACCGGCAAATCCACCGTCAAATTCGGGGCGCCATTGGCGAACGGCACCCCCTCCATCAGCGACGCATACGCGTACACCATCGAGGGCGCGATCAGCTCATCGTTCTCGCGCAGCGCCTTTTCAAATGACTTCACCGTTTGATGCGCCTCCGTCGCCGCGATATAAGACTCGGTCGACCCGCACCACATTGTCACCAGCCGGCTTGCGCCGCTGGTCTTCTTGAAGTCGCGAATATCGTCGCGCAACTGCTCGGCAAGATCCATTTTCGTCTTGCCCTTCTTTACATTCGGACCGTCGATCTTCTTCACATAATTGTGATCGAACACCGCGGCGCGTGGCGTCACCGTCGAAAGAAACGGCTTCAACTGATCGAGCAAACGCTGGTCCAGCACGCCCGCATTCGAAGCCGCTTCATACATGTTGTCTTCGAAAATATCCCATCCGGTGAAGACCAGATCGTCCAAGCCGGCCAGCGGCACAAACTCTTTGATCTTCGGAGCACGCCCATCCGTCCGCTTGCCGAGTCGCACCGTGCCCATCTGGGTCAGCGATCCGATCGGCTTCGCCAGCCCCTTGCGAATCGCCTCCACGCCGGCAACAAACGTCGTCGCTACCGCCCCCATGCCCGGGATCATCACTCCCAGCTTCCCTTTTGCCGGCTGGATCGCGCTATTGTCTTTGGAGCTGCTGCGCGCCTTCGCTTCCGATTTCATTTCAATGTGGGTACTCTTCGTCGTCTTCTTTGCAGACTTATTCCGTGTCGCCATAGGTTGGCCGCTTCCTCAGTAAGAATCTATATGGATAGCAAACCTAGTATGTTCTCGTATCCAGGAGGATTTTTGCAAACCAGAGCGGCCAAACGCGCAGAAAATCAATTCAACAGGGAGTATGAGCATCGGTTGGAAAGCAACGCCGGAGAAGCAAGACAACTGTCAGGCTCGAAGCCCGAAGAGCATCGTAGCCATGAGCACCCATATGTAGGCGGGAAGCAAGCCCTGCCATTGGAAACTCCCGCCCCTTCTCCGTGCCAAGATCGCCAGCGCGGGCCACGCAACTAGGCTCGCGAGCAGGGTAATCGCAAGTCCCCTCTTGAGGACATCGAAAGCTCGCCAATGTTGGTAAATCGCGATGCCAACATCTGCTGTAACGACCGCAGCGAGTACCATCACACCGACGGGCGTAGCAGATGTTTTTTCCGAACCCGTTTGCTCCATTGGTGCTCACCTCGCGAGGCATTATACACTTACGCTGTTTGTCGAGACCCGCCATCCTTCCAAACCGCAAGGCCATTGCTATTCTTGCATAGACAAATCGTCCGCATAAATATTTTGCGTTGGACTCCAGCGCCCCCATCCCCCATTATGAAATCACTTCGCAAACCAGCTCAGCAGCCGGTCCCGCGAAGCTGATGTTTGCATGCCGGCCGTGCCGTCGGCAACTGCAATTCTCCTGACCTCGTTGTTTCTCCACTCAATCTGAGCGAGCGTGACCCGGTAACCGCCGGTCGTTGTGCGATCTCGGACATGCCACAAACAACAGGAGATTCCATGAAATCGATTCGCAAGTTAGCCTATGCCGCTGTTTTGACTATAAGTGCCCTGAACTTCGCGCCCAGCTTGGCTTCTGCCCAGGATGAAGGTGGTAGATTCACGCTGGCTCACGAAGTCCATTGGCAAAACGTCGTAGTTCCGGCCGGAGCTTACCGCTTCTCGCTCCAATCCATGGGCCCGTCAGACATGCTGACCTTAACCAAAACAACCGGCCGGCCAGCATCGTTCATGCTGTTCGCGAAAGTCAGCGAGGCCGCTCCGAATTCCAAGACAGGACGTCTCGTAATCCTGTCGAAGTTCGGCGAACCTTACGTCAGCGCTATGGACCTTCCCCAGTTTGAAGTTACGCTGCAGTTCGCCGCGCCCGCAAACTCAGGGAAGGTAGTGGCTGAACTGCATACCGTCTCAGCCGTCCGCTAGCCGCTCAACGTTTCGAGAGCAGACCTGGTAAAGGTCTGCTCTCTCTTTCTCTGCGCAGATTGCTAAGTAAATTCTTCGGGATGGAATAGCGCCTGACAGCGTAAAGCAACTTTCACGATGGACCAGACGTCCGAGAATTGCCTTTCACTTCTTCACTCAGCACAATCGCTTCGGCAATTTCCTTCATGGCCTTGCGCTTCTGCCGGCTCTGCCTCTGTAATGCCAGGTAAGCTTGTTCCTCGGTCAATCCCAGTTCGCGCTGCAGAATCCCTTTGGCGCGCTCGACTACTTTGCGCGTCTGCAACTGCTCAAACAAAGTAGTATTCGCATCTTCCAGCCGCGCCATTTCGATCTCCGCGCCTACCAGAAATCCCACCGTCGAGATCAGCCGGATCTCTCGCCGCCGGTAAAGATGATGCTCGCGATGCTGCAGGTTAATCACTCCCACCACTCGTCCGCGGCACATCAGCGGCACCGACAGAAACGCTTCGTAACTATCCTCCGGCAGTTCGTGAAACAACTGAAAGCGCGGATCGAGCGCCGCCTTTTCCGCTACCGCCACCGGCTCGTTATGCTCCGCCACCCATCCCGTAATGCCTTGCCCCACGCGCAGTTTCAACCGGTCCACCACATCCGGATGTGGATTCTTCGAAGCCCGCAGAACCAGCTCTTCCCCTTCCAGAACGTAAATCAGGCAGGAATCGCACTTGACCAGAGCCGTGGCAAACTCCACCACGCGAGTGAGAACATCATGAAATCCGTCGGCCGTCGCCAGCCGGTTGCCAATCTCGTGCAGTAAGTCAACATGTAGTTCTTCAACTGATATTAAGGGATCCATAGTTAACAGTATGGGTCCTCACAACGCATTGTCTAACATTAAATTTCAATGACAGTCATAAGAATTTCGCCGCCCGATTGTTACGGTTCTTTAACATCTTTTCCATACGTGGAGCATCGAGGCGCGAACGAGAGTTAAGGCTGTGCCCTCTGTGTCCCCCGTGTTAAAGGTTTAAGGTCTCGCATCCAACTCCATTGTTCTCACCGGCAAATCCCAGTGCCCATCCAAAATCTCAAACCTCCGCTGCTCTTCCCGCTGAAAAGTCTCCTGATCGGGATACATCTGCTTCTGCAGCGCCCCCTCATCGAATGGCTCATTGGCTACGGTCGCATTCTTGAACACAATTGTGACGCGGTAATCCCAGCGTCCATCTTCGGTGGTGTGATAGCGCGGCTGATCCATCCAAACCTTCGCAATCCGCCCCATTTCCATTTCCTTCTTCAAGACGGGATAGTGATTCTTCTTAAACAATTTTAGAAACTCATCCACATGTCCCCACTTGGTTTTGTAGTAATACTCGATTACAAATGGTCGCTCGGAAGTTGGGGGTGCAGATTGAGCCTGTGAAGCGAGCGGCAACAGCGTGACGAAGAAGAGAAGCAACGCGAGAGCGCGAGACGTTGAAATCACAAAAGCCTCCTAGTGAACATCAGCCTTGTACACTAATAGGAGATCAAAAGAAAAGGCACTGTCTAGGCTTGGCATGCGATGGAAAACGACGAGCAGCAAATCCTGAAGCTCTTTGAAGATGGCGACCGTGCCTTGATCGCCGCCGATGAAGTGGAACTCTCGCGCATCTTCGCCGACGACTACGTCCAATACGATGAATCAGGCGATGCTCATACAAAGCAAGACCTGCTGCACAATCTCAAGTCAGGCAAGATTCGCTACTTGTCGATGATCTCCACCGGCCGCCGCATCCGCCTGCTCAGCGAAGATGTAGCCATCGTCCACGGCTCGGAAGACGACGATATCGAGCAAGCCGGACAGCGCTTCCCCCGTCAGCTACATCTACATGGATGTGGTTGTAAAGCGTGACGGCAAGTGGCAGATCGTGGCGTCGCAATTGGCAAAGCCGACGTAGCACGGCGTCCCAACTCGTCCCGTGCCTAGCTCTGGGTCCGCATGCGATTCTGCCAGTGACTCCAAACAAACCATGCCACCGCCGCCACCAGCATCACCCCAATCACCGCATCAAACTTGTGGAAGTATTTTCCTAGCTCGCGCCAGTTCTGTCCCAACTTCATTCCGAAATAAGCCAGCGCCAAACACCACGGCCACGATCCCAGAAACGTATAGAGATGAAACCGCCCACGCGGCATACGCGCCACTCCGGCTGGCAGCGCGATGAACGTGCGAACGACCGGCAACATCCGCCCGAAGAAAACTGCCAGATAGCCCCAGCGTTTAAAAAAGCGGTCGGCCCAATCAAGTTCGCGTCGGCCCATCAGGATCCAGCTCCCATACCGCTCCACCAGCGGCCGCCCGCCGTAGCACCCAATCTCATATGCCACCAGCGAACCCAAATTACATCCAATCGCACCCGCCGTCGCCACCCACAACAACTTGAATGTCCCCGTGAAAACCAGATATCCCGCAAACGGCATGATCAATTCCGATGGCAGCGGAATGCACGCCGACTCAATCGCCATCAATAGCGTCACGCCAGCATAGCCCGTCGTGCTGATAACGGAATTGATAAACACAAAAATGACAGCCAGAAGTTTTTCAGTCATGAAAGTTGCGACAAGAATGGGGACTGGATTAGTGTATCGGAAATTGCCAGGCGTAAATGCCGCGCTAGAAAGAGCCTTCCTGCGTAAACGTATATCCCGGAAGCACCGCACCTTGCGGAGTTTTCGTCACCTTAATGCGGATAGTCGGTGCGTCCGGCGCCGTAATCCCCGCCGGCCTCAGCATGGCATATTGCGTGAACACCTCGCTGTACACCTTGGTGACCAGATAGTCCTGGCCATCCGTATCGCTGCGCCACACCTGCCCGAGC
>JBAVGI010000633.1:0-1640 GCA_049684755.1 Candidatus Sulfotelmatobacter sp.
GTGAGGTAGTCGGAGCTATCGAGATCATCTTTGTCCTTTCCATTACCATAATCCTTCGCCAGATTAAACGGCGGATCAGCGAAAACCGTGTCAATCTGTCCATCCGGGATCGATTCGAACAACTTCATGCAATCACAGTGATACAGCGATCCGAGGTCAGTGCTAAAGGCAGGCTGAGGAATTGTCATTCTCTTTTTTGCCAATCTGGGCATTCAGTAGTTCTAGCACACCAAGCGAGCAATTCAAGCGCCAATGCGTGACCGTCCGCGTGACTTCTCTTTCGACGTGCAGTTCGAGTTTGGGCCCTCCCGACTCTGGGCTTTGCGAAAACCACTGTAGAATAGGGGCGCCCGTCGAACCGTTGGGCCTTCTGTTCCTCCGACAGCAAGGCCAGACCGGAAGACGCCCTATGCCCGTCCGCACTCCATCCGCCACGCTTATCCTACTGACCATTAGCCTTTCACTCTCGTCCGGATTTGCCGCCGCGCAAGCTCTTACCCCGCTCTGCACGCCTTCCGTGACTTCGCCGATCGTTGTCGCCACTCCGGCGCAGCGTCTCGCCGCTGGCGCCAAGGCTCAACCCCCGCTCACGGACACGTTCGATTGGCCCGATACCCCGCTCGGCGTCATCAAGACGGCAAACGGCTACGAGTTCTTTGGTAGCGACGGCGGCGCCCACTACCGGCAAATGTGGGAGGGTCATTGGGTCGGCAACAACAAGTCGGGATCGTTTACCACCACTATAGGTACGCTCGATAACCCGCTCGGTACAGCCGACCCGCAGGATGTCAGCGTCTCCGCAAATTCCAATGCCTCGGTAAACCCCATCTATCCCAGCTACGGATACATGGGCGGAGGTCCGGTCTACCAGGTCCCCGCAGGCATGACGGGCGCGGGAAACCTGCTCGCCACCTATCACGCAGAACTTCCCAACGACGCTCTCTATGCAGCTCTCGGCTTGGCTGCGTCGACGGATAATGGACTGCACTGGACCGATCTCGGCGAAATCATTCGCCTGAACCAGGCCTACGCGGTCGGACTCGACGGCTTCGAAATCGGCGACGGACCGCTCGTCCTCTCACCTGACGGTAGATATTTCTATCTTTATTTTCCCGATTGGATGGCCAACGGTTCGCTCCACACCACGAATGCCGAGGGGATCTCGACTACAACGAATGTCTCGGTTGCGCGAGCGCTCGCCGCTGACGTATTAAATGCCGCATTCGGACCCGCACCGCAGCACACCATCGCCTTCCAGAAATTTTATGAAGGTGGCTGGCATCTTCAGCCCGCAATCGGCGGAGCTTCCACCGATCTCAATCGCCACGCGCCATTTTCGGGCTATCTCGACATCCACTTCAACAGCGTGCTGCAGCGCTATGTGATGATCATCTCCGATGATACCCAGTTCGCTTACGCGGAATCCGTAGATGGTCTCGCCTGGACGTTGCCTGTCCCACTCGGCACGTTCGGCCCGATTGCGGCGTATCCCACAGCCGTCGGACTGGGCGATGATCCGCACACGCTGGGCAATCCCTACTACGTGTACTTCACACACCTGCCGACAGATGGCAGCGGATGGACGAATGGATCATTGCGTCGCTTGAGGCTTACATGCCAATGATGCCGCGTGCGGATGG
>JBAVGI010000634.1:0-3057 GCA_049684755.1 Candidatus Sulfotelmatobacter sp.
GTTCGATCCCAAGCTACCCGACGCGTACCGCGACTCGGAGTTCCTGTTTCTGGCTAATATCGATCCCGTATTGCAGCGCCGGGTGCGCGAACAGATGCCCGATGTGAAGCTGGTGGCCGGCGACACCATGAATTACTGGATCAACGATCATAAGCCCGCGCTACTGGCAATGCTGAAGGGGCTGGATGTGCTGCTGATCAACGACACCGAGACGCGCGTGCTGGGTGAGAACAAGAACCTGGTGTTGGCGGCGCGCGCGGTGATGGAAATGGGACCGCGGTTGCTGGTGGTGAAGCACGGCGAATTCGGCGCCACGCTGTTCCACAAATCTACTCCAAAAGGTGGAAGCGCGGGGCGCACTTTTAAGGCGCCCGGATTCCCGCTTGAAGAAGTGGTCGACCCCACCGGCGCGGGCGACAGTTTTGGCGGCGGGTTCTTCGGCTACCTGGCATCGCAGCCCGAGCTCACGCCGGGCGCGTTCCGGCGCGCCATGTTTTACGGCAGCGTAATGGGATCGTTTGCCTGCGAGCGATTCGGAACCGAGCGGCTCGAACAGCTGACGCGGGCCGAGATCGACGAACGGTTTAACCTGTTCCGAGAGCTGACGCACCTTGACTGAGAAAGCAATGCGAGGGACTTCGAATGCGGCAAGTGGGTTGCCGTGGCGCGAAGTCTTCGCTGTTCTCGTGTTCGCCGCTGCCGCCTCGCTGATTGCCATCGAGTGGAGCTGGAGAAATAATGCGCTGCTGAACTATGGCGACGCGGTGGCGCATCTGCACATCGCGCGGCACGTCTTCGATTGCCGTTTTCATTCGATCGGCGAGTTCGGGTCGGTATGGCTGCCGCTGCCGCACATTCTGATGCTTCCCTTTGTGCAGGTGTACGCGTGGTGGGCCAACGGAATTGCGGGGCTGATTCCTTCGGCGCTGGCATATCTCGCCGGATGCGTTGGTCTCTACCGGCTTGCGCGGCGATGGCTCGAACCCGCAGCCGCAGCGCTTGCGCTCGGTATCTTTGCGCTCAACCCCAACCTGCTCTATCTGCAGACGACGGCGATGACCGAGCCGCTGTTTCTGTGCGAGATGATTTGGGCCGTGGTCTGGCTTGTGGAGTGGCGTGGCGCGCTCGACACGGATCCAAAACGCGCCGCCAGGCTTGAGTGGCTGGTTTTGCTGGCACTGGTTGCAGCCGTGTTTACGCGCTACGACGGTTGGATTATTGCGCTGCTGGCCTGGTTTGGCATGGGAGTGAGGCGGCTGCGCAGCGGCCAGCTTGGCAAGCGCAGCTTTTGGATTGCGAGCGTGATTCTGGCGGCGGCTCCAGCATCGTGGTTCATTTACAACGCGACACAGTTCGGTGACTGGCTCGATTTTGCGCGCGGTCCTTACTCAGCCCTGGCCATTGAGATGCGCACGGCAGCGCCGGGCTGGCCGCCGCATCCGGGCTGGCACAATCCGTGGGTCTCGGAGCTGTTCTTTATAAAAGTGGCGGAGATGGATGCTTTGGCAGCATGGCGTCACGTTTTGCTGGCGCTGAGTGTCATAGGCACAGCGTTCGGCTGTGTGATCGCGCGGCGGCGCGGGTTCTTGTGGACGCTTCTCTTGTGGATCTCGGTTCCCTTCTATGCGTATTCGGTGGCATACGGTTCGGTGCCAATTTTTATTCCCGTGTGGTGGCCTCACTCTTACTACAACACGCGCTACGGCATGGAGCTATTGCCGGCAATCGCGCTGGGGCTGGGCTTTTTGGCCGAGTTCGCGATTGGCGCGGTACGGGAGTTTAAACCGTCGTGGGTCAGAGCCACCGTTGCAACCTTCGCCGGCCTGATCGTACTGAACTCGATCGACCTCATCCAAAGAGGGCCGTTAGTGTATGTCGAGAGCACAAAGAACGTAGAGGCGCGGCGGCCGTTTGATGAGAACATTCCGCCGGTGATGCGGCAACTGCTTTCGCGGCGGCCTGGCGCGCCGGTGCTGATGAACAGCTCAGTCTATCCCGAACTCATCGCGTTCAGCGGAATTCCGCTGGCGCAGACCATTAACGAGAGCGATCAATAAGTGTATCGCGATGCGCTGGCTGCGCCCGCCGAACATGCGGCCATCGTAGTTGCCTTTGACGGCGACGAAATCGATCGGGCGGTGAAGGCGCATCCCGAGGGGTTGATCGAGGTGGCGCATTTCACTGCCAAAGGGCAGGCCGCGGGCACGATTTACGTCTCCGGTACCTGGCACGAGGGCGGCCGGGGTTAAAGCTAAACAACGATTGCGAGCAGTGTTAGCATCGGGCAAGGAACAGGCATGACTACAGGCTTGGCACAGATCGCGCAGCCGTTCCAGTTCGACCAGCTGGAGCAGATGGTGGTGGTGAATCACGCGGTGGGCCGCCTGCTATTGGCCTGCGCGCTGGGCGGATTGGTGGGCCTGGAACGCGAAGTGAACCGCAAGGCCGCCGGTGTACGCACCAATCTGCTCATCTGCATGGGCTGCGCTTTCTTTACCCTGCTCTCCGCAGTGCTGGCCGGCGATAGCAATCCCGACAAGGGGCGGGTGGCGTCGAACATCGTGCAGGGCATCGGTTTTCTCGGGGCCGGTCTCATTTTGCACAACAAGAGCCGCGTAAGCGGGCTGACCAGCGCCGCCAGCGTCTTCGTGGTGGCATCGATCGGCATGGCCTGCGGAGCGGGACTGTATCTGGCCGCTGCGGCGGCGACGATAGTGGTGATTCTGGCACTCGAACTTGTCGGTTTCCTTGAGCGGCGCGCAAACCTGAAGACGTACTCACTGGTGTACGAGGTACGCGGCACCGATACAACGCAGATGCTGACCTCGATTCTGGATGCGATGGACAAGGCAGGCCAGCGGCTAGCCGAGGTGGCGCAGGATGCGATCGGGGAGCTTCAACGCGTGAGCTTCACAATCGTTGCGACCAAGAACCAGCATCAGCGGCTGCGCACCAAACTCGAGGCTGAGCCGTGTATCAATAAGCTGCTCACCTTCCGCGATCCGGAGGACGATTGAGAAAAGCAGGGAATAGGGAGTAGGATGCGCTGTTCTGAAC
>JBAVGI010000635.1:0-2316 GCA_049684755.1 Candidatus Sulfotelmatobacter sp.
CCCATGTCTCCGAGGGCGCCGCAGCCAAAGTCGTACCAGGCGCGCCAAACGAACGGCAGGTAGCTTCTGCTAAATGGGCGCATCGGCGCCGGACCCAGCCACATATCCCAGTTCAGCCCGTCAGGAATTTCATCCACGTGTGTCGGTGTGGGAAGTCCCTGCTTCCAGAACGCCGAGGCACGCTTAGTCCAGATGTCGATGGAGCGCACCGGCCCGATCACGCCGCTACTCAACAGATTGTGCACTTGCTGCGATTCTGGAGAATTCGAATTGAAGATCGAAACCTGCGTCGCGCGTTTCGTCTCGTCCGCGACACGAACCATCTCGCGGCATGCCCACACGCTATGCGCCATCGGCTTCTGGCTATATACATGCTTTCCCGCTCGCATCGCGGCGATTGCAATGGGAGCGTGCCAATGATCGGGCGTGCTCACGATTACGGCATCGAGATCCTTCTCCTTCGCCAGGAGTTCGCGAAAATCTTCATATGCCGTACACCCCGTGTAGTTCGCCTTCGCGCGTTCTTTCGCGTAAAACGCGTTCACGATGCTCTGCGCTACCTCGCGGCCCGCAGTAGGTCCGGGCAGCGTTGCACCCCAGGCGGGATCCTGCAGAACGGCACGCACCTTGTTTCGCAATTCGTTAGAACCCCAATCGAGATAATCGCTGCTGCCGCGGTTCACGTCACATACGGAAACAACCTGGATTTCAGGTAGCCGCAACACATCTAACATGACGCGCAGCCCCTGAGAGCCAACGCCGATGCACCCGATCGTGAGCTTATCGTTCGCTCCGACACGGGGTAATGCAAATCCGAATCTACTCAGCGACAGTGCCGCAGCCGACGATCCAAATCCCTGCAGTACCTCGCGCCGGTTCATGCCAACCTCTCGGCGTGGCGGGGGATATCTAATACTTCGCAGTAGGAATACGAAAACATCTTCATGGCAAGCAGCTTAAACCCAGACGCAGGTCTTTGTCTCAGACCCCGGCTCATGCAAGTGAACATGAATGTCTAGCTTGCTTAGGCCCGGTCCATCGCGGTCATGTGGCGGCTCACCGGAGGCGAACCAGTATCCGGCGCCCGTTCCTTCGCCGGCGCGAGCACAACCAGCACAATGCCGATGACGGCAAACGCAACTGCGCCGCTCATTAAGTGTGTGCGTTCGGGCAGATCGTGCAATGACTGAACCACCATAACGCCGGCATGCGCAAAGCTCGACCACGCCGTAAAAGCAATCAAGCTGCGATTCGCTGACGGGTCACGTGACGCCAGCAGCAGGAAGACTCCCAGCGTCACATAGATGCTGAGCATCATCTGCAGGCTCTCTTCCAAACGCATTGCGACCAGCGGGTATACCGTAGCCAAAAAGAGTATTCCCACAATCACCAACACGACTTTTAATATTTTTTCTCGAATCATTTTGTCCTCCTGGCGAATCAGATCGGTCCCTGGTAGCGCCGCAGCCGCACGGCTGCGGCGAGAAATGCCGCCGCCACCAGCAGCCCCAGCCATACACTCGGGCTGCTCAGGAAATGAAGCGGAGTGATGTGCGTCATCGGGTTAGTAGGGAAGGTATCGGGTGATCTGAAGTCGACTGCGGGCGCAGCACCAATCAACCGACCGCCCACGAGGGCGGCGAAATGCCAGGTGTGGAAGACAATCCCTTCGAGTCCGGCAATGGCGACCACGGGCAGCGCCGCCCATAGCAACGTTGCGCGGCGCGTCCAGCCGGAGACCAGCAGCACCCAGCAATAAACCGGCGCGGGCCAGAGGGTGTGGGCTGTAAAAATGTGGTAGAGCAGCAGCAGCGACATGCGGAAGAAAGACAACTCGGTCCACAACGCGGACACACTCAAACCGCTCGCCAGCAGCCTTAAAGAGCTGAGTAAGAGCACGATCCATTGGACGGCAACAGCACTGGCCCATGCGACTACCGGCACGATCACGAGCGGGATGCTGGCTTTCGCAAGCACCGTTGTGAGATCAGATACCGGCAGCGACTTCCAGAACAGGATGCTGCGATCGCGACGCTCCCCGTACAGAGCATCGGAACAATAAAACACATTCACCAAAATCGTCGTGAGCATCATTAGACCGGCCACGATATCGTACGGGGTTGCGGTGTGTTCCGGGCTGATCGACCGCAGTCCAAGAGTTGTGCCCGGAAGAATCGTAGTAAACAGAAGGCCAACCAGAAATACGGCGGCTACGCCCAGAGGCGCGAGATAAATGGAACGGTTCTCCCATAGCTCGCGACGCACGGACCAGTAGAACGGGCGAGTAACCGAGATCGGTGCCGGTGCTGCGATCGA
>JBAVGI010000636.1:0-3589 GCA_049684755.1 Candidatus Sulfotelmatobacter sp.
AACTGGCGGAGAGAGTGGGATTCGAACCCACGTTACCCTTTCGAGTAAACACGCTTTCCAAGCGTGCGCCTTCAGCCACTCGGCCATCTCTCCGGCGAGGCTTACGCTTCGGTTTTTCAGAACCTACATATGCTCGGATGTACTCATTTCGTTCCGATACCAGCAGTCTATCAGAGAAGCGCGGCACCGCACGGGGGTGTTTGTTGCTCAGAGTAATCTTCCGATCAGAAAGTGCACGAACTTTTCAGGCCGACACTCAGCACTCGAAACCATTCAACCAAGGTGTCAATCAGTTCGGCGCAGGCTGATTCATGAGCTAAAAAAAGTGTAGTGCATGGCCGACTCTCTGCCAGAGGAAACATGGAGATTGGAGATTAGAGATTAGAAGAAACCCGCTAGAATGCAACAACTAGGAAAGGTCGTTTGGTTCGGTGGGATCTGGAAGAATCGATTTTGAAGCGGCTGGACCATTTGAGCTGCTCGCGCCTGCGGCGGCGCTGGCCGCGGCGCCATTCGTGGCCACAGGTGCGGAGGTGGCTCCTGTTCGCGTAGCGGTGTCGGGCAAGGGTGGCGGCTTGACGCCATCCACGACGTGATGGCTAAGGCAATAGAGGGCTAGTTCCAGACGATCGGCGACGCCCAGCTTGTCATAGACTTTGCGCAGATAATTTTTTACGACCTGTTCCGTGGTTCCCACGCGAATCGCAATCTCTTTATTTTTCATGCCCTGAGTTACGCAGGAAACGATCAGCGTTTCCTTGGGCGTGAGTTGGACTTTCGGGCGGGCTCCGGAGGGGCGCAGGTTGTGGCCGCGAAAGGCTTCCATGACCCACTGCACTGCCTGGTTCTCGAGCCAGGGTTCTCCGCCGGCGACTTTGCGCAGGCAGTCGACCAGCACTTCAGGTTCGACTTCGCGCGATAAAATTCCGTGCGCACCGCGGCGGAAAAGATCGAGAGTGAGTTGCTCGTCCGATGCGGGAGTGACCACGACGATTTTCAGATGTGGCGCCTGACGCAGGAGTTCGGTTACCGCTTCCACCGGATTCGGCGCCAGGGCCGATTCAAAAATGAGGACGTCGGCGGAGAATTTGGTTACCGCAGATTGCGTTTGAGGCAGCGTCTCGGCTTGGCCGACTACACGGATGTCATCTTCCAGCGCGAAGATTTTTCGCAGGCCAGCGCGGAAGATAGCCTGCGTGTCAGCGAGGATTACGCGGATCAACGGAGTCGATCCGCCATCTTCGTGAATCTCGTGATTTTCGCCGACGCTGAACGTGCTCGCCATCCGATTCCTTATGCTCGCTCTGCCTTATGCTCGCTCGAAATGGTATTCGTCAATCACTACGCCTACGCCACGGCGGCCTTTATCTTCAAAGCTGCGCACCACGCGGCCATGGCAATCAATCTGAACATCGCAACGGGAACCCACAACGTCGCCCGGAAGCAGGATGGTGAAATCCACGAGTGAACCCACCGGAACGTCGCGATCCATGGCGAAGAGAACGCCGTTAGCGGAGATGTTTTGCGTTTCAGCGGCACAGGCCCCGCTGGTCGATTTCAATTCGACAGGCAAATGCAAAGGAAAACGCGGAGCACTTTGCATTTCAGCGTAGTGCTTGATCGCAGTCTGCTGCTGCGCTTCCGACGTCAACTGCTGCTCTGTCGCTTCGCCTGACACTGTTCCGACGGACCTTCCCTCCGGAGGCATGGTGATTGTCCGGATTTCCCACAAATTCTTGGCACAGATTTTTAACGAACTTATGGGCAGCGTACACCCCGGAATCAGGGTCGCAAAGTTACGGAAGTCATGGAACGATAGGGCTTTAACTGCTTGTGGATGAGAGGATTACAACGAATCAAGGCGCTATTTGCGGGTTCTGCCGCCTTTATCTGTAGCTTAAAATTTCGTCACTTCGGTGAAGTTGAAATCGCGGACCTTCATGGCGGGAACGACCATATCAAACGATTCTTCTCCGCAGGAACGGAGAGGCGCACTCATGGAGTCGACGCTCGAGAGCAACTGGATCAGACTTTCGTTGAAGCGGAAATTCCGCACGCCTCCTCGCACTTTTCCGTTTTCCACAAGAAAAGTACCGTCGCGTGTCATGCCAGTGACAATTTTTTCGTAGGGATCGACTTCGCGGATATACCAGAGGCGTGTGACCAAGACGCCGCGTTCGGTGGAGGCGATCATCTGGGCCAGACTTTGCGGATCTGACGGGGCAGCGAAGACGATGTTGAGCGGCATCTCGCCGATTTCGTTGGGCAAGGCAAAACCGTGGCCGGTGGCCGCGATCGGACCAACCTTATCTTTGTATTCCGAACGCTTCATGCGCGCTGCCGTGGCGCGCGCGTAGACCACACGTTTGACCACTCCATTTTCGACTAACGGGAGACGTTGCCGCCGCATGCCTTCGCCGTCGAATGGCGAACCGCTCTGCAGGGGATGAGTGAAGTCATCCCAGATTGTGATGTTTTCGCCGAAGAGTTTGCCACCGATTCGACCGGTGAGGAATGAACGCTGGTCGAGAATCGCCATGCCAGAGTAATCCCAAAACATGAAGCCGACAATGTCGAGCACGGCGGAGGCCTCGAGAATCACCGTGTACTTCCCCGCGGGAATCTCGGCTGGCTTCGCCGAGTCGATGGCCTTCTCGGCCGCAATCTCGGCAAGATTGAAGGGATCGAGATTGGTCACATCCGGCGAGTTAGCTTTCTGCCAGCCGGAAGAATCGGCCGCCAGCATGGTGACGGAGACTTCCGCCAGAGTTTGCGTATGCCAGCGGCTGAGGCCGTGTGAATTAAAAATGCCTTCGACGGATTCGGAGCTGGAAAAGATTCCGGCGGTTGTGAGCTTATGTTTCTTTGCGACATCGACGATTTTTTTTACGCCTGCAGCGCGAAGCTGGGGTGTGATGGCTGCTGTGTGGGCGAAGTGCCGGGATGGCAGTTGTGTTGTTTCGGAACTATCGATAGCGCTTGCCTCGGCTTCGCTTGAATCCGGCATCGGCAAAAGATCGGGATCGGGATGCTGTACTTTTGCCAGGGCTTCCGAGGAGGAAACCACGCGTCGCAAACTTTCGTCATCGAACTTGTTGGTGGTGGCGCGAGCTGTGCGTCCGCCGAAGACGGTACGAACGGAGACGACGTGGTTTTCATCCGCTACGTTTTGATGAATTGTGTTGTTGGCGAAACGCGTGAGGGCGAAGTTCGCGCCGGAGAAAAGAACCTCGACTTCGTCAGCGGACGAGAGCTTCTTGATGCGATCGAAAATGTCGCCGGCTTGGTCTTGAGTCAGCATTTCAGCGTTAGCAATTAGCAGCGAAGCGATCGGCGCTGACCTTATGCAGCAAGGCCGTCAACATTCTGCGTGCTTCGATCAAGTTTTGGTTCATTCGGTGATAGTCCTCGTTCGATAGATACATTAAGTCTCTAGCGAGCAAGAGGTGATAGTCGAGTTCGCTAGTGTAGTGCGTCACAACTAACAACCTTTATAGTTCCGCGAGCGTCTTATGATGGAGGAGACAGTCGCGGATGCGGATAGCCCCTGCCATTACGTTGAGTCCGGAGCAACGGACGATGTTGGAAT
>JBAVGI010000637.1:0-23420 GCA_049684755.1 Candidatus Sulfotelmatobacter sp.
CCGTTTGTCGTGCTCACCTCAAACGAAGAGAGGCGAATCGGTGATCCCCTGCGCCGGCGCAGCTTTTACCTGCGAATTGAGCACCCGACCGCCGAGCGGGAGGCGGAAATTGTGGCGCTGAGGACTCCGGATTCGAGCCGTGAATTTCATGCAGGGATGGCGGGGCTGGCAAAGGCTCTTCGCGGCTGGAGCCTGGAGAAACCGCCGTCGGTTTCTGAGATTCTGGATCTGGCGCGGGCTCTCAAGGTCCTTGGTGCTGAGCGAATTCGTCGGCTGCCAAACCGCTCATGTCCGCGAGATAGGCAGCATAACCGTACCAACGGTGGGCCATCGCCTGCAGCAAGATGTCGGGCTGCTGTTCGACCAGGCGGGTCGCCTCACGGGAAATTGCGACTTGAGTGTTGGGAAGATGCAGGCCATCCGCTGCCGCGTCCAGGTCGGTGTAAAGGTTATAACCCTTCATCAAGTCGATCTGTCCAGGCCAGAAAAGAGCCAGACCTCCAACCGCGTGATGAAAGGCAGCATCGGCGTCCCCTAGCGATGAATCGGATAAGGACTGGAACCCCAGAGATCGAAGCCGCAAAGCAGGGTAGCTGTGGGATTCTGCTTCGTTCAACCCTCTGAGGATCGCGGCCTGATAGGTGCCGAGGTCTCCAACAAGATTGGCGCAGTTAGACTCTTCGAGGCTTATCTGGGTGCTGATCCACGAGTAGCTTAGGGTCTTCAGTTGGCGATGAACCTTGTGCAAGAGTGCGAGACAACGGGGGCCTTCCCACAGGAGGTGGTCGGAATAGACCTCTTCGGCCTGTGCTCGCAATTCTGCAGCCTTGTTTCCGGCTGCGCTGAATAATTGACTAGCGCTGTGTGCGGAGTCGCGGGCGGCGGAATAGTCGCCTTTGTCATTCTCGCTGAGAGACGCGGCGAGAGATTGGACGCCGGGGGCAAATTGCACGGGGGTTGTTCCGCTTAGTACATCCTCCAGCCATATGTCGCCGTGCTTGGCCTTCATTATTCCGGCCAAGTTTGAAAGGGCGACGCGGGCTTCGAGCGAAGGCTGTTCGGGAGAAACCGGGAACGCTTGCGGCAGCCAATCGGTAATTGCTGTATGAAGATAATCTTCTATGCGTTCGTCGATCCTAGCTCGCACGGCGGCGGAGTTCTGGCCCGCTTTCGCGATCTCGGTCGGCGTTAGCAAGGGCTCTCCCTGGCTTTTATCATGTTGTTTAATCTTGTCTTGGAGAGCGGTGAGGCGCGTGCGGGCGTCGTTCGACCAGTCACCGCGCGGATCTAGGCGCAGATAGTGTTCCCAATCATCAACGGCCTGGGTGTAAAGAAACATGCGTTCGCAAGCGAGGGCGCGATTGAAAAGAGCGATAGGATCGTCCGGCGACTTGGACAGGGCCTTGCCTAGCGATTCGATCGCGTTGGCGTAGTCGGTAGGTCGATCGGCGGATTCGGCGCGCAAAAAGTACCCGGAACCGAGGTCGGTGAGCAGGCTGGGTGAATCGGGTTCGATCTCCAGAGCGCGCTGGAGAGACTTGAGGGCGGAGTCGTAGTTGCCATCGAGCAGGTCGGCACGGCCACGGGCCTGGAGCCACGCGGGATCGTTGGGGTGCTGACGTAGTTTCTCCCCGATAAGGGCTTCGGCTTTGAGCAGCGCCGGCGACTTGTCGAGATTGGAAGCTCCTCCGCCCCGCTCCAAGCGCATGGGAGCGTATTGTGCGCCCGCGATTCTGGGTTCGAGCGTGCGATGCTCAGTGTAAGCCTGAGCCAGTAGTTGTTCTGCAGAAGGCGGCCGCAGTATCCGTAGTCCAAACCAGGCGATGGCGACGACGGCTGCAATCCCGGCAAAGGCGTAGGCTGGGCTCGGCCAATCAAACGGGGCCCCCCACCACAAATGCTTCTCCCGACGAACTGGTGCGTTGCCATGCAACGTTGAAGCCATGTTTTTCTGCCACTCAGGACGCGTACTACTCAGCGATGCTAAAAGCGCCTCTTCATGCGGACTCAGTTCATCTGAAAGCGTTTGTGTTGCCCTCTTCAGTAGGGGTCCACAGTGTCCGCATTGGGCCGCGTGTTTCATTAGCTCTCTCGTCTTCGTTTCAGGTAGAAGACCGGCTGCTACCTCGAGCCAGTCGACATCTGCAACACATTCAGGGCCGGGCCCCGCATCCCCGGGTCCGCTCAAGCGCGCGATCTCGCTCTGGGCAGATTTGTGCATCCGCACCTTCAGGCCGCACTCCTGGCACGACTCGACGTGCCGCTGCACATCTGTCATGAGCGACTTGGTCAGCCATCCAGTATCCGAATCCTGATCCGGTGATTGCAGCACCAGGGCATCAAGCTCTGCATCATCGAGATGTTTGTCTGAAGGCCGTGTCAAAACCAGCTTCTCCTTATCAATACGATTCTGCGGGCCGAAATCCTTTTTGGTCCGGCTCTTTCCCGCCGGATTCGGATCGGAACTGCACCATCCGCTCCCGCACAAGACGGGTAAGCCGAAGAATTGCGCTCTCCACCCCCTTGGGAGTCAAACCCACTGTGGGCAAAGCCGCGATGGCTTTGGCGCTCATGCCTTGCTGATAGTAAAGCCAGAAAATTGTGCGGTCCCGCTCCTCATCCGGTCCGGCTACGCACTTCCCCAGGCATGCGTCGATCTGCTTGAGCAGGATCTCTCTCTCCATGGTGTCTGCGCTGCCTAAGGTACCGCTTCCCCCGGAGGGATCGATGTCATTCAAAGATTCCTGATCCCGACCAGCTCCGCGTTTTTGAGAATAGCGAGCCTTGAAGTGATCGCGCGCCACATTGCACGCGATCATCTTTATATATCCCTCGATCGCTTCGGGATGTTCTTGGGCAAATGCATGCAGTAGATGGCATTTGTCGGCGCATAACTTGAGATAAGTCTCTTGAACCAGATCGTCAACCACTTGCTGCGGGATACCCGTCCACTGATGCGCTGCACGGATGACGGAAATGCTGATTGGCCGGTGAAAGCGCGAGACGAACTCTTCCCAGGACGCCCTGTCATTCGACTCGGCGCAAGCGCGGATCAACTCTTGTGCGGACAGGGACGAGTGGTGCGCCAAACTACAACTCCCCAATCCGCCGAATCTTACACGAAATAGCGAGATTCTGGCAGGCTCCATCCCAGTTGGTGCCGAAGCTATTACAGAAATTGCAAGGCTCTTGAGTTGACCACCAGCAACTCGTTCTCCAAAAGGATTTTCGCTCTAGTTGTCGTCTCTTAGCTTGAGCCTTTCACCACGGGAAGGTTTAGTCCAATTGAGAAATTCGAGAGGTCGGTGAGCACATGCGCCCGATGAGTACTCTGAAAGTAACCAGCCTGGCTGTACTGCTACTTCTCCACACCTTACTCGCGATAGGTCACGGCCAAGTTGCACCATCACCGCACCAAGGTGAACAAGCCAAAAAGACTCATACAAACGTGGGGTCGGCCGATACGGTAAAGACCCCGCCTACGGATAGTGCGACTCCAAAGATTCCAACCCCCACTAGCCGATTCGCGAACGCACGGATCGACGCCATTGACCCTAACTTTGCGTCCATCACAATCACAGACTGCCCATCGCAGAACCGCGGCCACTCAGTCTGCAATGGCGCGGTGATGACGCTATCCGTAGGCGAGGCCCTTCGACCTGAATTGAAGGCACTGCAAAAATTCGACCATGTGACGATCGACACGGATGGCAAGACGGTGTCGTCAATAGGCATTCGACAGATTAGCGTCCCGCCCTACCTTCCTAGCTTGGTTCTGGGGATCACCGCTGCCTTCTTCTTCCTACTGACAACACTACTCACCTGGGGACATCCACTTAGGCTCATCATCGGCCAAGACGGAAGGTACAGCAATTCGAAATTTCAAATGGCGATCTGGTTCTGGATCGTCCTGTCGACCTACCTGGCTTTTGTCTACCTTCGTGTTTCACAGGCGGGGTGGGAGTTCTTCGATTCCGTGGACATCCCCAAGAACTTACTTTTGCTCTCCGGCATGAGCGCACTCACCTTCGGGGGCGCAAAGGGCATCACGACGTCAAAGGCGAATGCGGCAATCGCCGCCGGTAATCCCAATCCCAAGAATCCGACAGGCGTGCATGAAAATTTTTGGACAGACTTAGTGCAAAACGATGCCGGTGCGTTCGATATTGGCGACTTTCAGATGCTCATGGTGACGCTACTAGCGGTGGGGATGTACATCGCTTTGACGTTGAACTTCCTGGAGACGATAGCGGCCACGGCTTCCGCGACTCTCCGCGATGTTGACACCACAATTCTGGCTTCTTTCGGACTGGGCCAAGGAGCCTACTTGACCAAAAAGGCCGTTGGAAATGCGGGCACTTCATAACGGAGTGTTTCGAAGACCGAGCGACGTTTCACAATCGGAACTCGAAGACGAATCTTGGAACTGAAAGGAAACAACATGGGGAACGGTAGCAATACAGCATCGTGCAGATTGGCTCAGACACCAGATCCGGCTGTTTTCAATTCGACTCCTGGGACAGTCAATCTGATTCTCAAACCGACGCGTGGGAACGTAGCTTTCTTGCTGAAAGACACCGACGTGCTCGATTCATCAGGTAAATCAGTGAATCCGACGAAGACGCCGACGACCTTGTCATTCACCGTCGCGTTGGGACAAACCTACATTGTCGAGACGGAGTATTTCATTTTCCCGACGCACTCAACAGGCACTCTGCAGGAAGACTGCACCGGTGGTGCTGTCCTAAGCCAAGTGAATGCCGTCACTAACCCACAACAATTCACCATTAAAGGATAACCAGATGAAAACAGGTCCTTTGCTTTTAATGCTCTGCGTGCTCATGTGCTGTTCGGCGCTTGCCGCCGAAGATTTGTGCGAAATGCAGGTAAAACAGGCACGAACTGACCAGAACCCCGTGAGAGCGCTGAAGGCTGTTCTCGATGCCAGACAGCAACCTCCTTGTGTCGCCGAGTTGTTACTTCGGCGTCAGAGAGCCCATCTCCCCGCGGCCATCTTGGTAGCTGCTTATAAGAAGCTTACTCAGAACGTACAGCAGAACGGGGCAAGCAGTGGTAGCGGAGGTTCTACCAACCTCGTTTCCAAGAGTCTGACTTCGAGAGTGTTGTCCCTCGCAAGTGAGTACGGGGCGCTGACCCAGACGTCTAGCGGGCAAACGACCACGATTAGCGGGATGATCGATGGCATACCCCTCGCTCTTGAACGACACACCGAGGATCTATTCGCGGAGTGTCCTCTAAACCTCATCGGCAAGACGTGCATACGGAGCGGGCTGTTTGACGCCCTGAGTAGGATTTCCTACAGCGTTGCGCTGAACACCACACAGGCCTCTCAACTAAAAGGCACGGCGACAGGTGCCGCGCAAGGCGGGACGCAGCCCGTGAATGTCCAATCGAGCGGTAGCGCGGGCACCGTGAGTCAAGTAACGGGCAAAATCGTGATCCTGCAGAATCGCGTCAAGCCAGACGACCTCTCGAAGGCGCTAAAGGCATTGGATCCCAATTCCGCTCTTGCTCAGGCCGGGGACGCGCAGAGCACAGCCGCCAAAGGCCTTCGCGCTTACCAGACCAATGCCGGGCAAGCATGGACCGATTGGCAACAGTCGACTGCGGAGCACCTCGCGGCGACCCCAAGTGCGGACGTCGTCGACGAATGGTTGAAGCAAGGTGACTCTCTGGCGACCCTGTTCGAAAATTCAGGGCTAAAAGATGTGCGGCCGACAGACGACGAGATCACTCAAGCTGCCCTCACTTTTGCTACCTCATTCGCCGAATACGGGGCATCCGAAAGGTCTTTTTTCGAAACCTCCATATTGACGCCGTCACTCACCTTTGAGTACGACGAGAATCGTCCAACGAGTCAGCCTTCGAATTCCGTTTTTCGCTTCATTTACAATCGAACCGCGAAAGGGTGGACGCTCACGGGCAATGCTGCGGCGTCGATTTATGATTCGGCACCGTCACACTCGATACCAGGAGCACAACGCCTCCGTGACATACAGGTAGCATTTGAGGGCGATCATGAACTTCCCAAATGGGGTATCCTCGGTACTCCGACTTTCAGCGCCGCCTACTACTTTCAGGATCAGACAAGCCCAGCCATTCTGAACGTGACACCCTCCGGTCCCGTATCGGGCGTCACCTTTGCTGGTCTGGCACCTAATGCCACACAGGTCTTTGCACAGAAAGGCAAGATCCATATTGGACAGCTCAGGGTATCCCTGGGTAGTGCGAAGTCCGGTCTTCGCTTTCCCATTGCAATCACTGGATCGAACCGTACTGAGCTTATTACCAAATCTAAACTCGGTGGGCAGATCGGCGTCAGTTATGACTTCGACTCTCTCTTTGCAAAATAGGGACGTTCTGACTGACGATCCCAGGTAGGAAGACGCCGAATAATGCTCCTCGTACATCTCAGCGACCAGGCTCAGGGCGCAATTGCCTCAGGAATGTTCACGCTTTTCGTGTTCTCGGTGCAGACAGCCCTGTTGTATTCGCGATTCGAAACCAGGCGCAAGGAAGAACTCCACCACAAGGAAATGGAAGTGAAGGCGACATACGAGAAGGAAGTGGTGAAGTACAAGCAATTGATAGAGCAGGCCACTCTCGACGACAAGGATCGTCGAGGTCGAATGGAGCTTCTCCTCAACGCGGCAAAAAGTGCGGCGGTGGGAGCTGAGGAATTGTCGACGACTGCGGCTCTCCGGGCGGAACAACACAATTTGAGACTCAGTAGAACGACGTCCGCCCTACAGAAGGTTGTCGAATTTCTGACAGAGGTTGAGACTCCAAGGCCGCTGAAGCCCTCCGACAGTGAGAGAATAAAGGCCTTTCAAGCATCTCTGATCAACATGATCAGCGCACTGGACTTCGACAAGTACGACGATGCGGACTATGAACACGAGTTGACGGCCCGGTACAGAACCGTCGAGGCTTCTTACGAGCAACTGAAGATGTACACGCACAATCTTGCCAAATCAGCGCTGGTTTCAACTCAATGATCGATGCAAGAGTGACGACCGGGCATACCGCACCGTCCCAAGGGTGAAGTGACACTCTTAAGGAACAAGTCCATCAGAACAATAAGAAGAACGGCAACAAACACAAGAACAAGAAGGGGAGCAACAACAACGATTGCGATAACAACGACGGCGACTGCGGGATCTAGCCTCTACACCCCGTTACTTGGATTTGGATCTGGTGCGATGAGACAAAAGCTCCGAGCGGCCAATGACAGTTCGCGAGTTTTTGAGTTTCGGAGGGTCAGAGATTCCTTCGAAAGCTGCGGACGACCTCCACGGGCTCAGGCCGTACATCCGGGAATCGCGCAAAACGCTCACTCCCTCACTCCATGCGGCCAGCATCCGCTTTCCAGTGTCCTTGAAACCTGCCAGTCCCTGCATCAATTCACGAACCGCAGGCGCCGTGTCGGCTACCGCATCACTGATGCGGTCCAGGATTTCCTTCTGCTCGCGCTGAGAAATGCCAAAGGTGGAAGTAACAAACGTGCCCAGGGTCTTTCCGGGCAACCACGTCTTCCTCCCCATGAAACTGATTCCCGGAGGATTGTTCTGGTAACCCTCGTAGACGGAAGTCGTGAAGAAGTCGTACGCGGGTGCGAGGCGTGCATCCGCCCGTGACGTGTACAGCAACGCCAGATTCTTCGAATGGCAGTCCGCGTTCCTCAGCGCGTATGTCAACAGCAGGATTGTAGTCAGTTTCTGGAAAGTCTCGCGCTGATCTCCGCCCGGCACAAAGGTCCGAACCGCCTTCGCGATCCGCTCCCATGTGGTTTCGTACTTCGCGGATGGCCGAAGGCCGAGCAGAGCACAAAAATCTTCCAATGCGCGGAAAGGCTTTCCGTTCTCATCGACGTCGAACCGACGCACCACCAAAACATTGCCGTCGGCGGAGAGTTGGGTTCTCGCACTTTCGACAACCCTCGCTGCCACCTGCATGCACAAATGTTCGTTGGCGGTCGCGAACGGAAGCTTGCTGGATGAGCCTTTGATAATGTGGTCGTGGACCAGCAATGAAGCCTTCTTGTGCTGTCCCAGGCCGCTTGTCTTCTTTTGCTCGGTATCCAAGAACTTCGGCAAGACGCCTGATACGCCGCTCTTTGCATGTTCTCGAACCAGTTGCGAAAATGCCTCTTCCGAGTTATCCCCCTTCAGCAGTTCCGCAACTTCGATCGGTTTTGCCGGTTCGTCCACTGCCGCTCCGGGCGGAGCGACTTGCAGTCTTCCCACCATGTTCCGACCGATAACGGAGAGGAGCGCGACCGGACTCGCGCCGATATGGGGTCCGAATTCTTCCTGAAGGACCTGCAGGAGGTAACCCTCTGGGAGATTCATCTGGAAAATGGGGTGAAGTTGGTCGTCCCAGGGATACGATTCGGTGCGGACGGGCATGGTCAATGACACTAGGTTCTCAGGCGCCACTTCTGGAACGTAGGTCATCACGCTCTTGAAGTCACCGACCTGTTCGAGAACGCCAACATGGCGACCGAGGACATGGACATTGAGCTTCAAGCACCACCCCGTTCGCGGCGCAGTTCATCGAGGGTGCCTGAGACTCCCACCTCGGTGAAAGTCATTTCAAGGCCGAGTACCGCGAGAACCGCCAGAAGTTTGCGGGAACCGAACTCCGACACCTGGCCTCGTTCAAAACGCACAAGGGATTCCCTGGTGATTCCGGAGCGTAGGGCGACCTCGCTCTGGTTCAGGCCAAGAGCCTTCCTCTTGGTTGAGACCGCTTCCCCCAGTTCTGCCAGCGTTTGCATAATGTGAGTTATACATCACTTTTGATACAATTTCAAGCATTATGTGATGTATATATCACTTACAAAAATTCCTTACTCCATGCTTATCTGAGGCAACCAAGCTGCATTTTCGACGGCGACCACTTATCAAATACTCTGAAATCCGACAATTTTTTATCGAAGAAGTGTTCATCGTCGCCACCCATAAGCCCTTCGTGGGTCGGACCGCAAGGGCCCGAATCCGTTCAACGGCTTCTCGATAAAGCCGGGAGCCCGGCAAAGCTGCGCGATCGCCCTGTCACCGCCCACGTGTGCTCTCGCCGTCCTTTGACCGAGTTTCAAAATTGAACTAAAAGACCGCTACTTGATTTAGGCAGGAGGCAGCCTTTGTCAGCCCAAGGGAAGCCATCGCAGGTCGTGATCCCAATGCGCACCTCGGGGACTCTGCCGACCGCCGCGAGTCGAGAGCACCCATATGACGATGCGCAGCGTTTCGATCACTCGGCCCGCGCACTCGAACCTCCAATGAGCGTGAAGGAGGCGGCAAAATTCCTTGGAGTGAGCCCGCAGACTGTGTATCTTTGGGTTGAACGAAAGCAGATTCCCCATCTCCGCGTAATGGGTCGCAACATCCGGTTCCTCAAATCGGATCTCGAGTCATTCCGCGCTTCATTCAGACAGGAGATGGTGAATGTCTAAACAACGAAAGCAGGACGGGGTTGTCTATTCTCGCAAGGACGGCAAGGTTCTGTGGATTCGCTACAGGGATCGAAGCGGAAAATACTGCAGAGAGTCGACCCAGACCGAGGAGTGGGCGGAGGCGAACCGCAAGCTTCGCGAGCGTCTGCAAGCCAGGGACGGCAATCTGTTAGAGGTAATTCGGAAAGGAGAGGCACTGGGTTTTGGAGAGTGGGTGGATTCGTTTCTTGAGAGCTATTCAAAACCACCCCTACGAGCTCAGAAAACCCACGAGGCGAACATGCGCTGCGCAACCCATCTGAAAGCCGCGTTCCCGGGCAGAAAACTGGTGGATATCACAGCCGATGCCATCGAAGACTACCTTCGCCGGCGTCTTCGGCAGCGTGTTCGGGTCAAGCTCGCTCGTGGTTACCGAGAGAAGGGAGTTCTCAAATCGACCACGGTGCACCAGGAGTTTCGGGTGCTCCGGCGCATGCTGAACGTGGCGGTACGAAAGAAACTGCTCGCAGCGAACCCCTGTTCGGGCGTCGAATTCCCGGTCGCCGTGAGAGGATTGTTCCGGCCGCACTACGTAACCTGGTCGGAGCAGCAACAGATCGAATTTCACGGACCCGAGTACCTGAAAAACGCCGTGCAGATCATTACGGAGACGGGATTGCGAGTCTACAAGGAACTGACTCCGATGAAGAAGGATCAAGTGGACCTTCAGAACGCGGTCGTCTGGATCCCGGACTCGAAGACTCCAAACGGCACCGCCGAAGTTCCGCTTACTCCGCTGGCCATCGAAGCCTTTCGTCGCCAGATGGCCATCGCGGGGGAGAGTCCGTTCTTGTTTCCGAGCGATCTGAACGAGAGCGGACACCAGACCACCTTCAAGACGGTCTGGCACAAGACTCTTCGGCGCGCCAAGGTTCCCTACTTCCGAATCTACGACCTTCGATCCACATATGCTACGCGGCTGAGTGCTGGAGGCGTGGCCGATGAATGGGTAACTCAAATGCTTCGCCAGGGAGACGCGCAAGTCTTCAAAAAGTATTCGCAGATGAAATTGCAGATGAAGCGCGAAGCTCTGGAAAAGCTCAACCGCCGTGCCAGCGAAATGGCATCGAAGAGTGATGAGCGAATGTGCACGGTCGCTGTGCAATGACCCATAAATGCACGGTTTGTGCACGGTCGAGGCCAGAAATCATGAATCGGAGTGGTCGCAAAGTTGGAAAGTGCTTTAGAATCAATTCTGCTAGTCATGTCGGGGCGTAGCGCAGCCTGGTAGCGCACCTGCCTTGGGCGCAGGGGGTCCGCGGTTCAAATCCGCGCGCCCCGACCATTTCCCATCTCAAGCACCTGGGCGCTACGCGCTCGGTGGGCGAAATGTAAAGCAGCGTGCTCTTCAACGCGAGCGAAAATAGAATCAGCACAGCCGTCACAGCCTCCGCTCGCGCTGAGCTTGGAAAAAACAAGGCTTCAGCCGCTCCACTCCATGTCAATAAATTCGCGGTTTTGAACTCGGGAAAACCAAATGGTGCCATCGAAGGGACTCGAACCCCCACACCGTTGCCGGTACATGGACCTGAACCATGCGCGTCTGCCAATTCCGCCACGATGGCAATGCTGGACTGCAATGCAGCGGCGGCCGCAAGGCCGCCGAGTCAGCGAGTTAGGAAGACCAACACTTCTATTTTACAGCCCCGTCACCACCTGTCAAACACTGGCCCCAGAGGACCTTCATTCCGGAAGCGATCGAGAACTCAGCGCACTCCGCGGAATTTCTCAGCGTACTCCGCGTTTTAAGATCGCGCATGCGCCCGTCAATAAAACCGCACGCCCAAAATCCCGAACCCGCCCTACCCCAGCTTCGCCGTCATTGAAATCTTCGCGTTCAACACCTTCGACACCGGACATCCCTTTTCCGCCGCTTCCGCGTACTTCTGAAACGTCGCTGCATCCGCGCCCGGAACATTCCCCACTACATCGATGTGGCTCGATGTAATCGTCCATCCGGAGTCCTGCTTCTCCATCGTCAAAGTCACATTGGTGTTAATGCTCTCCGGCTTCAGATTCGCCCCGCCCAACTGCGCCGACAGCGCCATGGAAAAACATGCCGCATGCGCCGCTGCATTCAACTCTTCGGGATTTGTCCCCGGACCATTTTCAAATCGCGAAGTGAATGAATACTGCGTATCCTTCAGCACCCCGCCCGGAGCTGAGATCGTTCCCTTCCCATCCTTCAATCCGCCCTTCCAAACCGCGCTCGCCTTCCGTTCCATCACGTTCTCCTAAACACGATCAAGAAATAAAATACCTGATCATTGTAGACGCACACCGCTCAGCCTGTCAGTGGATCGCTCTTCGCAACCGCAACTTCGGGAAATAATGCGACGCTCAATAAAAATCCGAGCAACTCAGATAAAATCCGCACACAGCACAGCTCAACTTGCACCCTCGCTCCCGCAACTCCGTCGAACAGTTAGGGCAAACTCTCCCCACATCCTTCACCCGCTCCGTGCCCGTCTTCTCGTCATTCCGATTTCGCGTAACCGTCTCCCGCTCGCCCATCCGCGCACCATACCGTCAAGCGGGCCCCATGCACAAGTAGAAACAAGTCTTCCCCGCCTTTCCCCTGTGTAACCCCGCGAAGATTCATCTCCGCGCGAAGGGCCTTTCATTACCTCAACCCAAAATCTACTCCACAACCACGACTAACGGAATCTCTACTCCCGGATGCAGCAGATCGATCAAAACATACTCTCCATCGATATAGTCAACGTAGCAATCGTCCGTATAAGCCCAGTCTCCCGGCCACGGATTCGCCAGCGCGAACCAGTACCCGCCATATTGAAACCGCGGCTGCCCCTGCACCACCTGCGTCTGCACGCGGAACGTGTGCTGCCGCCCAAAATTCGCCCGGAATTTATCATCCGGAATGCGCTGCCCGCCTTGCTGTCCCGCCGGCTTCGCATGATCGCCACCATTCTGCATGGCCCGATCGTTATTATTATTCTGCATCGGACGATTCTGCTCCTGCGCCGGCTTCATCTCGCTGTTCCGTTTCTCATCCTGCTTGTCCATCTTGTCGTTCTTTGCCGCCGGCTTCCCTTCCTCCGCCTTCGGCGCAGGTTGCTCCTGCCCCGGCTTCATATCCTTGTCCGGCTTTGGCTGCGCTGGCTTCGCCTCATCCTGCTTCGGCTCTTCCTGCTGCGGCTTGGCATCGTCCCTCGCATCCTGAGCCTTCACCGTCCCGCACGTTCCCAGCACCAGCCCCAACAATCCTGCACCTAACAATCCCGTGCCCAATCCTTTAAGTCTCACGTCTTGAAATCTCATAGATTCCTCGCTTGACCATCTGCTTTGCCTCCAATTTCGGGCCCAAATCAGATGCCGCCCTCGCCTTCGCTGGATGCTCTCTCAAATATTTCCGCTCCTCCCCTACAGTGTTCTCCCGTCCCGCTGCAGGAATCCCCCCTTTAACTCTGCAGAATTTTTCTCTTTCCACAGTCACTTGCGCTAGAATCCCCCTTAGCACAAAGAGCAATTCCGCTTGCTCAGCGGCTACTTGCTCTTGCCTTCCCCCAGGAGGTAGTAAGATGTACCGGCCCTACTCGAGTTCCGTGGCGGACTCTCGTCCGTTTATGGATGTCCAGTCCCTCATCCGCAACCTCGCCCAGGATTTCGTCATCGCCTTCAACACCGGCAACTACGATCAAGCCGCCGCCCTCTTCGCGCCCGATGGCGCCCTGATGTCCCCACATCACGACTCCGCCTACGGGCCAAAATCCGTTGAGCATCTCCTCCGCCACTTCGCCGACGCTGGATACCAGGACCTCCGTCTCGAAACCATCCGCATCGAAGCCGCCGGAGATCTCGCCATGGAAATCGGCCGCTACACTGTCGCCATCCACAAACCCGACGGAACCATTCGCGGCGACCGCGGCAAATACCTCAAAACCTGGAAGCGCCTCGGAGCCTGGCTCATCCTCGCCGATTGCTGGAGTTCAAACCTCCCCGCCCCACGCTAGAATTTTTTGAGAAACGAAAATTGTGACGAGTTGTGACCTTGTTCATTCCGACAAAGTTCACCCCGACAAATAATTTCTGTCATTCCGACAATAAAGTCTCTGTCATTCCGAGCGAAGCAGGATCATCCGTGTAACGAATGATCCCGCGAACTCGAGGAATCCCTTTTCTCCGCATACTCCCACTCTCCCTCATCCCAACAAGCCTGAATCGTCAGCCCCGTTTCACCTCGCAACAACTCCCACGCCTCTCGATATCTCCCATATTTCTGCCGCTTGTTGCGCGGAGAAAAATGGAGGCTGCAATGCGCTTCGCCGACTATACCGAAAGGAATGAGATACCACTCATCAACGGGAATGAGAAGAATCGCGAAAAAATCCACGGCTCCGGGCTCGTACTTTTTGCGTCTCGATCCGACCAACTTAAGGCTGTATCCATGACCCGTGCGCCAGTGGATGGTGGACTTCACTTGTACCCGGAGCGATCGCGTCGGATGATCCACTCCAACGTCGTACCTTGCCACGCCAAATGGTCTTGAGACCTTCATTCCGTGGCCCGCCGCGAGCATCATGAAATAGAGTTCGGCCCACTCTCCTCGTTCCTTGGGATCTTTTAGCTTCCCGCCTGCGAGTCGGTCCAGCTTTCTGCGCATTTGCTCTCGCCCTCTTCATGCAAAATAAAAATCGCGGCCCCCGAAAGGGCCGCGACTGAAAATTCCGTAGCCGGAAATTAAATTATTACCTCTATTATAACATATTGCATAGTAAAAATGTGACACAATAGCCAACAATATTTCGCCTTTGCCTTCATCACAATACCCAGATATATATCGTGTCACCCCCTTGACAAGAAATCGCCAAGCGGCCACGCTTCGCATCAGGGCACGACTTCGGTCGTGCCGCAACCTCACCAAAAATATTGTCATTCCGAGCGAAGAAAGACCATCCGCGATAGCGGATGATCTTTCGCAGTCGAGGAACCTGCTGTTAGCCGACGCCCCCACAAACCGAGGGTGCCCCATCCTTCGCGCACTTTGCGAAGGGTGGGATTCCACCGGCCCGATTCGCGAGGATCTTCTGGGAACAGGAACGACGACGCTACGCAGGCTCTTTACTGTAGCGCTGCGAGGCAGCAAAGACGTAACCTTTCACGAGACCCGCAAATGCATGGGTCATTCCTGCCGATCCCGCGCGATCGACACATCTCGAGAAGGAGCCTCTGGCTCTTTGCGCGCCAATGGCGGATGCTCGCGTCAGACAAGAGAGTACTTCCCCAAACGGCAGGAACCCGAGAGACGCCCGAGCTCACAGTCATCAGACTGAGCAACCGATCCTGCGCTCGCTGAAGAACAGCGACCGGCAGAGCACGCGACAGCCCGGCGTTCACCGAGGCACTGAATCCTCGACCACTCTGCGTAGCCAAGACCTGGCCAATTTCGCGCCGGAAAGTATCGCCCTCAACCGATGCGCGGAAACTGACGATTCGCCTCATTAGAGACGCGTCGTTGGCAATGAGCGCTCCGAGATCCGAGTTGAACGCGCCGGATGAGACATAGCTCGCCACGTTGTCTGCCTGCATGTCCATTGGCTGAACGCCAAACGCGGCGGCGGTAAGGTGTACGCCTCCGAAAGGCACCTTGGCGGCTTGGATTCCATACTCGGCGCACAATACCCCGGTCTGAACCAGATGCGCCAGCCTGAGGTAGGGGTACCGCAACCACCGCGGAACCTGCGTTGGAAGGATGGTGTCGCCCACGCCTAGCAGCTTCGAAACGGCGGGCATCAGCACTGCACCCCGGACAAGAGCTGGCACGTCGGCTTCCTTGTAGTGCGTGTAGACTGCGGTTTTCTGCTCGAGCGTATCGAATAAGCTTTCCGCCAGCTTCTCCTTTCCCGGCGCTGGGGAAAGAGCCTTGCGAATGAGTGCAGGTAGTGATGGAGGCTCCGGACCCGCCGTGGTACCTCCGGTCACGTCCCCTATAGCTCCCAGTGGCTCGCCTTTTTGAAAAAGCGCACCAGGCCTCGCCTCACTATGCACGAAATGCAGGACATCCAGCCGGACGAGTTCCCAAAACAACTCCGAACCTAGCAGGTTGTGGGCGGAGCCCAGTACAGCGAACGGCAGATAGATATAATCGAAGCAGATCAAGCCAACGACTATGTCGTGCAAGGCTGTTGAGAAAGGAAGAGGAACCTCGTCGTTTGTAAAGCCAAGGCCGAACGATCCCTCGATCTCGCCCCGGCACCTTGAGCCGTGATCTCCTGTGACGTCTGCCAAGTTCCAGGCGGGATTAGATCGGAGATGAAGTACGCAGTTTTCCCGGAGGGAACAGCGCCGACAATAGAGCGACCATCGCTCGGCTCAACCGCCTGTGGCCGCGAGACAGCGGCATCGCCCTCCCGCGTTGCTTGAGGCGACGGAATGATAAAATGCAACACGCTTAATGCTGCGGTGTGGTCCGGTCGAATCTTGAGGGAGTATCCGATCTTGTGAAGAGAGGCAACTGACACCGCTTCATTGGTGACCACGAAGTGCGGCCCCGGGCCGAAGAGTTGCATCTCCTCAATGTTCTCGCTCAACAGCTTTATCACGTAGTCATCCCGGACACCGTAGCCCAGAAAAACTACCGTGCACCCAGTGAAAGCGTACTTTAGGAAGTTAATGTAGAACGATTCCCGACCAAGGATTGGTAGTCCTCTGTGGCGAAGACTGTGCGCTGAACCGCGCTAATCGATCCGTGCAACTTCGCGACGAACGGCCTTCGAGTGTGTAACAGCTCCACACATCTGTCGAGATCAGTTCTCTGCACAGTTTCCGTCAGGGGCAAGCTCTTCTCCAACATTTCGTCAACGTTTGTAGTTACGATGAACAGTGGATCAATCTTTCCAAGAAGCCTGACGAAGTCCGCATAAACGGGGGTCTGCTGCCTTGGTGCGAAAGAATCGACGATAAACCTGTAGTAGATCGCGGCGTCGAGGTCCCTGCACATTTGGAATAGCGCCGGAAACTCCTTCTTGTCGATCAGCGCCATCGCGCCGTCATTATTGAAGCCGGGTAGGTGCTGCTGAAAGAACTCTTTGCGCAGTTGGCGGGCCAGATTCTCCCAAGACGCATACCCGAGCCACCGACCTGCTCCGGCGCCCACCCATAGGATGATTGGCCTATCACCGGCCGCGGCGATGCTTTGCAGGCGGCGGACTGCAGGGAAGGTTGAAGGATCATCCGCGTTCAGCATAAATGCTCAAAGATAATGGGGCACGGCTTACCGTGCCCCATCACAGCTTACCGCCGCAGACTTGTTGGTTTCAGCGGCTAAAGCCGCAGTATTTCGTTTACCGTTTCGGCGCAGCTTAAGCTGAGCCATTCCCGAACCCAACAGCAGATTCCTCGGTCGTGCAAAAGACGCGTTCGGTCGGAATGACGACACTCTTAGACCGCTTAGCTGCACCTGCTCGTACTCCCGCAACTCACGCACTAACCTTTCCGCGTCATGCTGCTGCCGCAGAAGCTGCGACTAAAAGCCCCCTCCTGTCACTTCCCATACAGCCGCACCGCCAATACTTTGCGGTATGCCTCAAAATCGCTATCGGCAGTAAACACCTGCCACTCCCGCCGCAGCGCCACAGCGCAGATCAGGAAGTCGATGGCCGATCCCGCAATTCCCCTGCTGCGGCACCGATTGTGCGCCTCTGCCGCCGCCTCGTAATCGGCGATCTCCAGCAAGGGTTCGTCGAACGCGCGCAAGTAATCGCGCAACTTCTCGAACCTTTCCGCCTCGCGAATGCCGGAAAGCAACTCCTGACGGATCACTCCCACAATCTGCGCCCGCCCCTCCCGAATCAATTCAGCCAGGGCTACCGAAAGATTCCGCTCGCGAGCATTCAAATCGCCGGGCTTGCGCCGTAGCGCCAGCGACCACACCGAAGTGTCCACCAGCACCATCATGCGCGGGCTTTGCCTTTAACCCGCCGCCGCTCCGCCTTGTAGTCATACGCCGGGTCAAATTCAAAGGTCCCAAAGGCGTCCAGGATGCGCAACTGCTTTCGCCGCTTCACATACTCGGCGAGCGCCGCCGTGACCGCATCTTTCTTGGTCTTGTGCTTCCCGGCCCGTCGCGCTTCCTCGATGAGCTTGTCGTCCAACGCCAAATTCGTCGCCATGTGTAGATTCTTACACATGGCAATGTGTAATTCAACTGACGACGTTCTTTGCCGCTACGAGCACCCGCTCGTGCTCCCGCAACTCCCGCAGCGATAGCACGAACCGTTTCGCGTCATGATGCTGCCACAGAAGCTGCAGGTGGGAGCGTCGCCCAGGTCGATGATGCCGGCCAGCGCATCGGCGGCGTGGATGGAACCGGCTCCCGGCTCGCGGTTCCCGGTTTCCGGACGGCGGATGCCGGACGCCGCATCCTCTGACAATTGCGCGCCCGACTTCGGCCGCAGATTTTCGAAGAGCAATTGCTGCTGTCCGGTGAAGCGCAGCTGCAGCCAGCGGAAGATGTAATCCATGATCGACTTGGCGTAGCCGATGTCGGGATTGCCGCTCCAGCCGCTGGGTTCGAAGCGGGTGTGCGCGAATTTTTCGCAGAACAATTTCAGCGACACGCCGTGCTGCAGAGCGATTGAGACTGCCAGTGCAAAGCTGTCCATCAATCCGCTGACCGTCGATCCTTCTTTCGCCATGGTGATGAACAGTTCGCCCGGGTCGCCATTGGGATAGAGCCCGACCGTGATGTAGCCCTCGTGGCCGCCAATGTTGAACTTGTGCGTGATCGAGGCGCGCTCTTCCTGCAGCTTGTGCCGCACCGCGCGCGGAGGCGCGTTCATATCCTCAGGCTCGTGCGGCGCGGCCTCCCCCGGCCGCGGATCATCCTTCGAAGAGTTAGCAGTCTTCGTCCCCGCAGCAGAAAGCGGCTGAGATTTTTTGCAGCCGTCGCGATAAACAGCAACAGCTTTCAAGCCAAGCTTCCACGCCTGCAGATAAGCTTCCATGATGTCTTCGACCGATGCGTTCTCCGGAAGATTGACCGTCTTCGATATAGCTCCGGAGATAAACGGCTGCGCCGCCGCCATCATCTTTAAGTGCCCCATCGGAGCAATCGACCGCGTCCCCTTCGCCGGCTTGAAGGAGCAATCGAAGACGGCAAGATGATCGTCCTTAATATGCGGCGCGCCCTCGATGGTTCCGGTGGCATCGATGTAACTGACAATCGCATTCGCCTGATCGTGATCGTAGCCAAGCTTGAACAGAGCCGTCGGTACAGTTTGATTGACGATCTTAATCATTCCTCCGCCAACCAGCTTCTTGTACTTAACCAGCGCAAGATCAGGCTCTACACCTGTAGTATCGCAGTCCATCATGAAGCCTATGGTTCCTGTGGGCGCTAATACTGTTACTTGGCCGTTTCTGTAGCCGTGCTTTTCGCCGTGAGAGAGGGCTTCGTCCCAGGTTGATTTGCTGGATTCGTAGAGTGGAGTGGGGACGTTGTTTTTGTTTATGTTGTTGACGCTGGCGCGGTGCATGCGGATTACGTCGAGGAAGGGTTCGCGGTTGATGTACCAGCCGGGGCAGGCTCCGCCGGGCATGGTCTGTGCGGGGGAGCTCGCTTCGCTCGCTGGGCGGACGAAGGCGTCCGCCCCTCCATGGTTCGTTGCTGCCAGGTTCGTTTTTCCACCGGTCATGCCGAGGCGCGTGGCTACGGTTTCGGTTGCGGGGGTTAGTGGTTGGCATTGTTCGGCGATCTTGCTGGATTGCAGATAGGCTTCGCCGCACATGATGGCGGTAACGCAGGCGGCGTAGTCGCGGCCGGCATCGGAGTCGTAGGGCAGACCCGCGGCCATTAAGAGTGCGCCGAGATTTGCGTAGCCTAGTCCGAGCGGGCGGTAGTCATGCGAGTTGCGCATGATCATTTCTGTGGGATACCCGGCGTTGTCGACGAGAATTTCCTGCGCGGTGATTAAGATGTCGACTGCATGTCGATAGGCTTCGACGTCGAATGTGCCGTTGGGCGCGAACTTCAGAAGATTCAGGCTGGCGAGATTGCAGGCGGAATCGTCGAGGAACATGTACTCGCTGCACGGATTGCTCGCGTTAATTCTTGCAGTGTTTTTCGACGTGTGCCAGCGATTTGTGGTGGTGTCGTACTGCATGCCGGGATCGCCGCAGTGCCAGGTGGCTTCGGAAATTTTCTTGAGAAGATCTTTGGCTTTGTGAGTCTTCATAACGTTGCCGTCGCCGATTGCTTTGGTGGAGAAATCGGTGTCGCGCAGAACGGCGTACATGAAGTCGTCGGTGACGCGGACGGAGTTGTTTGCGTTCTGGAAGAAGATGGAGGAGTAGGCGTCAGAATCGGGATGCGAACCGTCGTAGCCTTGCGCGACTAACGCGTGAGCTTTGGCTTCTTCTTTTTGTTTGCACTCGATGAACTCGACGATGTCAGGATGGTCGACGTTGAGGATGACCATCTTGGCGGCGCGTCGAGTTTTGCCTCCGGATTTAATTACGCCAGCGAAGGCGTCGAAACCTTTCATAAAGCTGAGCGGGCCGCTGGCGGTGCCTCCGCCGCTTAGACCTTCGGTCGAACCGCGCAGGGGAGAGAGATTCGTCCCGGTGCCGCTGCCCCACTTGAACAACATGCCTTCGGTCTTCGCGAGAGTGAGAATCGAATCGAGCGAATCTTTTACCGAGTTGATGAAGCAAGCGGAGCACTGCGGCTTGCTGTAGCCGGTTACGCCGAATTCGACTTGTTGCGTTTGCGGATTCCAGTGCCAGTTTCGAGCGTCGGAGTTGGGCTCAATGCGATCGCAGCCAACGTTGAACCAGACGGGCGAGTTGAAGGCGGCGTACTGGCGAACTAGGATGTGCACGAGTTCGTCGTGGAAGGTCGCTCCGTCTTCCGGAGTCTTGAAATAACCTTGCGCGAGTCCCCAGTTGCGGATGGTTTCGGCGACGCGGGTGACGAGCGCGCGGACTCCGGTTTCGCGCTCGGGGGTGCCGACTTTGCCGTGCAGATATTTTGACGCGACGATGTTGGTCGCGGTCATGGACCAGTCTTTGGGGACTTCGACGTCTTTCTGCTCGAAGATCACGTTGCCTTGCGCGTCGGTGATCTGGGCGAGGCGGAGATCCCATTCGACTTCGTCGCAGGGGGAGACGCCGAGTTTGGTGAACAGACGGCGGAAGGACAGGCCGGGGGCGGTCTTCTTGGTGGCCGCAGAATCGCTCGCGGGGAAGGAGGTTGCGGGGGAGTTCACGGGGGTGGTTTTGAGCTCGGGCATAGCTTTCTCCATTAGTAATTAGATTCTAATCAACAGAGCCCGATTCGGCGTCCCGGGGAGGCGGAGGCGGGAAATTGGGCGTTCCCGAACGGGAAATTGTTCGGGGTGAAGCTTTTTTCAAAGAGCTAGTAGCTCCTATGGAGCAGACACTCATTCATTTCTCACAGCGAGTTCGCTTGGATCTGTCGGCTGAAATGGCCCTCCAACTCAGCTTGGCTCATAGGCATGCTCGGGCCGAGGATCCAGATTCTGCCGTTCTTGTCCGGCCTCAGATCGAGCCGTCGGATTGGATAGATTATCTCTAGCCGATCGCCACACTCGGCGGGAGGTCCGTCCATTACGACGTTGGAAGGAAGGAGCTTTAGAAGCGTTTGCCGCTTCGCCTCATTGGCTTCGACAATTTCTTGCCGACCTCGTTCCCAATCCAGCCGCCATGCGAGCCATTCGCTTCCGGACGCGAAGCGCGCTTGCGGAGGCGTTCTAGAGGCACCGTTCTGACAAACATTCATAATTCCTCCCTGCTGGTGTTGATATCCAACCTAGCTATGTCTTGGCGTCCGCTGCTCAACGTTCCTTCCCTCGGGAGTCGCTTCTTTTTTCTTAACTTCTACACGGCACTGCCGTGCCGGGCTATCATCTGCCGCCCTACGGGGCTTCTTAACTTTCTGATCGTTGGAGGAGAGCCAGCGTTCCTTGTTTCAACGTTGCTATTTCTGCCAGATCTTGTTGGCCGCGGGCTGCGCTGCTTTCTTCCATCTCGGCCAGGCGCGTGAAATTCTTGGCTTCGATAAGATCCAGGTGTTGCACAACCGGATCAAGTGCGGCTTCGGCATGCCCGACAAAAACGGCGGCGATTGCGCGGTAGCGGTCGGCCATCAAGCTTGAGTTGGAAGCGCTCTCGCGGCGGCGGGATTCCATTTGATCGAGGTTTGACAGGTTCTCGACTAGCGCCCAAGTTCTTGCGTCGTTCATTTTTGCTCCTGAAAGGCAGGGGCTGAAGCCCATTTCCTTTAGTGCTTTGCGGTACGGCTGAAGCCGTACCCTGATACGAACCCACAATGGCTACTTCATCGATACCAATCGCTTTACCCCGGGGGCCAATGTCCACATACATAACCGCTTCTGCCGTTACTCCTAAAGCGGTACCTTGATACGAATCCCGGAATCCCTTTCGCTTAGAAGCCCGAGGGGAGCGGCTGCGGACAGTGAAGATTTTTGTTGGCTCCAGAATCGCGGGCGATATTCGCGGGCAAGTTGCCCGCGCGCGAATGGCCTGCGCCCACCTCGCTCCTTTCGCCGTCCGTGCTTATTTCCACCGACGATGAGAAGGCGGCGGGAATGCCGGTGGCTTTCTCCGCGGAAGAGAGCACCCATTGATTCAGGGCGCTGCAGATGCTGCGGCGCTGGTCCTGGTCTTCGATGGTGACGAAACGCAGGAAGCAGCGGCCGGAGGCCAAGCGGGCGCGCATGGGATTGATGCGGGTGAACATGCGGTCGAGGGTGAAGGCCATGTCGTCGTCTTCGGAGAATTGGAGGACGGCCAGCATGCGGCGGACGGGCGCGTTTCTATTGTCCGCGTCAGGAGTTCCCTCAGCGGCTGAAGCCGGCGTGTTTCTGAGTGGCGTAACGGCACGACTAAAGTCGTGCCCTTCCCGAACCGTGCTTCCCTCGAATGTCGCTCCACCCGATACGACTTCCGAGCTTCGCTCGGGACAGCCGCGGGCGGCTGTCGCCACATGCGCGTTGCCCGCGTCGGGTGCGGTTGTTCCCACATGAGTATTGGTGGGGCCGAGGTCCATGACTTCTTCGGCTATTGCGAAGATGCCGGGTTTACTGGGGACTACCAGGAGACTGTGAGTGGAGTCGCAACGGAACCAGCGTGACCATTGCAGGCGGCGCGGGTCGACGGGGCGATCGAAGCCGTGCCGGGCCAATGAATCGGTGACGAGGCGGGTTAGGGTTTCCATTTGGGCTCCTAAGGAACTGGCTTCCGACTTCCGGCTATTGGTAAAGGGCTTGAGACCACCCGCCAGCTCGGAAGACGACTATTGTTGACTGAGTTTGGCGTCCACCGGGGGAGGATCGGGGGACGGCCACCGCAGTTTCTCTAGTTCGCCTTCTCGACCAGGAAGGCCTTTGTTTGTTTATGTTTACGGGATGGAGCCGGGTCACCTCTGGCCCGGCTCCGAACCCGTCCTGACTACTCTCTTCGCTTTACTTAGGCGGATGTCGCCCCGTTCCCGCGAGGCGAGTTCAAAGCCTATGGGATTGCAAAGTTACTCCCGCTTATTGTAGCTGTCAAGAGGTAAACACTACATGTTGTATCTCCAGCAATGACGGGCTTGGTGCGGCGGTCGGTGACCAATTTTCCACAAGTGGAATTCATGTGGGGTTCACAAAGGTGGAGAGTGGCGTGAATGAGGTTATTTTGGGGTTGACGAATGGAGAGCGAAGCGGGCTGAAGTTCGGATCATTTTTTTGCGAGATTACGCGGCGCTGAAGCGCCGCTCTTCCACGGTGGCGCAGGCTTTGTGGAGTTTCGCCTTTGGAAGCAGGATCGATTTCGGCTGAGAAAACAGCGGGTTCCTCCACTACGCATTCCCTTCCTCGCGGAAGGAAATACTCCGGTCGGAATGACAATGCTTTTTGAG